>CBFDAH010000026.1:0-22530 GCA_965602785.1 uncultured Syntrophobacterales bacterium
CGGACGAATTGCTCAATCAAGATGTCAAAAGCAATGCCCTGGGTCGTCAACGCCCCAGCAGTCAAACGGAGTTGATGAGTAGGCTGAGGAGCTACCTCCGCAGCCGCCAATGCAAACCTGACATCGTCGCCAACTATTTCATGGGAAAACATGTTCGATATGCTGCATGAAAAGTTAATCAATTAAATGCTCTGAGTAATATGTTCCGGTGGACAAGGGCAGCTACCAACTAGGATATCCCGGGAGCATCCAGCCGTTTTCCACGGAACCTCAGCCCCCGGGGTGGGGAGATAACATTATTGGCTCTCCCAACGGCGCCTTCGTGACCTCGAAATGGTGGACTTCCCTTATCTACAAGATAGATGGCGAAGGCAACCCAACGCCGATGAACATTATCACCCCTTCCCCTCTCAATGTCTGGTCCATTCCAGACGGCGTGGGCTGCCGGCAGCCGTACTTTGACTGGCCCGATCCCCTGCCGCCCCTTTACGAGGGCCCGGCGTTGCTTCCCGATTACACGGTCGAGGGCCTGGGTTTCAATGAGGTTGTGGCTACGGTGGGCATCACTAATAATGGTTTTGGGGTGGATAGAATCGGTGGTGCCCAGGGATACGGACCGGTTGGGAAATATCCCAATACGGCCCTGGTGGAGTATAGCACCTGGCATGTGACTTATGACACCCTCTTCCAGAACAACGCTGCCGGCCAGGGGTCCACCACCGCCCCCAGATTGCGGGCCACTGCAGCCCGGGGCAGCCCTTACATGTGGGTGGAATATCCCGACGGGTTCCCACAGGCCAATCCCACCAATTATCCCATGCTGCAAGTCCAGTATAGCAATCCCCAGGCGGCGGCTCCGGTACTCTACCTGCCGAACAATAACTTCACCTCGACGTCGACGCAGAGTGACTGGGCTGGAATCGGTGGGACCGGCACCCAGGCGGCAGGAGCGAATGCCAACGCCATCGCCTTTACGGTCAACGGCCGCAATTATGCCGCCTTCGGGCCGCCGGGGACCTATTGGACCTGGATTTACGGCGGCAGTGCTGCTCAAAGCATAACCAAGTTACTCCTGACCGGAGCTGATAACACCAGCACCACCACTTTTATCGTGGTCGCCGCCCTGCCGCAAAATATTAATATGGCAACTATGGCCCAGGATGGGACCCTGGCCGATCTGGTAAGTCTGTTCAAGACGCACGCCTTCCAGCGCCCAGGGAACACCGGAGACCCCAGCGTGGCCAATTTCGAAAGTGGTACGTACAAGCTGGGCACAATGTTTGAGCCGGACTACGAGGGCTCAGATACCGTCACCGGCACCTTCACCTACAACATGATAGATGTAGGCACCGGAGCGCCGGCGGTTAGCAATGAGACCCTTTTTGCCTTGTACCCCCATCAGCAGGCAAACCTGGACCAGGTGTTGGATACGGACGCGAACAACACTCAGCCCTATGGCAGCGTTTACGATGCAAGCTATCAGTATACGAACTCCCGGGGCTATGCCACCAACGCCGTGGAATCCAGGCTCTTTGACGACCCCAATTTCTACGAAGGCGATTACAACGGACAGATGCGGCTGGTCGAAGGAACCGGCTTTGTCCTGGAATATACCATGCCCCCTACTCTGCGCCCGGTTCTGCCTCTAGTTGATTTCACCACGGGGGGCGGCGATACGAGCACACTGCAAAGTTCTCTGAAGTGGGACTGGGAGATCGCCTGGGGGACTGGCACGGTTAGCGGTAATGACAG
Source organism: uncultured Syntrophobacterales bacterium (assembly GCA_965602785.1). Taxonomy (GTDB): domain Bacteria; phylum Desulfobacterota; class Desulfobaccia; order Desulfobaccales; family 0-14-0-80-60-11; genus JBGSLA01. The sequence goes on from CBFDAH010000026.1 coordinate 1,753, forward strand.
TTATGGGTGGGCGAAACTCCTCAGCTCCGTGGCCAACAATTACATGATTGCCGAAGAACTCAATTACAATGGCCCAGGAGGCCTAGATGATTTGCAAGGGTATTTGTATGACGGACTGGTCAGATGGCTTGACATCGCCGGTGCCGGCCAACAAAACCCGAACAATACCCAGGACGTCCTTCCCACCGGCTTCGGCTACTATGCCAACTGGAACATCATGATGCCCTACCCGCCGGGTGTGAATACCAACACCAACCCGCTCACGGAAGCTGACGGATTCTTTTTGGCCCGGGCCCTCAACGATATGCACTTTCATTTGGGCTACTTCATCCGAGCCGCATTTGTGTATGGCAAGTACAACCCCTCTTTTGTGACCGAATATGGCACTATGGTGGAGCATCTGATCCGCAGCCTGGCCGGCGATTACAACGACCAGGCCAACTCTGCAACTGACACGGCGGTGTATCCACCTTACCGCTTTTTTGATGCCTATATAGGAAGTTCTTCCGCCGGGGGCGGTCAGCAATATTCCAGTGGAGAGAACCAGGAGTCCTGGTCGGAGGCGATCAACGCCTGGTACGGCATGCTACTGTGGGCCGAGCTCACCAACAACTCCAGCATGAGTGACCGGGCCGCCTATATGTATGCTTCCGAAACCGATTGCTCCCGCCGCTATGTGTTCAATGAAGACGCGGTGACCAGCGGCAATTTCTACCTGGATAGCAACATGTTCTGCAATACTTTTGATACTTCCAACTCGTTGGCGAATTTCTTCCAGGCTCCAGGTACGCCGGCGAATTATTCGACCCCAAATTTTTCCCGGGAGGGCAACCATGCCCTCGAATTCCTGCCCTTTGGCGGGGGATCCCTCTATCTTACCTTGAACCAGAATGGCTATCAGAAAATGAATTATGATGCCCTGGTTAACCAGCCTCCAGCCAAATTTGAGGGGGGAACGCAGGGACAGGCAGATTTTAAAATATACAATGACCTGATCTATATGTACCAAGCCAGCTTCGATCCTGTCGGGGCTCAACAGCAGGTGAATGCGGTTATAACCGACGACCCCTCAAAGAATAATGTTAGACCCCCTCCGGGATGGCTTGATAACGGCAATAGCCTTGCGTTTCTCTACCATTGGGTGTACTCCCTCCCACAGCATCTCGGCGATGGGCACCTTCCGGTCGGCTCCTCCCATCCCTTCACCGCAGTGACCACGAAGAAGGTGTTCCAATTCCCCAATTTCAACTCACAATTGCAAACCTCTGCAGCCTCTAACCCCAGCCGCAAGCTTACTTCCAATACTTTCGGCTCGGTGCTCAGGAAGAGGTTTTTTAAATTTCCCCGTTTTGAACTGCATTTTAAGACCTATACGGCTTATAACCCCAGTGACAAGTGGATTTTTGTGAAATTCTCGGACGGGAAGAGACTATTCGTCAGACCGCGCCGTCACGCTAAGTTGAGGCTGCCTTACATTGTCAGAAACGGGGGATTTTAATGTAGGCCGGTTATGCCTGTTAATTCCGGAAATAGGTGTCCAGTGATGGGGTTTTGGAAAAATTGGCTAAGAAGGCCCGTTTAAGCCAAACTGAGGCTATGGTCCCATCCTCAGGCTCTGTTCCGCCTGGGGAATTTTGTAAAGTGGGGCAAAGAAGAAAAAAAGAAATATAGGTAAGAGACCTTATCTTCTCTTAGTGGGGGCTCTAAAGTCCCAGTCATGGTGTTTAAGACCGAGAATCTCATGGGCTAGGGCATTAAACCTAGTGCCAAGGGAGGCGACTACCGAGATCCCTCTTACCTTAACACGATCCGCCTGGTCTCCGAAACCGGCCTCACCACCCGGATTACCGATGATTATCTAGACGACGGCAAACCCCTAATCAAGAGCTCCGGCCAGATCGTCCGGATGAAATGGGCCGACAGCGATTTCAAAATATAGGCCTATTAACAGATCCGGGAACAGGGGGAACTCTCAACCTGGAGCACTTGATTAGCTGACAGAAAATAGGTTCATAAGCAGTTTGTCTTCACGTGGCCCGCCCCCGCCCGGCGGGTTTTTTTATTACCCTGGGGGACATTGATGGGCCAGGTCAAAGGAATGAATATGACGTATATCTGCCATATCTCCGCAATGCGCCACTCAGAAGTTTATCTTCTGATATGCCCACCTTATCACCAATTTTTCAAGAGAAGAGGATAAGTGCATATTGGCAAGTTAGTAGCGGGAGTATGGTAGACGAAAGCAAGTCAATGCCATGCAGCTCAGTGGCTGTGGTCACGCTTTAACGTGTTTTTATGCTTATCATAGGCAGTTTCGATGATCTGCTTCTGCTTCTCAGGGCTCTTCCCAAAGATTCTGTGGGTTCGCAGCCAAGCTTCGAGTTGTTCAAAGAAGGGCTCGTTGCCTGGGTCATTAAGTATCTCATCGATCTTTTGGTTCGAATCCCAGCTAAAAGCCTCCTTATTGAGAAAGAGTACGGCCATATATGGGTATAGACACATGAATTCCTGAATCTTTTCCTCCTCGGAAAGCTGAACGAATCTCTTTTTGACCAAGAAAACGAGTGCAGCCACTGCATCTTTCATTGCGTGTTCAGCATCACGAGAACTGACATCACTTTGGATGTCATCATCCATATCTCCATGATAACCCAGGAGAGCCCCCCATTTTCCCACCAGATCCATCATCTGCTCTACCGCCTTTTTCTCAGAATGAGCTATCTCCCGAATGTGATTATAGTAGTAACTAGACACCAGCCTAAGTTCCTCATCAAATATTTTCTTCTTCGGATAACCCAAATGCTTCCTAACGATATTATGTAAACGATAACTCATCTTTTTTATGTCACCTAAAAAAGCAATGATACCATTTCTAAAGTCCTCATAATCTTTAAAAAATTTATATGTGGCAACGAGAACAGCAGATAAAGTGACAATTATTTCTAATGAAGTTCTTTTAATTTTAGAAGTGATTTTCGTTTGTCCTAATCCGAATTGGACATCAGCGACTTGCTGAATCTGTAACTCAAGTTCACGCAGTAGACTCACATCATCATTTGTAGAGACCCCGCTTGCTTTTATCTCTGTAGTGTCAAAATAAAAGAACTTTATCGAAAAATCCCCTATCCAATATGTTTTATTATCTCTACCGTCCCAACCTGCTATCTCCTTTATGTCGACTGCCTTTAACATAGTTAATCTCCATATCTAAGGTTTTAAGGGATAGGCAATGCGCTTTATCATGAGAGCATTGTGAAAAGAATAACGCCTGGATCTTCCATTCTCGTTATAATTTCCCCATAAGCATCTGTTAGCGTCTGTATCTTGGCCACCCACTCTGATATTGTTTTTGGCTGAACTACGCTCAGAACACTCCAGCTTATGCATCCAGACATCAGAATTCAAGGTTGCTGCTATCTATACGCTCTTCTTGTTACTCCCAAAAATATTCGATATTTTGACAATATGGTGTTGTTTGCGGCAGGATGACTTGCTGCTGACTGTTTCCCATCAAAAGTCCTCGTCGTCCTCCATAATGCCCTTGTTGATGAACTTGTAAAGGCTGCCGATCCACTCCAGTTCGTTTTCCAGCTCCGAGTTGGCGAAAATCCACTCGCCCTCCCGGTCCTTGGCAATGATGACAATCTCCTCAATGTCGTCCAGGTCCTGGCAGAAGCTCTCCACCACTTCCTTGACGGAACGTTTGGCCTTCTCAAAGGGAATGATGTTTTTGTCCATGGTCATTAGGGCTTAGAAATGGGCCCTTGATCCTCCGCTGGTTAGAATGTGCCTTTCCGGGGAAAGGGGAGAAGGAACTGCGCCAGGGCAGAAATGCTTCGGGAGGTGCAGCGCGCTCTCAGGTTAATTCTTTAATGATCGGGCCCAAAAAGCAATGAGAATTTCGTTGACCAGGCCCGAAGCTTCCTCCTGGGGGGCGTGGCCCACGTCGGGGAGGAGGTGGAGTTCGGCCTGGGGGAGGCGCGCCTTGAGCCACTGGGCCAGTTCCACCGGCAGGACGAGGTCCCGCTCCCCCCAGATGAGGCAGGTAGGCTGGCGAATTTTTTGTAAAAGATCCTCCACCCGGGCCGGGGGCCAGTCATCCACCAGGCGGGCCAGTTGCCGCAGGGCCAGGCGGTTGGCCAGGGGGCGGAAGGTGGCGGCGTAGCCGGCCACCACCTCCGGGGTGATGAGGTCACGACGGTGGTAGACTAGCCGGAGAGCCGGCGGCACAATCCAGGGGCCCAGGCAGGCCGCCGCGGCCAGGCCTAAGAAAGGGAGACGCAGAAGGTTAAAAATCCGGGGAACGTGTGTGGGGGTCGCGCCCGGAGCTAAAAGAACCAGGGCCGGGAAACGCTCCGGGACCTCCCGGGCCAGAAGCAGGGCCAGGCTGCCCCCCAGGGAATTGCCGGCCAGGGCCGCCTGCTCCACGCCCAGGTGGTCAAGCAGGCGGAGAAGTTCCCGGGCCAGGGTCTCCAGGCGGAAATCAGGAACCACCTGAGCCGGAGTGCGGCCGTGGGCCGGGAGGTCCGGGGCCAGGACCCGATAGTGCTGAGACAGGGGGCCGATATTCTCCCGCCAGGAAAAGCTGGAAGCCCCAAAGCCGTGCAGCAGCACCAGGGGAAAGCCCCGGCCCGCGTCCTGGTAAAACCATGTCGTCATCCTGGTTCTTGGTTGGAAAAATAAGAGTAAGTAATTGGAAGCCTCCTTAAAGGTTAGGAACGAATAAAGTGCCCCTTTGAAAAAGAAGGATAAAAAGTAATTTCAAGTAGATAGACAAATCCCCCCGAACCCCCCTTTAAAAAAGGGGGGAATAAAAACGGCTTTTAAATAATCGCTAACTTTGGCAATCAAGTACTGGCTTTGATGGTCCAGTGATTGTCCAAGCAAACATGCTTTGTCTTCCGATTATTTTACAAGAAGAATTATGGATTTTCTTTTTCCGGTCCGGAAAAATCCCGGATGAGCACGTAAAATCCCCCGGTGGTCAGAGCCACCACCAGCCCCGTCAGGGCATAGCTAGCTTCATAGCCGATCCTGCTGATGACTACCCCCATTACTGCGGAACTGAGCATCATGCTGAGATAAATGCAGGTGTTGTAGCCCCCCATGGCCAGCCCCCGGGCTTCCGGGGGCACCACTTCGGCAATCAGGGCCCCCACCGGGGTGAAGCCCAGCCCCATGGCCAGCCCCATGCCCGTGGCGGCGAAGAGAAACTGGGGCAGGGTGTGGGCCTGACCAAAGCCCATTAAGGAGGCGCCCAGAACCAAACTGCCGATAATTGCCACGACCCAGCGCCGCTTCACCCGATCGCTGAGTCGGCCGAAGGGGATGCGGGAGAGGGCGTTCGCCCCGGCCTGACAGGCAAAGATCAGGCCGATGTGGCCCACCGAGAGCCCCTGGTCTCGGGCGTACAGAGGAGCAAAAGTAATAAAGACGCCAAAGCCGAAGCAGCCCCCTATGGTTATGAGCCAGCAGCCGAGAAGATGACGATTGCTGAGAAGCTGTCGCCAGGAAACAGGATTTTTGGCGGGGGTTGCCGGGTGGCCCGCGGGGTTTTTGACCCCGGGTAGCAGGACCACGGCCAGCCAGGTTACCAACCCCACCAGCACAGCAGCAATGACAAAAAGAAGACGAAACCCCAGCCCCTGGGCCATCCAGCCTCCCAGGGCCGGACCCAGGCTCATGCCGGAATAAATGGCCAGGGTATAGAACCCGTAGGATTGGCCCAGTTGAGTGGGTGGGGAGAGGTCCGCCACATAGGCCATCAGGGTGGGGCCGATGGCCGCCAAACCCAGGCCAAAAAAGAGATAGATGACCATTAGTTGCCAGGGGGCGACACTCACGGACAGGAGGAGCGCGGTGACAAGCGAGATGAGGAGTCCGGCCGTGACCACCGGCTTGCGTCCCCAGCGGTCCGCCAGCAAGCCCAGGGGAAAGGCGCAGACCCCGGTGGTGAGAAGAAAGGCGGAGTTGATGAAGCCCACCGTAACGGCGCCCGCGCCCAACTCCAGGGCAAACAGGGGCACCACGGGAATACGCATGTACGAGGAGACGTAGCTGGCAAACCCCAGGCCACAACACACGGCGATGAGGAAGCGGGAGGGATGCAGGGGTTGAGCCTGGTGAGCAGGAGCCATAGTTCCCTAGAGCAACGGTGGTAAAATTGGTTTGGCTAAAGAGGAGCGTAAGAGCATGCGGCTCAAAATTCCTTGTCTGGAACCACTGTTGATGGCTTTCACCAACCCCCTTAAACTTTGGGGAAATCGGGCCCAAGGCCTCGATTTTTTCAAAATATGTAAGGGGTTGGGGGAGAGGGTTGGGGAGAGGGGGCAGGGGTCCGCGACCCCTGGCCCCCTCTCCCAAAAAACTATTTGCAATAATCTCAAATATATAATTATAACCCTACGCCCCTGGGAAGCTATCGGAATGCGGCTGTCTTCTTAAGCATTCAAGTAGAAGTTTTTGATATAATTATTGAATGGATTTAGTTGCGGCGCTCCTCGAACCGGGGGCGTATCCGGAGATCACCGCCTCCGTTACCCTCATCCAAACGCATATCTCCTGGGTTTTCCTCACGGACCGCTTCGCTTACAAAATGAAGAAGCCGGTGGACCTGGGGTTTTTGAACTTTACCACCCTGAGGCGGCGCCACCACTACCTGAAGCAGGAGCTCACCCTCAACCGGCGCATGTGTCCCCACATCTATCTGGCGGTCTTACCCGTCACCGTTTCTCGAGCCGGGGTGCGGGTGGGAGGCGAGGGACATCCGGTGGAATATATTCTGAAAATGGTGCGCATGCCCCAGGAGCGCATGATGGACGAAGTGGCAGACCGGGGGGAGCTTACCCCAGAGGTCATGGACCGGTTGGTGGCCGTGCTGGCGCCCTTCTACCGAAAGGCGGCCACCGGTCCTCACATCAACCGCTATGGAGAACCGGCGGTCATCACCTACAACCATGAGGAGAATTTCGCCCGCATGAAGGGCCTGGTGGGGGAGGTCCTGTCTCGGGAGCTCTTCGAGGAGATCCGGGATTTTGCCCGGGGCTTTCTGACGGCCCAGCGGCCGCTTTTCCGGCGGCGCCTCAAAGAGGGACGTATCCGGGACTGCCACGGGGACCTGCACATGCGGAACATCTGCTTGGCAAACGGCATTCACGTCTTTGACTGCATTGAATTTAACCCCCGATTCCGTTATGGTGATGTGGCGGCCGACGTGGCCTTTCTGGCCATGGACCTGGACTTCCATGGTTTAACCGACCTCAGCCGCCACTTCATCGCGAGCTTTGCCGCAGCCGCCGCGGACCAAGCTCTAGCCATCATGCTGGACTTTTACGAGTGTTACCGGGCCTGTGTCCGGGGGAAGATCAACGCGTTGGCCGCCAGCGAACCGGAGGTGCCCCGAGGGGAGCAGGACCAGGCCCGGGAGGCGGCCCGGGCCTACTTCACCCTGGCGGGGAAGTATGCCCAAAGGGGAGGGCGGTGGATCGACTCGTGGTGGTGATTTTCGGGCTGATGGGGGTGGGTAAAACTAACCTGGCCCAGGCTCTGGCCAAGGCTCGGGATTGGCCGTTGATCTCCAGCGACAGGGTCAGAAAGGACCTGGCGGGGCTCAGTCCCACCGCCCCGGCTCGCTTCGAGTTTGGCCAGGGCATCTACCAGGAGGATTTTTCCCGGCAGACCTACAGGGAAATGCGCCTCCAGGCACAAGAACTTCTCCAAGCAGGAGCTGCAGCCGTGATCCTGGACGGCTCCTTCAAGAGCGCCCCAGAGCGGGCGCGGGTCAGGGACCTGGCCCGGGAGATGGGGGCTCAGGCGGTTTTTGTGTTATGTTCCTGTCCCCAGGAGGTGGTGCGGGCGCGCCTTACCCGCCGGATGAAAAACGCCACCGCCATTTCGGACGGCCGTCTGGAGCTCCTCGACCTGCAGGTGGAGGATTTTGAGCCGATGACGGAGGCGGATCAGCCCCTCTTGCGGTTGGACACCAGCCAGGAGCTGGGGGAAGTTCTGCGGGAGGTGGAAGGTTTTTTGGATGGCCTCTTGATGGAGAAATGATAAGTTTACCAAGATGGCAGGCCGGGCTGGAAAGCTGGTCAGCCGGAAATGGCAGAGCCGGTACGCCCCAACAGGAAAAGTCGTGGGGACTCCCGGGGCCGAAGTCCTCAGACATTAACTTTTTTGATGGGTGAAGTTGCCTAGAATTATTACTTTGATAGGAGTTCATATGATTGCTGGTCTTTCCCGGAAAACTATGGTTTTTTTGATTTTTATTATTTCCCTCAGTCTGGTGGGTTTTAAGTTATTCGGAAAGCATTTTGAAACATTTTTCCCTTTAGATGAAGGATTAGTTTTAGAATATGATGTTACCAGAAAAAAAGGAACTGAAATTGATGATAAAAGTAAATTAACAGTAAGCAATCTCCCTTCAAGAATGGTAGAAAAAAAGACTGCCACACCAAGAAAATATGAAATAAAAAAGGCCAATAATGTTAAAAGCGAGTTTCTTGCTTTTTTTCACAATGATAAGGATGGTGTATTATTCTTAGCAACCCAAACTGGGAAAGATGGCCAGCCAAAACCTTTTCCAACCCCGTTTTATTATTTAAAAAATCCCCTTAAAGTGGGGACTACCTGGGGAGGAGGAGAGATTCCTAAGGGGTTTGTCGAAAGCGTCAATGAGACAGTGGTTGTTCCGGCTGGCACCTTTGATAACTGTGTGAAGGTAAAATTAACGTATCCCCCCAAAATGCCCATGAATGAGGCAGTTTTTTGGTTTGCCGAAAAAGTCGGCATTGTTAAATCCCTCTATAAGTATAAAAACTCAATGGAAGAAGTTTTTCAACTGACAACTATCAAGCAATAAGTTAATTTGAGTCGATATAATGTTAGTGATTTCTGGTCAGCCTTAATTGCAGTCTTACATAGGAAGTAAATGTTATAAAAAAGGAAAAAATCTTTTTCCTCCCATACACAAGTTCCAATTTTACCGAGAGGAGAATGCCCATGCACCCGGAAGCAGTGGAGGGGTTAACCTAGATGGACCAGGCAGGCGCTAAAAAACGCATCCTCAGCGGCATGCGGCCCACGGGCAAGCTGCATCTGGGCAATTTTTACGGGGCCCTCTACAACTGGGTCAGCCTTCAGGAAGATTACGAGTGTTTCTACTTCGTGGCGGATTGGCATGCCATGACCACCGAGTATGAGGACGCTCAAGAAATCCGGAACTACATCCCCGAGATGCTTATGGACTGGCTGGCCGTGGGCCTGGACCCGGAAAAGTCCACCCTGTTCGTGCAGTCGGCCCTGCCCGAACACGCCGAACTCTATCTGATTTTCGCCATGTTTACCCCGGTGCCCTGGCTGGAGCGCAACCCTACCTACAAGGATCAAGTCCAGGAACTGGCTCACAAGGACCTGGCTACCTATGGCTTTCTGGGTTATCCGGTGCTGCAGGCCGCGGACATTCTCATGTACAAGGCCCACGGGGTGCCGGTGGGGGTGGACCAGGTGCCCCACGTGGAGATGACCCGGGAGATCGCCCGGCGCTTCAACCACTTCTACCAGCCCATCTTCCCGGAGCCGGAGGCCCTCCTCACCGAGATACCCAAACTCACCGGTACCGACGGCCGCAAAATGAGCAAGAGCTACAATAACTGTATCTACCTGAGCGATACCCCGGAGGTCATCGCCACCAAGGTGCGGGGCATGGTCACCGATACCCAGCGGCCCTTCCGTAAGGACCCGGGGGAACCGGACCGCTGCCTGGCCTTCCCCTTCCACCGCCTTAATTTGGCCACAGAAACTATTGAAGAAATCGTGGTGGAATGCCGGGCCGCTAAGCTCGGGTGCGTGGACTGCAAGAAAATGCTGGCGGAAGCTCTTCTGGCCAACCTGGCGCCCATTCAGGAGCGGCGGCAGTATTACGAGAATAACCCCGGGGAAGTTACCGAAATTCTCCTGGCGGGGAACGCCCGAGCCCGGGTCGCCGCCCGCCGGACCATGGCGGAGGTGCGGGAAGCCATCGCGTTTAATCTGGATTTCCAATGTTGGACTTGAGCTGCGCTCAAGTGGACAATTAGCAAAACGAATAAGTGGGGGGAGGGCCAGGGAGCGCGGCTCCCTGACCTCCACCCACACCCGCCTCCCAACCCTTTGGGTGCCTGAGGTGGGCGTGGCCGATGCCACGCCCACCCAGGGAAAAAAGACCCATAAGGGATTGGGGGAGGGGGCTTGGGGGAGGGGGGAAGGTTCTGTGACCCTTGGCCCCCTCCCCCAAAATCACCATACCCATGACACTAGAGCGTCTACAAAAATTTATGTCCCGGGCGGGGGTGGCGTCTCGCCGGCAGGCGGAGGGCTTGATCCAGGCTGGAAAGGTCAAGGTCAACGGCCAGGTGGTCACTGAGCTGGGGGTTAAAATCGACCCTGACAAGGACCGTGTGCAGGTAGAGGGACGGCGGGTGCGCCTGCCCGGGGCCCCCATCACCCTGATGCTTCACAAGCCGTATGGCTATGTCTCCACCACCCAAGACCCTGAGGGCCGGCGCACCGTTATGGACCTGGCGCCTAAAGAATACGGGCGCCTGTATCCCGTGGGCCGCCTGGACTATGACGCCACCGGGCTTATGCTGATTACCAACGATGGTGAGTTGGCTCAGCGCCTGACGCATCCCCGGTACCAGGTCCCCCGCACCTACCGGGTGACCGTGGTCGGAGAAATGGGCGAGGTTGTTTTGCAGCAACTGTCCGCCGGCATGGAGCTGGACGACCGCCCGGTGTCCACCGAAGTCACGCTGTTGAAGCGGGGAAGCAACAAGACCATTGTGGAAATCACCGTATGGGAAGGGCGCCATCATCTTATCAAGCGTCTGCTGGAGAGCGTCAACCACCCGGTGCTGAAACTCAAGCGTATAGCTTTGGGACCTTTGCGGCTAGGACGGCTGGCTCGGGGCGTCTGCCGTCCCCTTACCCGACAGGAACAGGTAAACCTCCAGGTCACGGTGGGCCACAAGTACCTGAAAACCAAGGCCTCCGGTCCGGCCCCCAAAGTACCCGACAAGAAGCCGACGCCGAAGGAGCAGCCGCGCCGGGGCCGGCGGGTGAAGGTTTCGAAATCCCCGGAAAATGACATTTTTTGAACTGAGAGACTTGCGGACCGGCTCCCTGTGGGCCGATCCAGAAAGTCAGGAGCATATGCTTGTCTGAGATAACCCCCGAGACCCCTCAGTCCTGGCCGCCCGCTGGCGAGCTTCCCCGGGCCTGGGAGTCTCCCAGCCCCCGCCGGATTTTCCTGCATCTCGCCCTCTTCCTGGCCACGGTTGCCACCACCATGGTGGCCGGGGCTTTTCAGTCCGGGGTGAACCTTTTCCAGTACCCTTGGATGGTGTACAAGGGGATTCCCTTTTCTTTGAGCATTATCGCCATTCTGGCGGCCCATGAAATGGGTCATTACCTGATGTCCCGGCGACACCGGTTGAACGTGAGTCTCCCCTATTTCCTCCCGGGACTGCCTTTTCCGCCTCCCCTACCGGGCACTTTCGGGGCCTTAATCCGCATCCGCTCCCCCATCCTGGACAAGCGGGCCCTGTTGGACGTGGGTTGTTCCGGGCCTCTCATCGGTGTTCTGGTGGGGCTGCCGGTGCTGGTGGTGGGTCTCAAACTGTCCCGGATCGTGTCGCTGCCTGCCGGGGCGGGGGAGAGCATTGTCTTGGGAGAGCCGCTCCTCTTTAAGCTGGTGTGCTGGCTTATCCTGGGGCCTCTGGGGCCCAATGACCACGTCTTCCTCCATCCGGTGGCCTTTGCCGGGTGGCTGGGCTTGTTGATCACCGCTCTCAATCTCCTGCCCGTGGGACAGTTGGACGGGGGGCACGTCATTTACGCCCTCTTTCCCAACTGGCACCGCCGCATCTCCATCGCCTGCCTCGGCATGCTGGTCGTCCTCGGGGTCTTGACCTGGCCGGGCTGGCTTGTTTGGGCCGTGCTTATGACGGTGCTGGGATTTCGCCATCCGCCGCCCTACTATGACTGGATTCCCCTGGACCGGCGGCGCCAGGTTTTGGGGGTGGTGACTATCCTGGTCTTTTTGTTGACCTTTTCGCCCACCCCCATTAATCTGTATTAATCTCGGGCAAAACCTTTTTCAGGAGATAAAGACATGAGAAAGCCTGTGGTGAGCACCCTGATCATGGTGGCGGTGCTGTTTTTGGCAATTTCGGCGGCGGCTGACTTTGTGGGCCAGACGAACGAACAGGTAAAGGCCGTGGCCACGCCCATCCTGGAAAATTTAATGGTGGGTTTCAACCAGGGGAAGTATGATCAATATTCACGCGATTTCGACGACACCCTGCGGGAAGCCATTAATAAGGAGAAATTCCAGCAGGTGCGGAGTCAACTTCTAAAGAAATTGGGTAAATATAAAGACAAAGAATATTTGGGTTTTTTAAACCAAAAGCGCTACACCATCGTCCTCTGGAAAGGGAAGTTCTCCGAGACGAAAAACGACATCCTGATCAAGCTGGTGCTTTCCAAGCGCCAGGACAAGATCATGGTGGTGGGTCTGTGGTTTCAATAAGGTGAGAAAGTGAGCTGGCCCGGGCCTGAGAGCTACAAATTTTGCCCCCTGTGTGGGGGGCGCCTGGAGAACCGCCTGATCAAGGCGGGGGAACCCGAACGGCTGGTGTGCACCGCCTGCGGCTTTATTTTTTATCTGGATCCCAAGCTGGCGGTCCTGGCCCTGGTGCCCTGGCAGGGGGGGCTGGTCATGGTGCGCCGGTCCATCGAGCCGGGTTACGGCCTCTGGGTGGTGCCCGGGGGGTTTGTGGACCTGGGGGAGAAGGTGGAGGAGGCGGTGGTGCGGGAGACCCTCGAAGAAGCCAACCTCAGCGTCCGGGTGGCGCGGCTCCTCAATGTCCACTCCTATCACCATTCCCGTACGGTGGTGCTGTCTTATATCACGGAATATCTCTCCGGGGAGCTGGCTCCTGGCGATGAGGAACAAGAGGCTCGGATCTTCGCACCCGTAGACATTCCCTGGGAGGACATCGCCTTCAGCTCCACCCGGGATGCCATTACGGAGTATCTCCGGCTGGTGGGCTATGACCAGGGGGAAGGGTTGGCGACTCCAGTCTCTAGGCCGTTCCCGGCCAGCGGCCCGGTACCGTCACGGGGGAAGTGAGGAGGGGAAAGTACATGGAGGCCGCCAGGCGCCGACTCCTGGAGTTGCTCAAAGAAAAGTCCTACCGCTACAGCCCGGACCCGCCCTTCAAGCTGGCCTCGGGCCGGGAGAGCCCCTATTACGTGGACTGCCGGCCGGTGACCCACAGCGCCGAGGGCCTGGCTTTGATGGGGGAGATCATCTTTGACCTCATCAAAGACCTGGAGGTGCAGGCCGTGGGCGGCCTCACCATGGGGGCCGACCCCCTGGCCCACGCCGCGGCCCTGGTCAGCTTCCGGAAAGGCAAGCCCATCAACGCCTTTGCCGTCAGGAAATTCACCAAGGACTACGGCGCCGGAGGTCGGGTGGTGGGAGATGTCAACCCAGGCGACCGGGTGGTTATACTGGAAGACGTGGTCACCACCGGGGGCTCCGCTCTGCAGGCCGTGGACGCAGCCCGGGAGTTCGGGTTGGAAGTGGTCCAGGTCATCATCCTGGTGGACCGGGAAGAAGGGGGGAGGAAAGCGGTGGCCGCGGTGGTTCCCCGGTGTGATGCGGTCTTTACGCTATCTCAGCTAAAAGACAGTAGTTGAGATTGAAACTGGCGACCAATTTAAAAAGAACAAGTATAATTTTGCCACGAAAATTCGAATTTTGAAATCGAAATGCTTGTAATGTCACTATATCGCAGCTTTTTGCCGGGCTTCAAAGTGGCTATAAAGAGCAGCTATCGACTATCTGAAACTTTGATAAACAAAAGGTAAGGCCATAGCTGACCCTCGAAAAATCTGCTCAACGGGGGTGGTATGCTAAAATTTTGGGAAGAATTACTTTTATACCGAATGTTATGTTATCATGCCGCCTACAAGTCGAGATTGAAAGAAAAAGAAGGGTTTTAACGGGATTAAACTGGGTAAGAGAGGTCTCTAAAACCGTTTTTTGATTGCGGTGGCCAAGGCTGCCGCATAATCGCAGCCTAACCGGCATCACCTGGGGGACTAAAATCTTTTCCGCCTGGGAAAGGAGATTGGTTACCGAGAGCCGCATTGAAAAGAAATATGCGCCTGAGTCGGTGGCCGTTGCTAAGAGAGAATCCCGGGGCAAGAAGATCAGATTGGCCATGAATTCCCTTGATCTGGCCAACGGCCCGACTTTTTAGGAACTGGAAGACATCTCCTAAGGAACCTAAATACCGTTTTGCCGTGTTCCTTTCCCTGATCGCCTCCCTCTGGCTGGTGGCGCGGTTACGAAAGCCCAGAGGCGATTAGGTATAGACTTTAAGGTTTGTCAAAGATGGGCGAGTCTTAAAAATATTGACAAAAAACACAAAATTACTAACCTTAAAGTAGCTTTTAGGAGGTGAGCCATGGAGGCCAAGGGAAAACCAGCCAAGCCTAAACTCTCCCGGCGAAAATTCCTGAATTATTGCGGGATGGGCATCCTCTTCACTGCCTCGTATCAAATCATCTCTGTATTCGCAGAGGATTTCCGTGACCCCACCATCCAGCAAGCGCGCTGTTGCGGGCCGCAAGTTACTTGTACCAAACCCTGCGCCGTGGTCCGGGGCAACAAGCCCGGCGACATAGAACGGGCCTAAAGAGGCAGTTCTTTGCTCTGTTGAGCAATGAGCCTTTGCAAGCTAGCTTTTTTACATAAAGCCGCTCTCTCATCCCTTTCCTAGACGGCTCAGAATCATGACGAGGGGAGCGATGTTTGTCGTAAAGCCGGCCCTATGAAAGAGGGAAGATCCCGCACGTTAGCCCTGACTCGGAACCTTATAATGTTGGAGCGGGGCAGGCAGGAATTACTCCTGGCCAACTCTTTTTTCTTCCATCCCCTTTACATTAAGAAAGGCCGCCCTTATATAAAAAAATTCCTCCAAGCCGTTCAAGATCTGGCCGTCCCTGAAAAAATAATCCAGGCATTCCCTCAAGACCGGCAATTATTGCAAAGCTTAGAAGACCACCGCATCATCATTGACCCTCGGACTGATAAGGATAAGTTTGAATCAGCCGATATCGCGAGTATGACCCAGGACTTGACCGGCAGCAAGAAGATCTCGG
Source organism: uncultured Syntrophobacterales bacterium (assembly GCA_965602785.1). Taxonomy (GTDB): domain Bacteria; phylum Desulfobacterota; class Desulfobaccia; order Desulfobaccales; family 0-14-0-80-60-11; genus JBGSLA01. The sequence continues at coordinate 16,966 of CBFDAH010000026.1, forward strand.
TCTTCATGCTCCTGGCCCAATCCTGCAACCTCAATTGTATTTATTGTCTGAACGGGATCAGAACTTACCAAACCGGCAAAAAATTAAAAATGCGGGAGGAAGTGGCTTATAAGGCCCTGGACGTTAGCCTGGAAAAACTGACATCCGGCGACACCCTGGAAATCGTCTTTTTTGGCGGAGAACCCCTCTTAAACTGGCCCTTGGCCAAGAAGATCATCCTCTATTGCGAAAATATCCTGAAGCCCAAAAATAAAGAAATAATATATGTCTATCATCTGACCAGCAATTTGACCTTCCTGCCTCCTGATTTAATCTCCTGGGCGCAAAAATATAGTATCAGCATCCTCTGTGATATTGATGGGCCCGATTTTCTCCATAATCGGTGTCGCCCCCACCTGGATGGCAGTCCTTCCCATGCCCAGGTGGTCAGCCATGTGGCTCGCCTCCGGGATGCGGGAGTGGTGGTAGGGGCCCGGAGCACCATTATCTCTATCAATCAGGATCACATGCTGGAGATCGCCCGGCATCACAAGGAGATGGGATGCGTGGACAGCGCCTTTGTGCCGGTGAACCCCATCGACTCCGACGAAAATATCTTGCCCCAATCCCTCATTCCCTCCGCCCGGAAGATAATCAAGGGTCTGGTGGACACGTATAAACAACGGATTTGGGACAGCAGCGACTTATATCCTTTTGGACTCTATCAGCATAATCTGCAACCGGGGACCCGGGTGGTCTTTGGCTGCAGCGCCCCTTACGGGCATACGCCTGTGGTGGATGTGAACGGCAAAGTTTACCCTTGTATTTACCTGGTAGGGCAGCCGCGTTTTTACCTGGGCAATATCATGGAGAAAAATTTCCCCAAACAACAAGTCTTGAACCGGCTGATGAATTTCCTCCATGTGGACCGTCTGGAAGACTGCCAGGGCTGCGCCTGGCGGTATCTGTGCGGCGGCGGCTGTGCGGTATGGCGCCTCACCGTGGCCCAGCATCCCCAGGTTACGACGAAAGTGCTCAATTATTGTCGTCAGATAAGTTGCGATGTGAGTAAAAAGGTTTTGGAATTATTGCTTTGGGAAAAAGCCGAACATGCCGCGGCCGCGGTATTCAAAGAAGCGACCTCAGCACCCACCTCAACTCTCCGCAATCCGATAGTCTGTTAAATTTTCATTTATTATTTCAATTAATAAATATTTTTTTCTCCAAAGAGATTATTATGATTACTAATATAATTTGTATTAGTATAGGACCCTTTATTAATTATATACATATTTAACCTTCGATGAACAAATAACGCGCCGCTCGGCAGGTTATGAGCTTCAATGAGGACGGGTGAGGGGAAGACGCAGTCGCAGTCTACAAGCCATCCCCGATAACAATTAAATTGCCATTATAGAAGCACTCCATTTTGTACAATATTGTTGGGATATCTGAAAATTTTAAAATTGGAGAAACTATCCTGGATGGTTGTTTATATAAGGGGAAAAGCGAGGAGAAAAGCGGGCGTAAAGGAATTAGAGGACCAGCCCCACCAGAAGACACAGCCCCAGGCGCCACCAGGAGTGGGCCGGCATGGAGAGCATGAGGCCCAAGGTCACCAGCGCGCCAGCCTTGGCCACAGTTTTCCCCAGGGGGCAGCGAAAGGGGCGAGAAAGGGTAGGGGAGGTGAAGCGTAGCACCAGGACGCCCCCCTCCTCAATAGTATCTGACCTTTTCTCGTTCCCAAGCTCCTGCTTGGGAACCCACTTGGGTGCCAAGCTCTGCTTTGCTTAAAAGCTGGCCTTCCTGCGGCGACACTCCTGTTGCCCAACAGAACTTTGGACCCCTAGTCGTCCCCCAGCATGAGCATGGGGAGGAGGTGAACAGTTTCATATCATAGCCGGTCACTTTGAGAAGAGGGCCCCCTCACCGCCTGCCAGCCGCCTTTCTTAGAACCCGCCTTTTTTTTAAAGAAAGAAGAATTATCCCGATATATTCCCTAGTCCCCGGGGGGACAAATTATGCCAGTTCCCCGGGGGGAAAAACCTAGGGGCGGACCCGACTGTCCGTCCGTTTGGGGCGCCCTCATGGGTGCGCCCTCACAGGAATGTGGCAGGAGGGGATGCCTGCAAGCGCGGCTCCATTAAAAACCCAGGACCAGCACCTAGCAGAGAGAGCGACACGGACATGGCTATTTCAGAGGCGAAGCAGCTCGACACCAGCGAAAAGTGGCATGATCTCCTGGTTTTTGGCATTATCCTGGCATATCTTTCGGCCATTGCTATCCTTGTCATCCTAAAAAAATATGAATTTGCCCCTTTCCAAGAGGTCAGAGAGAATTTTACGCAATTCAATCCCTTTGATGGCAAGATAATCCACGAATCACAGCATATGGTGTATGGGAAAGGGATCGTGGTAAAGTCGAATACCCTGTGCAATTCCATTATTGATAAGTCGCCGGAATTCGACAACTTGTTTTTGTCTCAAAACATTCTTGGTGAGTTGTGCGCTGAGAACCCTTTCCAGGTAAACTTTGTGGTGTATATCAAATATGATAGACGGCGGCTAGACAGGCTCCGTAACCGTAAAAAAGTCGTTTATCAGTTGCAAAAGAAGGTGGCTATCGTCAATTGGCAAAATAAAGAGCTGATGGCCCAGAAAAATTTTACCAAAAACTACACCTTTATTATCAACAAAAATGGAAAAACCCTGGAAGCGGACAAAAGACTCTGTATTATTTCAGAGGAGCCCAGTGACGAGGAAGTGAAACACTGGATTTATTCCCTGGTCGTCAGTGAGCAGAGTTAAGGCCGGGAAATTTCCTCCCTCCCCCCGAGTCGCCCGGAGAACCACGCCCAGGCGACGTAGATTAGCAGGCCTAAGAAAAGCCACAAACTCAGGCGCCACCAGGAGTTGGCCGGCATGGAGAGCATGAGGCCCAGGGCCACGGCCAGGCCGATGACCACTAAGTCCAGGCGGGTAAGGCTGCGGCTCAAAAGCCGGGAAGGCTCGGGCGTAGCCGGTTCGGGGGCCACGGGCTGCTGCTGGGTCAGCCGGGCCCAGTGAGAGGGGATGTAGTGCTTTCCTGGCTCCTTAGGGTTCAGAACTCCACCGTGTCAGCCATGATCAGGAGGCGGGACGCTTCCTTGGTCTGGCCCGGCGCCGCGCTCAGGAGGCCCCTTACCGTAAGAGGCGCGTCGATGGTCTGGGAGGTGAGGCGTTCCACCTGCTTTCTGTCCTGGATGTTGCCGTAAATCACCTCCACCATGCCTACCGGGCCGCTCAGGAAGAGGGTTTTTTTGTGCATCAGCACAGGCCCCGGGACGCCCCGCACGGTCACCCGGGTGCCTATAAGTTGGTCTTTGTTTTTGAAGAGTTCGGCCACGGTCAGGGGGGCTGGGGCCCCTGCCCCAGGCTGACCCATGGATGGGGCAGGAGCCGGGGCCCCGGGAACCCCAGGCATCGTGGGGGTCCCAGGGGCCAAAACCTTGGGCTGCTGGAGGTTTTTGACCAGCTCCAGGACCACCTTCTGATTGGCTTCCATCTGGCCCAGCTTTTCTTTCACTGCGGCCACCTCGGCCTTGAGGGCCTTGATGTCCTTTTTCAACTCCGGGTCCCCCGAGACGGCCGGACAACCAGGGACCAGCCACAAGACCACCAGTAGCATGGCAACCGTGAAACCCACCCGGCTTAGCCCTTCGGACGCACCGCCGGTCACTTTTATACACGCCTGTCTCCAAAATTGAGTCGTCACGTTTTTTTCTCCCTGGATGCCGTAAAGTAGATTAGAAACAAATATCAACCAAACCGCGGTCTGGTGTCAATCAACAATTTACCTTCTTTACCAAGGCGGTTACAATATTCGTCGAATCCTCTTTCCGAGTTGCAAAGGAGAGTACCATATGACCCGAATTTTAGTCACCGGCGGGGCAGGGTTCATCGGTTCGCACCTGGTGGAATTTTTGCTCGAGCAGGGTCACGAGGTTTTGAGCCTGGACAACTACTTTACGGGCGCCAAGGAGAACCTCCGGCATCTTCTAAGCCTGCCGGAGTTGGAGTTGATCCGCCATGACGTGGTCAACCCCATCATGTTGGAGGTGGATCAAATCTATCATCTGGCCTGTCCGGCCTCCCCGGTGCACTACCAGTACAATCCGGTAAAAACCCTCAAGACCAACGTCATGGGGACCCTGAATATGCTGGGGCTGGCCAAACGGGTGAAGGCCAGGATTCTCCTGGCCTCTACCTCGGAGATTTACGGCGATCCTAAGATCCACCCCCAGACGGAGGACTACTGGGGAAACGTCAACTGCCTGGGTCCCCGGAGCTGCTACGACGAAGGCAAACGGGTGGCGGAAACCCTGATGATGGATTACCACCGGCAAAATAGGGTGGACATTCGCATCGCCCGCATCTTCAATACCTACGGACCCCGGATGGCCGTTAACGATGGCCGGGTGATCAGCAATTTCATCGTCCAGGCCCTCACCGCCCAGGACATCACCATTTACGGGGAGGGCAGCCAGACCCGTTCCTTCTGTTATATTTCCGATCTGGTGGAAGGCCTGGTGCGCCTGATGAACCGGGAAGATTGCCATGACCCGGTAAACCTGGGGAACCCCGAAGAATACACCATTCTGGAGTTGGCCCGGAAAATTCTGGCCATGACCCAAAGTCCGGCCCAGCTTGTCTACCAACCCCTGCCTCCGGACGATCCGGTGAAGCGGCGGCCGGACATCACATGGGCCCGGGAGCTCCTGGACTGGCAGCCCCAGGTGCCCCTAACGTCCGGTCTCGAGGAGACCATTCCCTATTTTGTCCGCAAACTCAAACAAGAAAACTACAAGGTGGTGGCTGGTCCTACCGGCTAGTCTGGCTTTGCTTCTCGTCTCGTGGCCGGCGTTTTGGGGTTGTACGACCCAAAGCCAAGGCCAAATAACCGAAGCCCTGGTGGTCCGGGTTCGGGATGGGGACACCGTGGTGCTGGAGGGGGGCCGGAAAGTGCGCCTCCTGGGCATCGACGCCCCGGAGATGGAAAGGGAAGGCCGGCCGGCAGACTTCCTGGCCCACAAAGCGAAAAAGGTTCTCACCGGCCTGGCTCAGGGAAAACGTGTCAGGCTGGAGTACGATAAGCTACGCTATGACCATTACGGCCGCATCCTGGCTTACCTCTTCCTGCCGGATGGGTCCAACCTTAACCAGGTGCTGGTGCGCCAGGGACTGGCCCGGGTGTATACCATCAAGCCCAATATGCGCTACCGGAATGACCTCCTGGCAGCCCAGCAGGAGGCCATCCAGGCCCGCCGGGGCATCTGGCTGCAGGCCTTAAAACAGGACGAACCCTTCTACCTGGCCAACCAGAACAGCCATATCCTGCACCGCCCCTCCTGCCCCCATGGTCAAAAGACCTCCCCGACCAACCGCCTCAAATTTGACTCTAAAAAAGACGCCCTCCTCCAGGGCTACAGCCCCTGCCGCAGCTGCCGGCCGTGAGAAGGGTAGGGTGGGGGAGGGGGCTAAGGGTAATGTGGTAGAGGGGGCCTAGAGTGATGGGGGGGGGGGGGGGTGGGGGGGGGGGGGGGGCGC
>CBFDAH010000027.1:0-22455 GCA_965602785.1 uncultured Syntrophobacterales bacterium
AACTTTGAACCGGGTTGGGAGGGGAGGAGCCTCAGGTCCCTGGCCCTCCCCCCACATCTTTCAACCCCTCACCCACCAGCAAAGCCGCCACCGGAGCCAGGTGCAGCAGCAGGCGGTCCAGGGTGGCCCGGACGTAGAGGTGGAACTCAAAAGGGGAGGTGGGGGCCACGGCGTAAGCCAGGAGGATGGCCAGGAAGTTGCCTCCCAGGAAGAGGGCCAGGAAAAGGCGAGGGGTGGTGAAAAGCTTTTTCCCAAGGAACAGGAGAGCCAGGACGGTGGCGGGCCACAGCACCCCAAAGAGGATGGGGCTGACCAGCGCCACCAGAAAAATGGGGAGAACCTGGAGAAGCTGGTGGGGATAGAAACCCATCATATGGTCGGAGCCGGTTTCAATACCGTGGGCCGCGGCAAAGAGGCGCCAGGGGAGATAGCCGAGCAGTAAACCCGCCAGGGGCCAGCCGAGGGCCAGGAAACGGCGCAGGAGGCCAGCGGGCCTGAGCCAGATCAGGGTGAGGCCGGCGGCCAGGAGGATGGTGCCGGCCAAGGGCGCGCCCTCGAATTTGCACCAGGTCATCCCGGCAAAGAACAAAGCAGTAAGAGGCAGGGTTCCGGGGGGAGCGGAGTCAAGGAGCCAGAGATAGACCAGGCCTGCGGCTCCCAGGGTGAAGTAGGTCAGGGCCAGGTCCGCGTAGGCAATGTGCAGGTGGGAAATGAAGGTGATGCCATTTAAGGCGAAAAAGGCGGTGGTGCCCAGGGCCTGGGTGCGGCTCAGGCCGAGGCGTCCCAGAATCCCGTAGAGTATGATGAGTAGAAATCCCCCCCACAAGGGAAAAACGATCTTGACCAGATGATCGTTCACCTGACCCAGCCAGAGATACAAGTAGGTGAGGAGCAGGGGCACCAGATTGGGGTAGTAGTTGTGAGCCTCGAAGCCGCTTAGGTCAATCGTTCCCTTCAGGTAAAAGACCCTGGCCTTGAAGCCCCAGGTTGAGATGGCGTCCCAGGCCCACATGGGATAGAGCACGGCCCGGAAGGTGGCAAAGAGGAACAGGGCCGCCAGCAGACCTAAGAAAACCCAATCCCATCTATTAAGCGGGACAGAATCATTTTTGAGGGGAGGACCGGGGGTTTCTGACTCCTGGCCCCTGCCCCCCAGCAATCTTCCCACCACCGCCCCCACCCCGACCAGGGCCAGGGGAGGCCCGGCCGCTAACGGGAGGTGGAAGGGGAGCCCCAGGGCGCTCAGGGCCAGCATCCACAGGGTGAAAACCAGGACACCAAGCCCGAACCCGGCCGCCGTCCGCTCCAAGCGGTTATAGGCCGGGGCCAGCCAGGTGACCAGGGCATATCCCGGCAGCATGACGCTGGCCAGTCCCAGACCCAGGCGCATCAAGAGCAGGACGGCCTCAATCATAAAAGCCTCTGGCAAGGCGCCCTGGGTCCACCCGGAACACCAGGCCGGGGCCGGTGAGGGTAAGGCGTTCGGCGGCGCCGAGTTTTAGGGCGGCTGCCAGCCCCGGGCCGAGAGGCCGTTTCTCATCCCGCACCAGGACATAGGACACTCCGTATTGCCGCAAGGTATGGAAAAACAGGCTAGGTGGGGTTTGAGGCGAGAGCAGCAAATGCCGCCGGGGGAAGAGATGGTAACGGGCCTTATTTTCTTTGCCGGCCTCGTAGTTATCCAAAAAAAGATAGGTAGCCTCGGGAGGGATGACCGAGGGTAGGTTAAGCAGCCAGCGGGAGAACGGATCTTCCTGCCTGACCGCTTCACCGCCGGAAGAACTCCACACTCTCCCGGCCACGTCGCCGATTTCTTGCCGGAAGTACCAGGTTAGCCAGACGAGCTGGAGTGCCCAGAGACCGATAACCAGGCGGCATAACCAGAGGCGCCACCTGCCAGTCGACGCCTTATCGAGTTGATTGACTGGATGACGCTCTTTTTCATCCATGCCCTGGACGACCATCAATCAAAGAAACGGAAGCGCAAGATGTGGAAGATGGCGGCGATGCCGTCCCGCCAGGTAATTTTTTTCCCATGCGCGTAATCACGGCCGTGATAGCTGATGGGCACCTCGTAAATGCGACAGCCCATTTTCGCCACTTTAGCGGTGAGCTCCGGCTCCACCCCGAAGCGGTTACATTTAATCTTTATATCCTTCAGCACTTCGGCCTTGAAGACCTTGTAGCCCACCTCCATGTCCGAGAGATTAATATTGGTAAACATGTTGGACAAAAAGGTCACGCACCTATTGCCCATGTAATGCCAGAAGTACAGAACCCGGTGGGGCTGGGCGCCGATGAGACGGCTGCCGTAGACCACATCAGCCAGACCCTTCTGAATAGGGTCGAGAAGAACCGGGTAATCCACCGGGTCGTATTCCAGGTCGGCGTCCTGGATGATGACCACGTCTCCGGTAACCTGGGTGAAGCCGGTGCGCAGGGCGGCGCCCTTGCCCTGGTTTTCTTCGTGATAGAAAAGCCTGACGTTGTCGTACTCCTGCGCCAGGCGGCTCAGGACGTCCCGGGAGCCGTCCACGGAAGCGTCGTCCACGGCAATGATCTCTTTCTCGTGGGGAGTGGCCTGCACCCGGCGGAAGATCTCTTCCAGCGTGTCTTTTTCATTGTATACGGGGATGACGATACTCAGTTTCATCGGCGGGATTACTCCTTGTTGCCGTGCCGTGCCGTGCCGTGCACTATATCACTTTTTGACGTTTATCGGCGGAAGAAGTTAAAGGAAAAGGCGGGGAAAGATTTTCAGCCGCCGATACTCACCATGGCAGAAAAGGGGAGGGCAGGCTCCCTCAGGAGGGGGGGCGGGGAGCAGGTTTTCTGCTCCATGGCTGTCTCGAAGATGCAGCCAAGCTCCGAGTCGCTGGCTCCCTGCCGTAAGGGGCCTTTGAGGTCGATTTCCTGGGAGGAAAAGAGACAGGGACGCAGGTGCCCGGCTGCGGTGAGGCGCAGGCGGTTGCAACTCCCGCAGTGGTGGTCGGAGATAGCGCTGATAAACCCGATGGTTCCCCGGAATCCCGTCGGGCGCAGGATACGGGCCGGCCCGGCTGTGGGTTGGGAGGCTACCTCCTCCATGCCCCCCAGGCTCTGGAGGCGTCGACGCACCTCCTCTATGGGGAGGAAATGGCGAGCCCAGTGCTCCCGGGAAACTGTGGGCATGAACTCGATGAAACGTACCTGGAAAAGATGGTCCCGGGCCAGGAGGGCAAAATCCACCAACTCGTCGTCGTTGACGCCTTTTAACACGACGCAGTTGACCTTGAGGGGGTGAAAGCCCAGGGAGGCAGCCCGCCACAGGCCCTCCATTACCTGGTGGAACCTGTCGCTGCCGGTGATCTCCCGGTAGCGCTCGGCTTTGAGGGTGTCGAGGCTCAGGTTCAGGTGGCGCAAACCGGTCGCGAACAGGTCTGGGGCCATCTCGGCCAGGAGCAAGCCGTTGGTGGTGAGGGCAATTTTTTCCAGTCCCGGCACTTTGTTAAGTCGCTGCAGAAAATCAACCACGCCCCGGCGCACCAGAGGCTCACCCCCCGTGACCCGGACCTTGCGGATGCCGGCCAGGGCCGCCACCCGGGCCAGGTGGAGGAACTCCTCGTAGCGCAGGATCTCCGGTGCGGGAAGCTTCTGCCAACCCTGGCGGGGCAGGCAGTAAAAGCACCGCAGGTTGCAGCGGTCCGTGATGGAGAGGCGCAGGTAGTTGATGTTCTGGTGGAGATTGTTGTTCACTGGAGCTCTGTGGGTGAGAATTTTCCCTATTTTATCCTAAGGAGAGCGAGGTGGGAGTATTTTTTTCCTTGACGGGCAAGGAATATTTTTTAATGATATATATCTGAAGCCGACGGGTCCCCAGAAGGGGAAAAAAGGGAAGCCGGTGCAATTCCGGCACGGTCCCGCCGCTGTAACCGGGGACGAAACCTGCAAGATGCCACTCTATCTGGAAAAGGTGGGGGAAGGCGCAGGGACTAGAGCGATCCGGGAGTCAGAAGACCTGCCCGTTCGGCTGGCCGGCGTCCCCGTGGCAGGGACTTATGGCCTGCCCGAGGCGTAACTCTCGGGTACCCCTGGGATCAAGAAAGCTGGGTGCCATCCCTGGGTCATATGACCCGGGGATTTTTTTTTCAAACCACCAGGGGCGGCGGGCCGGCAAAGGGGAGGGCTTCCCTCCCTTTATCCCCTCACCCTGGAGGTTTCTATGAAGGAAGGTCTCATCGTGTACCTGGTGGGGAGCGAGCCGCTCCCGGAACCCTTTGATCTGAACCACGCCAGCCGCTCCCTGGGATGCCGGTCGGACCGGGTGGAATTGGTCTCCCGAGAAGCGGGCTTCTTCTCCGTGGAAGATGCCTGGCATTTCCTGGCCACCCGGGGGGGCTGCGGCCGCATCAACCTGGTAGTGGCAGAACCTGGAGATGAGGGGCGTTTGCGCCCCCTGAGCCCCGCCGTGCGGTTGTGCGGCTAGGAGTTATTGAGGAAGGGGGCCAGGGGTTGCGAACCCCTGCCCCCAAACCCCCTCCCCCAACCCCTTGGAGGAGGGTAGAAGGTTGCTCTTTGAGCTATCCTTACTAAAAGAATAAAATTTGCGAAGGATTTCCAGCATTTTATGAAACTGTCGGGGGTTATGAAGGAGTAAGGAACCATGAGTAAACGGTGGGGTTTGTTGGGGATAGTAGTAATTTTCCTTCTGGTCGCCCTGACCGGTAATGCGGCGGAGTCACCTGACCAGGAAACTGTAGAGATGGAACCTGTGGTGGTTTCGGCCACCGGGACCGAGGTGCCCGTCAAGGATAGCACCCAGTCGGTGACGGTGATCACCGAAAAGGAAATCCAGGAACGCCAGGCCATCCGGGTAGAGGAAATGCTGCGCTATGTGCCCGGTATTACCCTAAATCAGAGCGGCAGCCGGGGGGGTGAAACGTCCCTCTTCCTCAGGGGTGGAAACAGCAATCAGACTCAAGTGCTCTTTAATGGTATCCGTTTGAACGATGCCGGGGGTGATTTCGACTTTGGCGCCTTAACCACGGACAACCTGCGAAGCATCGAAGTGGTGCGGGGTCCCATGAGCGCCCTGTATGGGGCCGATGCCATGGTGGGGGTGATCAATCTTAGAACCAAACAGGGAGTGGGACCGCCCACCCTGACCCTGTCCAGCGGTTGGGGCCCCCGTTCCGAAAACAGCAAATTCATCGGCGAGCAGCGAGGCAGCTTCATCGGTTCCTATAAGAAATTCGGCTACTCGGTGGGATTCAGTCGCATCGATGACCCGGGCATCCTGCCCAACAACAATCTTTTTTATAGCAACAACCTGACTGGCCGCCTGGACCTGGAACCCCTGGATAACCTTTCCATCACCCACCATACCCTCCTATTGGACAGCCGTTTTGGCGTTCCCTCGGAAAATGCCGGAGATATTTTTGATCCCAAGGGGAGGGGGGGGCCGGGGTTGGACCCCACCCAGAAACAACGCAGGAGTATTGTTCTCCAGGGCCTTACCGTCAATTACTGGCCCTTTACGTGGTGGGAGAACGAACTAACCGTGGCTTACGTCCAGCGGGAGCGGAATTTTAATGATCCCTGGAACCCTTTTGAGTCTGACTTTGACCTGTCGTTCGGTTCCTTTCAGTCCCGGGACTTTGAACGCCGTTTCAGCGCGGACTACCACAGCAACTTGCGCTTCGGCTCCCGGGATAAGGTGGAGAGCATTTCCACCGTAGGAGTAACGCACCGGAACGAACAGCTTAAGCAGTGGCTGTGGTCTGGAGCAGTCCCCCCCTTTGTCGGCCCCTCGGCGAGCTTTCTCAAGACCTCACGAAATGCCACCTCCTTCTACGCCCAGGAACAATTGAACCTGTGGAACCGGGTCTTCCTGGTGGGGGGCTTCCGGGTGGAGAACAACAGCGTTTTTTCCCAAGCGGAGTTCATTCCCCGGGCTTCAGCAGCCATCCGCATCCCAGAGACCAACACCACCATCCGGGCCGCCGGAGGCCGGGCTATCAAGGAGCCCACCTTCCTGGAGACCTTTTCCCGGAGTCAGCTTTCCGAGGCCAACCCCGACCTCAAGCCCGAAGTCAATGTGTCCTGGGAAGTGGGCCTCGACCAGTATTTGTGGGACAACCGCGTCAAGTTCAGCGGCACCTATTTCGAAAACAATTTCAAGGGCCTCATAACTTTTGTCCCCCGGGTTTTCCCCGTACTTTCCAGCTTCGAAAATATTGGCCAGGTGCGGGTCAATGGGCTTGAGCTCTCGGCCCGCGTTAAACCCCTCACGGGTCTCACCTTGGGGTTGGTCTATACCAACCTCATGTATTTTAAGGTCACGGATGACGGAGGCGTGGACAGCCTTTTCTTTAAAACCGGGCTGCCCCTCCTGCGCCGGCCCCGGCACACCTTCAGCTTTGTGGTGGATTATGTTTATGACCGTCTGAACCTCAACCTTAGCGGGGTGTACATCGGCAGCCGGGACGATTCGCTCTTTACGTTTACCTTGCCATTCACTTTCGCCGCCTTCCGGGTAAACAACAGCGATGCCTTTATTATGAACCTGGCGGGGTCATATGATCTAGTGCGGGATTGGGGGTATGCCAATAAGGTGCAGCTCTGGTTCCGGCTGAATAACCTGCTGAACCGCAACTACCAGGAGGCTTTCGGCTTCTCATCGCCCGGCTTTTTCATGGTGGGAGGCCTGCGGGTGGTCTTCGGAAAGAAACAACAGCCCGGCCAAAAAAATAGGGTGAGCCAGGCCCACCCTAAGGTGAAAGGGATTTTTTCCCCTGGATTCTCCAGAATTTTTCAGGAGGCCAACAGCATTTAGTCCACTGAAAACTCCAGCTGCTTTTCATCCTGGCCAAAGCCGGTTCTGATGCGGGTCACCAGGGTGTAGATGCCCGGGACCGCGTCCTTTGGCAGGGTGAAGTCTATCTTCTGGGTATAAGTACCGTTCTTGTTGCGGGCGTTCATGGCTTTTACTTGCCCCAGGGATTTCCCCTGATAGAGGAGATTCCGGGAGATGGCGATGGGGATGGGCACATTTTCCGGGGTCAGGATGGTGTAGGTGGTGGTAAGGGTCATAGTAGCCCCTTTGGAAGCCCGGGAGGGACTGATCTGCACGTCTTCCATCCGAACGACGCAGCCTCCGGTGGGGCAGTAGTTATAGCGGGCCACCGCCTGTTCCCGGGCCTGGCGTTTTTCCGTTTGATAACGGGTCCACCTGACGCGGCTCCCGGGTTCTTTAAGGGGCTTGAAGATCCAGCCGCTTCCCCCGAAGACCATGAGCAAAACCAACATTATCCATAACCAGCGGTGCTTTCTCGGCATATCCTTCTCCTTAAAATAGCTTTTTGGCCGTGAGACTGACCTCTTTCTCGAACTCACTTGTTATTTCCCAAAGGCAGTTTCTTTCTCCCCTTGTGCTGCTTTAGGGGAGAGGCTTTTGGTCTCAGGGGCTGTTTGGGGATTTCGATGATAAACAGGGCCCCGTCCCCCGGTTGACTCTGGGCCAGCAAGCGGCCCTGGCATTTTTCCAGCAGGTGCAAGCTAACCTTAAGACCCAGATGGGTGCTTTCCGCGTCCCGGCGCTGGCTGGACGACATCAATTGACTTTTCAGTTCCGCCACATTTACCCCGGCCCCGTTGTCCTCCACCTCCACCCATATCTTGGTGTTCCGTTCCTTCACCCGAATCTGAAGGTGATTGCCACTTTTCATGGCGTTAGACAGGACGTTTTGCAGAATGACCTCCATGATGTGGGGATCGAAGGGTAAGAGGAGGCTGTCCCGGCATTCTTCGAGGGGCAGGCCGTTGAGGTCCACCCGTAGGGGCTTATCCCGGAAGCGCAGCCCCAACAGGTCTTGAACGCAGTGCACCAGAAAAGGGAAAAGGTCCTGGGGTTCGATGGCCGGGGAATCGCTGGTGAGGGCCTTGAGAAACAGAAGTTCCTGCCCCAGGGTGTGGGTCAGACGTTGGGAGGCCTCCTCCAGGATGGCCACGCTCTGTTGGAGAGTGTCAAAGTCCTGGTAAAACTGGCCATAGGTGATGCATTCCTCACGCGCGCAGGAGCGGAAGTATTCCTCCAGGGTGGTCATTTTCCGCTTGATGCGGTTGGAAAAACCCTGAATGCCCAAAGCCAGGTTCTTGTAATGGTGCCGGAGCGTGGTCACCTGCAGCTCGAATTCGTGGTGCATATTGTCCAGGCGCAGCCGGTTTTCCTGGATGCGCTGGAAGATGTACCCCAGCACCACTCCTGCCAGGCCGCCGCTCAGACCATAGAGAAGGATGAGGGGCCACAGGCTGGGCTTGAAGCCCAGAACGACAACCTTGAGCGCTTTAAAAGAGGTGCCCATCGAAAAATGATCATGGAGACTGTTGATCAGCAGGACCAGGGGGTAGGCCAGCAGGATGGCGGCCCCCGCCCCCAACAGGAGACCGACCCAGGGGTAGGCCGGGGTGCGGCTCTGGGGGGTATAGGCTTCGAGAACCATGGTCTTGCCCTGCTCGTGCTTCATGGGTAATCAGAACCTCCGGCAGAGGCATCAACTTGCCTGGGCCCAATGAGAAATAACCACCATTTTATTTTACCGATAGTTATGGCAAACCGCCAGATAGGGAGCATGAAATCAGCCGACATTTTCCCCAACCTGCTGGTGATGCCAAGTCTCAAGGGCTTCCTGGCGCCCTCGGGAGAAGATATCGCCGGGCTCCGGCGTATGATCTGCGCCAAACTTCGGCGTCCAGTCGACTGACCTTCACCCCCCGGTTGGAGGCGTGCATGAACCGCCCTCCCCCCAGGTATATGCCGTTGTGGCAGATCTGGCGGAGAGAAGCCGGGGGTAGGACGCCAGCCAGGTAGGGTGCGGACTTATTCACCTGGCAGAAGCGGTTGAAGAAGACCACGTCTCCGAAACGCAGCCTGTTTAAGGGGACGGGTTGGCCCGCGGTAAACTGGTCGGCCGCGGTGCGGGGCAGGGCCATCCCCAACTGCTGGTAAACCGCCAGTACCAGCCCGGAGCAGTCTACGCCGGCGGGGGTGGTGCCGCCGAAGCGGTACGGAGCGCCGTAAAAGCTACCCAAGGCCCGATCCAGGGCTACTTCCTGGGGCGTGAACCGGGGGCGGGGAGGGGGCAGCGGCGCCACCGGGGGGGCCGGAGGCGCGGCGGCGCAGCCACACAGGAGGAGGGTCACGGCCAGGGCCGCCCAGGGGAAAATCTTCCAAGAAAGCTCTTTTCTTGGGGCCACAGATCCCATGCCTCCTTAACGCTCCTTAAGAAAGGCCTCCACTGTCCGGGCCGTCACCGCCATGCCAACCCGGTTCCAGTGACTGTCATCCTTCCAGAACGTCAATTTGCCCTCGGGGAGGAGCCGCTTCGACTCTTCCCGGAGGGGACCGGTGAGGTCCACGCACCTGATCCCCAACCGGCCGGCCACACGCTTAAGATATGCCCACTGGGCGTTCGGCAGGGGCGGGTGGGATTTCAGGTCCAAAAAGTCATAGTAAACCCGAAACTTGGTGGGAATGAAAAAGACTCCCGCCAGTTGATCCTTGATGCGGGCCAGCTTGACCGGGAACTCCTCCCCGCCGTCGAAAGAGACTCGTTCGGTCACCGCAATATAATTGTTCAAAAAACCCATGTACAGGTCGTCACGGCTCCTGAGTTTATATACCGTGATCTTGGGATACGCTTGCGGCTGGACCTTTTTCATGAGGATATGGGACAGGGAATAGGCGTAGCGGTAGACCAGGAGCTCCTTGAAGGATTGCTGCAATTCCTTCCGAGCGATTCTAAAGGAGGACGAAGGCTTCCGGCGCTTTTTCCCTTGGCCGGCTCGCCGGGGCTTGGGCAGGGGAAAGTCATTGCCCTCGAAGAGGAACAACAACACCTGGGGCTTATTTTTATGGGCCTCATCAAACCTCTGGACGTAGCGCGTATAGCTGTGCAGGCCCCCGGGGAAACCCAGGTTATAGGCGGAGATCCCGTAGTCCCGCTTGAGTTGGGCGCTGAGCAGGGTCTCCTGGGAATTGCCGCTCCCCGCAATAAAGGAATCTCCTACCAGAAGGTATTTTTCGTTCCTGTAGTCGCCATCATTCCGAAAGCCGTAGGAATCCATCCGGTAGCGCACCAGGCGAGGTTCGCCGATGGCCTCCTTGGTCCGTCGGTCCATGACCACCATGTCCCCGAAGGGAATACTCATTTCTCCCTGCCGGTTGGGCTTGTAAACCCCGTGGCCCCGCCGGTAGTCAAAGGTGGCGAGCATGTCGTCGGGGCTCCGGTACAGGCGGCCGGGACCGGCCATACGCAGCAAGACCTCCAGGAGGATCAGGGCTACCAGGAGTCCGACCCCGACGGTCACCAGGTTTAAGCCGATGCGGCGCCAGCGATGCGAGGATGAGAGCTTCATCAGTTATATCAGCGGGGGGATGCTAGCCGGCGGGGAAGGCCGCCAGCTTCAAGTGCCAGGGTCCTG
This sequence comes from uncultured Syntrophobacterales bacterium, assembly GCA_965602785.1. GTDB lineage: Bacteria > Desulfobacterota > Desulfobaccia > Desulfobaccales > 0-14-0-80-60-11 > JBGSLA01. Next base: position 10,462 of record CBFDAH010000027.1, read on the forward strand.
CTCCTTCCAGAATTAGTTTCGACAAAGTCTTCAGCCGGGCGAAATCCCATGGAATGCCGCACCGCCCCAGGTAGCCACCTGGTTACTCCAGCCGTGGAAAAAGGGCCTTGCCCTTCTGCAGGGTAGCACCCGGGACCAAGCCACCCCAGCGTAGCGCCTCCGGGAACGGGCTCTCCCCTAGGGAGGCTTCCAGGCCCAATTGGGCCGCAATTTTCATGGCGCTGCCGGGCATCACCGGCCTGAGCAGCATGGCCAGCCATCTGAGGCCCTCCAGGAGGTGATAGAGGACCGTGTCCAGACGTGGCTGCGCGGTGGGGTCCTTGGCCAGCTCCCAGGGCGCGGTGGCCACGATATACCGGTTGAGGAAGCCCATATACTCCCACAGCCGGGCCAGAGCCCTGGGGAACTCCAGCTCCGGGAAGAGCCGGAGAAACTCGGCGGCCGCCTCCCGGGCCTGGTCAGCCACATCGTTATCCAAATCTTCAGGGGAGACGGGGGCCGGCACTATCCCCTGGCGGTACTTAAAAGCCATACCGAAGGAGCGGGCCACCAGATTCCCTAAATCGTTGGCTAAATCAGCATTGATGCGGGTGTGCAGGGCTTCCTCGCTAAAGGTGGCGTCCAGGCCGTAGACCATCTCCCGGAGGAAAAAGTAACGGAGCTGGTCGAGGCCATACACTTCGGCCAGGGTCCGGGGTTCCACCACATTACCCACAGTCTTGGACATCTTTCCCGTGGCCACCTGCCAGTAGCCGTGGACGTTCAGATGCCGGAAGGGCTCGATGCCCGCCGCCTTGAGCATGATGGGCCAATAGATGGCGTGGGGTTTTAAGATGTCCTTGGCGATGAGGTGCTGGGTGGCCGGCCAGAATATCCGGTAGTTGTCACCCCTCGGGTAGTCCAGGCCCGTCAGGTAGTTGAGGAGAGCGTCAAACCAAACGTAGGCTACATAACGCTCATCAAAGGGCAGGGTAATGCCCCACTCCAGGCGCTGCTTGGGCCGGGAAATACAAAGGTCCTCCAGGGGTTCGCGCAGAAAACCCAGAACTTCGTTCTTGTAGCGCTCGGGGCGGATCCAGTCCGGATAGTCCTCGATGAAACCTAAAAGCCACTCCTGGTGGCGGCCCATGCGAAAAAAATAATTCTCCTCTTTGATAAAGGTGGGCGGCGTCTGGTGGTCAGGGCACTTGCCGTCTTCGAGCTCCCGCTCCAAATAAAAGCGCTCGCAGCCGAAGCAATAGAGGCCTCCGTAGTCTCCGAAATAAATGTCTCCCTGATCATGCAGCCGCCCTAAAATTTCCTGCACCAGACGCACGTGGGATGGCTGGGTGGTGCGCACATAATAATCATAGCTGATCTCCAGCTCATCCCAGGTCTGGCGGAAGCTGTCGCTAATCTTGTCCACGAAGCCTTTGACCGGCAAACCCGCCTTCTGGGCCGCCTCCATGACCTTGTCACCATGCTCGTCGGTGCCGGTCTGGAAACGGGTCTCTTCCCCCATGAGCCGGTGAAACCGGGCCAGAGCATCCCCCACAATAGTGGTGTAGGCATGCCCGATATGGGGCTCGGCATTCACATAATAAATGGGCGTCGTAACGTAAAAAGTCATGGCAGTTATGATCATGTAAGGGTTGGTGGGGGAGGGGGCCAGGGGTCGCAGACCCCTGCCCCCTCCCCCAAACCCTTAGGGGGGTGTTTAATATTTTCCTGGGAAGGCGGGCTTAAAAGCCGCCTTCCCAGGAAACCCTAAAGGGGGCTGGGAGGGGAGTTTGAGGGGGGGGCGGGGGAGCCGCGCTCCCCCGGCCTTCCCCTCAAATAATCACTCACTTCCCTTCCAGGGCCTGAAGGCGCTGGAGGGTTTTTTTCAGCAAGGGTTTATCGGTCTCGGGGTCGCCGGTCTGGAGAAAGAGTCGGTAGGCCCCCCGGGCTTCGGGGAGGCGGCCTAACTTCTCCAGGGCGCGGGCCCGGTTGTATTGCGCCCGGCCGAATTCGGGTTTGAGGGCCAGGACTTGGGCGAAGTCCTCGAGAGCCCTATCCGCCTGTCCCAACTGGAGGCGGGCCAGCCCCAGGTTATGAATGATCTCCGGGGTTGCGGGCTTAAGTTTCAGGGCCTGGTTATAATCCTGGATGGCTTCCTGGTATTTGCCCGCGTCCAGGTAAGCGTTGCCCCGGTTATAGTAGATCTGCCAGTCGCCGGACTTGAGTTTCAAGGCCGCGGTGTAGTCCGCCACCGCCTTTTCCGGTTGCCCCAGCTTGGTGTAGACCCGCCCTCGGTTATAGAGGGCCTCGTAAGCTTCCGGGTCCAGCTTCAGGGCCTGGCCAAAATCTCCCAGGGCTTTGGCTCCCTGGTTCTGGAGCAGATAAGCCTGGCCCCGATTTATGTAAGCCTCTACCCAATCAGGATCGTGCTTCAGGGCCTTGGAAAACTCTGCCACCGCCTGGGGTCCATCCCCGGCTTTCAAGGCGGCCAGGCCCTTGGCATAATACTTCTCGGCAATCTCAGGCTGGGGGGCCGCCATTACTGTGCCCGTGAAGGCGACGGCGGCCAGGAGGAGGGCCAGGCCCCAAATGACACGTTGAATGCTCATCAGCCTCTCGATTCAGGTTATTGTCTTAAAGAAACGGCGTCGGCTGATTATACCGACGGAAAGTATTGCCCTACCACCTCTTTAACTTGCCGGAGCCAGGCCTGCCGCTCTTTTTGGGTGCTGGTGACGATGACCCCGAAGTTTTGGCGAAAAACTTTGGTCACTCCGCATAAGCCGAAGATGCAGTTCTTCCATAGGGTGTCAAGGGGGTCGCCGAAGACCGCCTGCTCCCGCTCTGCCGGGGTATTGGAGGTATTGAAAACCAGGGCCGTCCTGGCTTTCAAGAGACCCAGGGGCACGCCCTCGCCGCTGTCCTCCTCCAGGAATTTGTAGGCCACCTCCGGCCGGAAGACCCTATCCACAAAGCCCTTCAGGATGGCCGGGGGCATGCCCCACCAGTTGAGGTGCACGATGACGACGCCGTCGGCCTGGGCGAGCTCCCGACAGTACATGAGGATACCTGTCGGCACCGGCGCCCCGGCGGCAATCTCCTCTCCCGGCAGCACGGCATCGAAGTTTTCGGTGTACAGGTCATGAAAGGAGACGGTATGGCCGTTTTCTTCCAAAGTCTGTACCACGCTGGCCGCAATAGCATGGTTGAAGCTGCCCTGTTGAGGATGTGCCAGGATAACAAGAATATTCATATTCTATTAGAAAAAGGATTTTGTCCTTGATAAAAAATTTTTCCTATTCCGGCACGCTTTTTTTAAATTCTACATGTTTGGACGCAGGCGTAATCCCCGGACAGGCCTCTTTGGCCGCCTCGAATTCATCGGCGTAGGTGAGAAGAGCTGTAAGGTAAGGCCACTCCCGGCAGATGCGAGGCTTCACCGGGTGCACCCGGCACAGGGTCCCTTCCTGCATGATGCAGGCGCCGTTTTTGCTGGCGAGTTGGGGCCCCAGACCCGTCTCCACCAGGTAGAGCCTGGCGAAGTCTTCACCAGAAAGGCCCAGAAGCGCGGCCATGGCTTGCAGTTCCGCCGCGGTCACCAGGATGCCTTTCTCTCCCCGGCAGCATTCGCCGCACTGACGGCAGTGAAATACCGGCTGCCCTGCAAACTCCTGCATCAGTTGGCCCACCCCCATAAAATGTAGCCTAGGCGCCCCCGCCGGCGCATCTCAAAAGGACACCCGAGGGCGGGTGTCCTAAATTTTTCCCGAGTTATCCCTTTAAACGAAACTGGTCAAGGGGTTGAAGAAGGCAGTTTGAGGGAGCGGGGAGGGGCCCCGGCGAGCCCTGGCCCCCTTTCACTATCCTCAATCTGCCACATTTTTCAAGGGCGGCTGGCCGGTGGACTCCAGGACGCTGCGCCACAAGGGGGAGTCCAGGTCCACTTCTTTGCTCTCCCCTACCGAGGCTTTGATGGGCACGTGCACGTAATGTCCGTGCCAGCGAGACAACAGCATGGCGGTCTTCCCGGCCATGCCGGCGTGTACGGCGTTCTGTCCCAGAAAGCCGCAGTAGATACGGTCATTGTAATTACCCGGCATGCTCCGGATCATGTAGCTCGGGTCGATATATTTCAGGTTGATTTCCATGTCTTTGGTGGCAAAGTATTTTTTGATGTAGTTTACTAGAAAAACCCCGATGTCCAGGGGCTTGATGTTTCCTGAGGGATCCCGGAGCAGTTCTTCCGCCTTGAAAAACTTCTGCCCGGCGCCTTCGGCCACCAGGATGACGGCGTGGCCTCTTTCTGCCAGGCGAGCCTCCAAAGCAGACAGAAGGCCACCAGGGCCGTCCAGATCGAAGTCAGACTCCGGGATGAGAACAAAGTTGGCCTCTCGCAAGGCCAGGGAGGCGTTTGCCGCGACATATCCGGCGTAGCGCCCCATGAGTTTCACCAGACCGATGCCGTTGGGCGCGCCCAGGGCCTCGGTGTGGGCCGCCCGGATGGCCTCCGTGGCCATCTCCACCGCGGTGTCAAAGCCAAAGGAGCGGGCCACCAGAGGAATGTCGTTGTCAATGGTTTTGGGGATGACGATAATGCTTTTCCGCAGCTCCCGCGCCTCGATCTCCTCGCAGATACGGTTTGCCGCTCTAAGAGTGCCGTCCCCGCCGATGAGAAAGAGTATACTGATATTCAGGCGGTCCAGGGCGTCCACGATCTCCCCGATATCCTGGGCTCCCCGGGAGGAGGACAGGATGGTGCCCCCATAGTTGTGAATGTCCGCCACCGCCTGGAGAGTAAGGCGCATGAGGTCGTGGCCATACTTGGGGATGAAGCCCTGGAAGCCATAGCGCACCCCAAAGATGTGGTTCACTTTGTAGAGATGGTGCAGTTCGAGGACAATGGCCCGGATGACGTCGTTGGTGCCGGGGCACAGACCCCCACAGGTGGCGATGGCGCAGTGCACCTTGGAGGGGTCGAAGTAAATGTGGGGCCGGGGGCCGGCCAGTTCGAAGGTGAGGGGTTCCACCTTGGGGGGGAGCTGGTTTAAGTATTCAATGGTGTCATACACCAGCACCTTTTCGATGTCTCGGACGAAGCTCTTTTCCACGAGCTTGCCTTCCCGGGTAAAAAGGGGCTCGCTCTTGATGGGGGAGTCCACCTTGGCCTCTCCCAAAGAGGGAATACTGGTATCAAAGTGTTCAAAAGTGGAGGGACGTTCGTCCTTGACACAATCTTTTTCGGCTTTGGGCATGTGCTCTGATTCTCCCCTGAAGTTTAGACAGCCAGGGAACTATCCCCTGTTAAGCCCCTTATCGGAACACCTGCCGTATTTCTCATTCCCAGCGGGGGATTTTCTCCCATTCTTCAGGTAAGCAGGGGTTTTTTTATGGTATCTACCAGCTTTCCTGCATAGCCTCTAGTTCATCTTTGAGTTCCCGGCTCATGAGCTGCTTAATGGCAGCTTTGGGGGAGAGGCCGTCGTAAAGGATGTGGTAAACCGATTCCACCAGGGGCATCTCTACTCCCAGGCGCTGAGCCAGGAGATGGGCAGCCTGGGAATTTTTCACCCCTTCGGCCACCATGTGCATGCCGGCGAGAATCTGCTCCAGGGTTTCTCCCTGTCCCAGCCGGAATCCCACCTGGAAATTGCGGCTCTGGCGGGAGGTGCAGGTAAGAATCAGGTCTCCCAGGCCCCCCAGACCGGCCAGGGTCATGGGATTGGCTCCCAGGCGCAGCCCCAGGCGAGTCATCTCCGCCAGGCCCCGGGTGATGAGGGCCGCCCGGGGGTTATCCCCCAGGCCCATGCCTTCGAGGATGCCGGTGCCGATGGCGAAGATATTTTTCAAGGCCCCTCCCAGCTCCAAACCGGTAACGTCAAAGCTCGTATAGACCCGGAAGTGCGACGTGGAGAAGAGGCGCTGCAGGCGCCGGGCCACCTTGGTATCCCGGCAGGCGATGGTTACCGCGGTGGGATACTTCTGAACCACTTCCCGGGCGAAACTGGGCCCCCCCAGGACCGCGTATTGGAACTCGGCTCCCAGGACCTCCCGGACCACCCCCTCCATGGTGAGGAGGGACTCCGTTTCAATGCCCTTGGTGGCGGAGATGAGCACCGTCTCCGAGTGCATATGCGGGGCCAGGCGGCTGAGCACTTCCCGGAAGACATGGGAGGGCACAGCCATGACGGCCACTGTGGCGTCCTTAAGGGCCTCACTAAAGTCCCGGGTGAACCCCACCCGGGAGGAGAGACGTACTCCTGGGAGGAAAGTGTAGTTAATCCGGTCCCGGCACAGGTCCTGGTAGACCTCGGGCTCAAAAACCCAGAGGCGAACCGGGAGGCCCTTTTCCCCCAGGAGATGGGCCAGACCCGTGCCCCAACTGCCGGCGCCGATCATGGCCAGAGACGGAGACTTGGGGGAATCAGGAGCCGCTCTCGCCGTCATCGTCTCTTTCCGCCACCTTGGCCACGCTCACCACCTTTTCTTCGGGTTCGGCGTCCATCAGTTTCACGCCTTGAGTGACGCGGCCGATGACCGAGATGTCTTTTACCGCCATGCGGATGATTTTCCCCCGGTCGGTGACCAGCATAATTTGATCATCTTTGCCCAACTGCAGGAGGGTGAGCACGGGGCCATTCTTTTTGGTGATGGTCAGTCCCTTTACTCCCTGCCCGCCCCGGTGGTGACGGGGGTAGCCGTCGGCCCGGGTCCGTTTGCCGAAGCCCCGTTCGGTGACCGTGAGGATAATATCCTCGGGCTGCACCACCTCCATGCCCACCACCGCATCCTTCTTGGAGACCTCGATGCCTTTGACGCCTCGGGTGGCCCGTCCCATGTCCCGGACTTCGGAGGAGATAAAACGGATGACCTTGCCCAGCCGGGTCCCCAAAAAGATGTCCTGGTCCGGCTCGGCCAGGCCCACACCCACCAGTTCATCGCCCTCGTCCAGTTTCAGGGCGATGATGCCCCCCCGGCGGGGCCGGGAAAAGTTCATAAGCTCTGTTTTTTTGACCACGCCATTTCTGGTGGCCATGACCACCGAGATCCCCTCTACAAAATCCCGCACCGGCAGAATGGTGGCGAGCTTGTCCTCGGGGGCGAGTTGCAAAAGATTGACCACGGCTTTCCCCAGGGCTGTGGGAGAGCCGGCGGGAATCTCGTGCACCTTGATCCAAAAGACCCGGCCGGTATTGGTGAAGACCAGGAAATAGCTGTGCATGGTGGCTACATAGAGCTGGGAGACGAAATCGTTTTCCCGGGTGAACATCCCCATGCGACCCTTACCGCCCCGGCGCTGGCTGCGGTAGATGTTCAAGGGCGTGCGCTTGATGTAGCCCCGATGGCTCATGGTCACCACCATCTCTTCGTCAGCGATTAAATCCTCGTCGGTAAAATCCTGGGCCTGGGGGATGATCTCGGTGCGCCGGCCGTCACCGAACTTTTCCTTGAGGTCTTTGAGTTCCTGGGCGATCAAGGCCTTGACCTGGGCCTCCTCGGCCAGGATGAGGCGGAAGCGCGCGATGGCGGCCTCCAATTCCTTGGCTTCATCTATGATCTTTTGGCGTTCGAGACCGGTCAGGCGGGCCAGGCGCATATCCAAAATGGCCTGGGCCTGGAGGTCGCTCAGGCCGAAGTGGTCCATGAGCTGGACCCTGGCGGTGGCCGCGTCCGGGGCTGCCCGGATGAGCTCGATGACCTCATCTAGATGATCGAGCGCGATGAGCAAGCCCGCCAGAATGTGGGCCCGGGCTTCGGCCTGCTTGAGCTCGTAGCGGGTGCGCCGGAGGATCACTTCCCGGCGGTGGTCCAGGAAGTGGCGCAGCATATCCCTGAGGTTTAAAAGCTCCGGGCGGTTCCCCACGATGGCCACCAGGTTGATGCCGAAGGTGACCTGCATCTGGGTGTGGAGGTAAAGCTGGTTCAGGATGGTCTGCGCGGGTTCATCTTTCCGGAGTTGGACCACCACCCGCAGCCCCTCCCGGTCGGACTCGTCCCGGATGTCGGCGATGCCCTCGATCTTCTTGTCCTTCACCAGATCAGCGATGCGCTCGATGAGGCGGGCCTTGTTTACCTGGTAGGGAAGTTCCCGGACCACCAGGGTCTCCCGGCCGCCCTTGCGCTCCACGGCCACCTTGGCCCGCAGGCGAATGAGGCCCTTCCCCGTGGCGTAGGCTTCAGCGATGCCCTCGGCCCCGTATATGTAGGCCCCCGTGGGAAAATCCGGTCCCGGCAGGATGTCCATAAGTTCCGGGAGGCTGATCTCCGGGTTGTCGAGATAGGCCAGCAGGGCCTCGCAGACCTCCTCCAGGTTGTGGGGCGGGATGTTGGTGGCCATGCCCACGGCAATGCCGGAGCCGCCGTTCACCAGGAGATTGGGGAGCTGGGTGGGGAGGACCAGGGGCTCCTGCATGGAGCCGTCATAGTTGGGGACAAAGTCCACCGTGTCCTTGTTCAGGTCCTGGAGCAACTCGTGGGCCAGCCGGGAGAGGCGCACCTCGGTGTAACGCATGGCCGCGGGGGCGTCGCCGTCGATGCTCCCGAAGTTGCCCTGGCCGTCCACCAGGGGGTTGCGCAGGGAAAAATCCTGGGCCATGCGCACCAAAGCCTCGTACACCGCGGCGTCGCCGTGGGGGTGGTACTTACCGATGACGTCACCCACGATCCTGGCGCTTTTGCGGTAGGGGCGGTTCCAGTCGTTGCCCACCTCCCCCATGGCGTAAAGGATACGCCGGTGCACGGGTTTCAGGCCATCCCGCACGTCCGGCAGGGCCCGGCCGATGATGACGGACAGGGCATACTCCAGGTAGGACTTGCGGATTTCATCCTCGATATTGATGGGTACGTGTCGTGATTCCATATTAAATAATTTAAGTTGTTTGTCTGGTGGTGCCAGAGTTGGTTTCTCCTGTTTGGCTATTCCTTTAAATTCGGGGGAATGGGAATAAGTGGTTCGAGATGCCGAATTAATTCAGGAATATGCTTGGTTGCCACTTTCCATATCAACTCATGTTTTATTTCCCCTTATTCATGGGTAATCACATGACGTTGGGCAATAATACGATGCCAGGGGATTTCCGGATGAGCCTTTTTAATAAAAGAAGAAACCTTGTTTGCAGCTTCTCCAATAATCTCAAGGTGACGTTCAACGGCGCCTCGCAGCATCCGGTTATTTTCATAATCTAAGAAAGTCTTGCCAGTAATAAATTGCTGTACCGCCTGTGCGGCATCTAACATATCCCATAAAAATGCCACTTCATTATTGACTTGCGGCATAAATAACCTTCCGGGAAGGAAGAATAGCATGACGCCGGAAAGGATTGCGCAAGGTGGACTTTTCCACCAGGTCCACGTCCCGGCCGAATAAAACTTTCAACTCTTCTTGCATAGCCATCCAGTCGTAAAGGCTCCAAGGGATGTCGGGCACAAAGCTCACCAGGATGTCCACGTCGCTATCCGGGCCGAAATCCTCCCGTAACACGGAACCGAAGAGGGACAATTCGGCGATTTTCCAACGCTGGCAAAAGGCAGCGATTTTTTCCGGGTCAATGGATAGGCTATCGCCCAAGCCGCCACCCCCTAAGGATTAATGGTGGTTTGATAAACAAACTTCCCCTTTTCCACTTTGATGAGCACCACGCCTTTGATGGGATTGTGGTTTTTATCCATGATATTGGCTTTTTCACCCCAAGTCTTTCTCTTCAAGCCCCGCCATTTTCAGAAAATGTTTGAGAAGTCCCATTTTAAGCGGTGTGTTGCCATGAATAGGTACAGACAAGCGCACTGCACTGCCAGGTTTGCCATAAATGTGATGACTGCCTCTTACCCTCAGCAATGTCCAGCCATGCTTCTCTATAAGTTTGGCGAACTCCTTGCCGGAAAGGGGTTTCATATAGCGATTTCTAAAACTCTCCCGCCACTCCTGGGTTGTTCCACTTCTACCGAGAGGCAACCCTCCACAGCTTCATAGAGGTTTTGTAACAATTCCTCGAAGGTCTCCCCCTGGGTGGCGCAGCCGGGAATGGCAGGCACCTCGGCCCAATAGCCTCCTTCCTCCGCCTCATGCACAATAACTCGTATTTTCATTATATTGTATTCCCTACGTTATTTTCGATTTATGGATTAATGGTGGTTTGATAAACAAACTTCCCCTTTTCCACTTTGATGACCACCACGCCTTTGATGGGATTGTGGTTTTTGTCCATGGTGATGGTGCCGGAGACGCCGGGAAAGTCCTTGGTCCCGGCCAGGGCCTGGGCAATCTGGGGTCCTTTCAGGGAGTTGGCCCGGGTGATGGCGTCCAGCAGGAGAAAGTAGGAGTCTGCACCCAGGGCGGTGAAGGCGCCCAATTCCTTTTTGTGGTTTTCCTCGTAAGCCTTCCGAAAGTCCCGAGCCAGGGGGCTGGCAGCCTGGTCCCGGTGGAAGTGAGCCGTGAAGTACATGCCGTTCACCGCCGGGCCCCCCAAGGTAACGAGCTCCGGCACCTGAGCCCCATCCCCGGTGAGAATGGGCACCTTCACCCCCAAATCTTTGAGTTGCCGGGCCAAAAGGGCGTCCTCGGCATAATAGTTCGGGGCGTAAATCAAATCGGGTTGCTTGGCCTTGATGGCGGCTATCTGGGCGCTGAAGTCCTGGTCGCCGGTCTGGATGTGGGTCATGGAGACGATCTCGCCCCCCAGGCGCTTGAATTCCCTCATGAAATAAATTGACAGACCCACACAGTAGTCCTGGGCCTGATCGATGAGCATCGCCACCCGCCGGGCCTTGAGATGCTCCCAGGCGTAGCGGGCCGCCACCTTGCCCTGGAGGGTGTCGGCAAAACAGGCCCGGAAAGCGAACCGTTTGTTTTGCGTCACCAGGGGATTGGTGGCGGTGGGGGAGATGTTGGGGATCTGGGCCCTCTCGGCAATAGGTCCCCCGGCCAGGGTGTCGCTGCTAATGACCTCCCCGATGATGGCCGTTACCCCCTCTTTTTCGATGAGACGGCTCACCGCGTTGGCCGCTTCCATCTTGTCGCTCCTGGTGTCCACCAAAGCCAGCTTCACGTCCTGTCCCAAAACCTTGGGTTGCAGTTTATGCGCGACCTGCACCCCCTCCCACACCATCTGACCCATGGCGGCGGCAGCCCCGGTCATGGGAAGATAGAGGCCGATCTTGACCTGGGCGGCGGCAGGCAGGCCCAGGAGTCCCACTAGCATCAAAGCCATCAGGACTTGCCAGCCGTGCCTGAGAAGACTCACGCGGTCCTCGTGCCACAGAGTGGATATAAGGGCGATGCCAACCAAATCTCCCGTAAAAATATTAACCTAATTACTATACCATAAAACTACTTGACTCCAAAGAATTCACCTAGACTAAACTATGCCCTAAAGCCCCCGAGTTCTCCACCAAGAAAGGCTGCGGGAAAAAGGATTTTTACGGTACAATGCACAGAACGTGGATGGACCCTACAGCGCTGAAACCCCGGCAAGGGAATCCCGGGGCAGGAAGGAGGGATAACATGCAACTGCTCACAGCGAAGATGGAAATTCCCGAAGGTGCTAATTTAATTTTAGGCCATAGCCACTTCATTAAAACGGTGGAAGATCTCTACGAAATTTTGGTGGGCACGGTACCGGGTATCAAGTTCGGCCTGGCCTTCTCAGAAGCCTCGGGGGAATGTCTCATCCGGGTGGAGGGCAACGATCCGGAACTCGTGGCCGCGGCTAGGGGGAATGCGCAAAGTTTAGCCGCCGGCCATAGTTTTAACATCCTCATCAGGGACGCTTTTCCCATCAACGTGCTGAACGCCATCAAGATGTGTCCTGAGGTTTGCCGCATCTTCTGCGCCACCGCCAACCCGGTGGAAGTCATCCTGCTGCAGACCGAAATGGGCCGGGGCATCCTGGGGGTGGTGGACGGTTTTTCCCCCAAAGGTGTGGAAGCCGAACACGGCCAGGCCTGGCGTTACGAATTCTTGAGGACGATAGGGTATAAGAAGTAAGATGCGGGGGGAGGGCCAGGGACCTGAGGTCCCTG
>CBFDAH010000028.1:0-21869 GCA_965602785.1 uncultured Syntrophobacterales bacterium
AAAAACCCTCGTTACTACCTGAGCTTAAATTCCGACATCGATTTTAATTAACTTAAGTATCGCTATACCTTGTTTTCAACCCCCCAGACAGAGAAACATTCTGTTTCAGTGTAGTCGAGCAGCGCAGGGTGATCTCAACACCAATCCCTCACAGATACAGAGGTGAACCTGTCAGCTCATCCGGCTCCCATTGATACCGAGAGATCGACCTTCAAAAGGATTTAAGGCAACTAATTGGAGTTAAATACACTTAAATCTCGGGGTTTGCAAAGACCGCGTCGCCACGTAGCCAGGGGTGGATTGACCGACCCGCGGGACGCGCCGCTTCCCTCAACCAGGCCCAGGCTAGCGGAAATGGCAGGCCACCCAGTGTTCGGGGGTGGTCTCTCGGAAGAGAGGGACCGACTCGGCGCAGAGGGGAAATTGCGCCTCCGGGCAGCGGGGATGGAAGGGGCAGCCGGCCGGCACCTGAAGAGGGGAGGGGGGGTCCCCCTGGAGTTGGGGGGGGGTGAAGGGCCGCTCCGGGTTAGGAAGAGGCACTGCAGCCAAGAGGGCCTCGGTGTAGGGGTGCAGCCGGGCGGTATCAAAGTTCTCCCGGGGGGCCAGGTCCACGAGCCGGCCCAGATACATGACCGCGATGCGGTTGGCGATCTGGGAGATGACGCTCAGGTCGTGGGAAATGAACAGATAGGTGAGGCGATGGCGTTCCTGGAGTTGGCTCAAGAGATTCAAAATCTGGGCCTGGATGGAGACGTCCAGGGCCGACACCGGTTCGTCCGCCACGATGAGCCGGGGTTTCAGGGCCAAGGCCCGGGCCAGGCCGAGGCGCTGGCGCTGGCCCCCCGAAAATTCATGGGGATAGCGCTCCAGGTGCTCCTCCTTGAGGCCCACTTCTTCCAGAATCTCTGCTACCCAGGTCCGGCGCTGTTTTGGGGTGCCCAGATGATGGATGCGGTAGGGCTCCTCCAGAGTCTGGCGCACCGTCATCCGGGGATTGAGAGAGGAGTAAGGGTCCTGGAAGATGATCTGCATCCGGCGCCGGAGTTCTTTAAGGCGGCGGGCCGGCAGGTTAAAGAGGTCTTCCCCGGCGAAGTTTACCCGGCCCCGGGTGGGGGTCAGGAGGGCCAGGATGAGGCGGCCCAGGGTGGATTTGCCGCAGCCGGATTCCCCCACCAGCCCCAGGGTTTCCCCTTCCTGAAGGGCCAGGCTCACCCCGTCCACGGCCTTCAGCGCCGGCCCTTTGCCCCAGGGCCCGGCCAGGTGGAAGTAGCGACAGAGATCTTGGGTGGCAACCAGGGGTTCAGTCATACCGGGGTCTTCGGTTATCAGTTTTCGGTTAAAATTATACGGTAAATCGTTTGATTATAGGTTGCAGTGACTTACGTAATGTAAAGCTAAGATACTTGATCAAACTTTAGTCGGTAAGGTTGGTAAAGGTTTCCTTGGCAGCCCGGCACACGGCCAAAGCCGCTGTGGGGCCCCTGCCTTCGTAGCGGGCGCACCGACTGGGGCTGTAGAAGGAGGCCACCCAATGCTCCCGGTGACCCCGAGGAACATGTCCAGCTTCAGCGCCACGTGACATTTTTGGATCAGGCGCTCCACCAGACGCCAGGCCTCCCGCCATGGAAGAGGTGTAAGAACGCCTGCCCAGGTCCCCCATGATGGTCTGGGCAATGTACTTATCGAGATCCCGATCTACGTGTTCCAGCATGTGGTTCTTGGCCCTTTCTCAGGAGAGAATTTTCTTGAAGTATCCTAGGCTATTTTTCCATTTGTCGCAGCTACAATTAGTGCGGGGAGAGCAGCGCGACTCCAAAAAGTTGTCTTCGCCGAGACGTTAGTAAAACCTCCTGGCCTTCCTCAAGCATACCCCTTAATTTCTCTCTTCTCAATCATACAACCAGCAGCGGGCCCGGTGGTCTGGGCCGACGGTGAGCCAGGGGGGCGGCGCCTCGCAGCGGTGGTGGGCCTCGGGGCAGCGGTCCCGGAACAGGCAGCCCGGGGGGACCTCCAGGACGCCGGGCACCTGACCGGGAATAGCCGGCAGGACCTGACCCAGGGGGTGGTGGAAGTCGAGTCTGGGCACTGAGGCCAAAAGCCCCCGGGTGTAGGGATGGCAGGGGTTTTTAAACAATTCGCCGGTGACGGCCTCCTCCACGATGAGACCGGCATACATCACCGCCACCCGGTCCGCGGTTTGGGCCACCACCCCCAGATTGTGGGTGATGAACAGGACGGCCAGCTCCAGGTCCTCCCGGAGTTGGGCCAGGAGCGCCAATATTTGGGCCTGGATGGTGACGTCCAGGGCCGTGGTGGGCTCGTCGGCGATCAAAAGATCCGGCTCGCAGGCCAGGGCCATGGCGATGAGTACCCGCTGGCGCAGCCCCCCGGAAAGCTGGTGGGGGTACTGGTTGAGTCGCCGGGCCGCGTCGGCCAGGCCCACCCGGGTGAGAGCCCGGACAGCTTCGGCTCTGGCCTCCCTCAGAGACAGGTCCCGGTGCTGGCGCAGCACCTCGGCCACCTGCTCTCCCACGGTGAAGACCGGGTTGAGCGCGGTCATGGGCTCCTGGAAAACCATGCCGATACGGTCGCCCCGTATACGGCGCATGTCCTCCGAGGAAAGGGCCAGAAGGTTTTCTCCGGCAAAGAGCACCTCTCCCTCGGCCTCCGCGGTCTGCGGGGGCAGGAGACGCATGACGGAGAGCGCCGTGACCGTCTTGCCGCAGCCCGACTCCCCCACCAGGCCCAGGGTCTCCCCGGCCTCGAGGTACAGGTTTACGCCCGCCACGGCCCGGAGGCGGCCCAGGGGGGTGTGGAAGTGGACGGTGAGGTCTCGCACTCTGAGCAGGGGAGAGTTGGAACTCAGGCTCACGCGGGGGGAGCCTCAGCCAGGGGAATCTGGAGGGTGAAAGTGGAACCTTGCCCAGGGGCGCTGTCGGCGATGATGCAGCCGCCGTGCTCCTCCAGGATGTTCTGGCAGATGGCGAGGCCAAGGCCTGTGCCTTTTTCCTTGGTGGTGAAGTAGGGCTGGAAGATGCTATCTTTCACCTCTTGGGACATGCCCTGGCCGGTGTCGGAGATGCTCACCTCCAGGTTGTCCCCCTGGATCCGGGTCGCTACGATGAGCTCACCCCCCTGGGGCATGGCCTCCAGGGCGTTCTTGAGGAGGTTGATGAGCACCTGGTGAATCTGCTGGCGGTCGAAATTGAGCGTCAGGGGAGCACCTTCGGCCTTCTGCCGCGTTAAGGTGATGCGGCGCTCTTCGAAGCTGTCCTGGAAAAGGTCCAGAACTTCGTCCAGGAGGACTTCGACGTCCCCCGGTTGCTTTTTAGCGGTGGGCCGCCGGACGAAGTCCCGCATTTGGGCGATCATACTTTCCAGGCGGTCGACCTCCTCCACCATGACGTTCAGCTTGTGCCGACCCTTGTCTTCCAGGCCGGGGGACTTGAGGAGCTGCCGGGCGAAGCCCCCGATGATGGCCAGAGGGTTTTTGATCTCGTGGGCGATGTGGCTCACGGTGTTCCCCACCGCGGCCAGACGCTCGGACTCCAGGAGCCGCTCTTCCATGGCACTGTATTCTGTTATGTCCCGGACGATGCCGGTAAAATAGAGGTCTTCCCGGACTTCCGCCATGGAAAAGGAGATGCTCATGGGAAATTCGCTGCCGTCCCGGCGCTGGGCGTTAAGCCGCACGTGTTTACCGATGACATGGGAAACGCGGGTGGCAATGAAGCGGCGGACGTACTCCCGGTGTACCTCTTTATGGGGTGGCGGGATGATTATTTTCAGGTCCTGGCCCAGGGCTTCCTCCCGGGTATAGCCGAAAACGTTTTCGGCCCCCCGGTTATAGCCCACGATGACATGATCCTCGTTGATGGTGACAATGGCATCCGTGGCGGTGTCAATAATGCCGCTGTGGATTTCCTGGTCTTTGAGGAGGCTGGCCAACTGGCGCAGAAGGGCCCCCATGGCCTGGGAAGACCGGCCCGAGAGTTCTGTGCCGCAGAACTGAGGACTGAGATCCTCGACACCTGGCCCCGGCTGACGCAGGTCGAGAACCAGGTCAAACCCTTCGCCATCGAGTTCCGCCAGGGGGTGGCAGGGAGAGCTGGGTTCCGGGGGACACTGGCCAAAAAGCGTGAGGCGCACCGGGGACACATGATCCTGGAAAAACGTCAGGACATCGGCAAAGGACCCCACGGCTTCGGGGTCGAGGACCACGGCGATGTTCATGCTCTCAGGCAGAGGCTTCCCGGGATGCCCACATAATCAAACATCTGGACGCTTGAATATCAGGGAAGCGTTGGTCCCTCCGAAGCCGAAAGAGTTGGACAAGGCATAACGGAAATCCATTTTCCGGGCTTGATTGGGAACATAGTCCAGGCCCTCGCATTCCGGGTCTACCTCAGTGAGGTTGATGGTGGGGGGGATGATACCTTCTTTAAGGGACAGGACTGAAAAGATGGCCTCCACCGCCCCCGCCGCGCCCAGGAGGTGGCCGGTCATGGACTTGGTGCCGCTCACCAGTGGGCGTCGCCCCCGGTCAGGGAAAATGGAGAGCAAGGCCTTGACTTCGTTCCTGTCACCCACGGGAGTGGCGGTGGCGTGGGGGTTGACGTAGTCGATGACGTCCGGAGTGATGTCGGCTTCCCTGAGGGCCATGAGAATGCAGCGGCTGGCTCCTTCCATGTGAGGGTCGGTGATATGGTAGGCGTCACCGGTCATACCGAAGCCCGCCACCTCGGCGTAGATATTGGCGCCCCGGGCCAGGGCGTGGTCCAGTTCCTCCAGGATCATGATGCCGGCGCCTTCGCTCATGACGAAGCCGTTGCGCTGGATATCGAAGGGCCGGCTGGCAGCCTGGGGATTGTCGTTATAGCCCGTGGCCAGCGCGCCCATGCGGTAAAACGCAGTGATGGTGAGCATGGTGACCGCAGCTTCGCTCCCCCCGGCGGCCATGAGGTCGGCCTCCCCCAACTGGATGGAGCGGTAGGCCATGCCGATGGCGTGGGAACCGGCGGCGCAGGCCGTAGACAGGGCGATGTTGGGACCCTTGGCCTTAAAGCTGATGGAAACGTTGCCTGCGGCCAAATTGGGAATCATCTTGGGGACCAGAAAGGGGGACACCCGCCGCACCCCTTCCGCGAGTAGGCGGATCATGGACTCCTCCCAGGAGCCCACCCCGCCCATGCCGCTGGCGATGATGACGCCGCAGCGCTCCGGGTCCTCTACTTCCAGGTCCAGACCGCTGTCCTGGATGGCCTCGAGGCTGGCGACCAGGGCAAATTGAGTAAAGCGATCCGTGTACTTGGACTGCTTCAAATCTTCTTTGGAGAGATTTTCTTTGCGAGACTGAAGGACTTTCTTGAGGTCAAAGTCGGTAATTTGCCCTGCGATGAGAGGAAAGTCGTCCGGGGCGCGGTACTTCGTGACAAATTCTTGATCGAAGTTTACTAGATGCCGGATGCCGGACTCGCCGGCTAACAGCTTCTGCCAGACACTGGATACATCCATCCCCATGGACGTGACCATGCCCACACCTGTAACCACCACTCGTCTCATGCCCTTGGTTTTGTTGACGGACATGTATAATCCTCCCCCAGTTTTCACCTGCAGACTCTCTCTTGCTAAAGGGAACCGGCGGTCGGTCCTGCAGGTGTGCCATCTTTTGCCGTAATATACACCGTCATGGTAAAATAAACACCTAACTGTTAAATTGTCAACTTTTTCTGCTGCCTGATCCCGGAACCAGGCGCCAAATGTCCCGTATGTCAGACCTCGTGGAAACCTATAGTGGCCACCGCCTCCATGAACGCCCGGTGCGCTTCTGGAGGGATGGGGCCTGGAGGACAGTGACCCGGGTGCTGGACCGCTGGCAGGAGCCGGAGGCCCTGCATTTCAAGGTTCGGACTGCGGAGGGGGAAGAATTTCACCTCCAATATCATCGAACCCGAGATTCCTGGGAAGTACGTCCTCTCTGCAATAAACCACTGTAAGCTCCAACCTATTTATAAAAAATCCATTTACATTTTCCAATCATTCAGTTTAAAATGGCGTAATTTCGTGAAAGGCATCACGTTAACCTGGATTGCTGCATCTTTGCCCGACTCGGGCCATGAGGACTCGTCATGAAATGTAAAGTTTGCCCCACATATATGGAAAAACTGTACTCGTTCTATTCCCCCTTTTATGATTATGTCTTCGGCCTGCTCCTGGGTCCTGGCCGCCGCCAGGCCTTTCGTTATTTGAAGCATCGCCCCCAGCAGAAGATCCTGGAAATCGGGGTGGGACCCGGCTCCACCCTGGAGTTTTACCCCGACAAAACTAACCTGGTGGGCATTGATATTTCCGCCTCCATGATTCGACGGGCTCGAGAAAAGGCCCACCGCTTCAACAGCGGCAGTCACCACGAATTTCATGTCATGGATGCCTGCAACCTGGAGTTTCCTGACAACTCTTTCGACGTGGTCATGGCGGCCTACGTCATCACCACGGTGGAAGACCCCCACCAGGTCTGCCGGGAGATGCTCCGGGTGGTGAAGCCCGGCGGCCAGATCATTGCGGTCAACCATAGCCGCTGCCAAAACGGCAATCATCTGGGGAGGCTCGAGGACCTCATGGCGCCCGTGTTCGTGCGTATCGGCTTCACCACCGATCTTGATGTCCTCCGGGTCATGGATGAGTGCGGCATCGTGGTGGAAAAGGCAGTGCGCTGCAACCTGATGAACACCGGCCGCATCATCGTCGCCACCAAACAATAATACCGGTCGCATTCAGGCTTAAGTTGAAACACGCTGGGGGAGTCCACTTGGGCCTGATACCCCGAAAATTGACCTCACCCTTCCAGTCCGTTCTCATCACAGGCGCCGCCGGCGGTATCGGCCGGGAGCTGTCTCTCGTTTATGCTGACCCCGGGGTCCACCTGTTCCTTGGAGACACCAATGCCGACCGTCTGGAGGAGGTCACTTGGAGTTGCCGGGATCGGGGAGCGGAGGCCCATGGGACCCCGGTAGATGTGACCCACCGGCAGGCCATGGCTGAGTGGATACTGGGCGCCGATGCCCAAAGGCCCCTGGACCTGGTCATCTCTCTGGCTGGAATTTCCAAGGGCACCGTCAGGAGGGAAGAAACCGTCGAGGACATTCGGGCCGTCCTGGCCGTCAACCTGGAGGGCATGCTCAACACCCTCGAACCCATCCTGCCTCGCTTTCGGGAGAGGCGGAAAGGGCAGATTGCCCTCACCAGTTCATACGCAGGGTTCAGGGGTTTTCCGGTGGCTCCGTCATACTGCGCCACCAAAGCGGCCATTCGGGTCTATGGCGAGGGGCTCAGAGCCAGGCTAAGCCGCGACGGGGTGGGTGTTTCTGTGATCATCCCAGGCTTTGTAAAGACCTCCATGACTGATAGCAACCCTTATTTCATGCCCTTTCGCATCAGTGCAAATCGGGCCGCAGCCATTATCAAGCGCGGGCTGGCCAAAAACAAACCGAGGATTCGATTCCCGAGGCCCATCCCTGGGATAATGTACTTTCTTTCCATCCTGCCGCCCACCTGGATTGACCGATTTGTCACCCTCAAATAAGCTAACAAGCGCGGGCGCTCAATTTTCCCATGAGGTGCCCGGGAGAGGTAGCTGAATGCAGCAGACAGCGACCCGGCCAGAAATTCCCGTGGCTCTGGCCCGTTGTTCGCACTATGAGTTTCAGGGCCTGCCGGAAACCGTGGGGTCTCTCCTCGACGCCATCGGCTATCGCCTGGGACGGGGTGCCAGGGTTCTGGTAAAACCGAATCTCCTGGCCGCCACGCCACCTGATTTTCTTCCCTGCACCCACCCTCAGGTGGTCCGGGCCGTGTGCCAGTACCTGCTGGATAAGGGGGCCAAAGTGCAGGTGGGAGATTCGCCCTCCTTTGGCAAGGGAGCAAATAACGCTTCGAAAATCGGGTTGCTTGACGCCCTGGAGGATTTGGGGGTTCCCCTGGTGGAGTTGGACAAACCTAAAGTGGTGCGCCTGTCGTTTCGCGGGGGCCGGGCCGGCCTTTCCCGGCGGGCTCTGGAGAACGACCTCATCCTCAACCTTCCCAAGCTCAAGGTTCACCGCATGCTCCGAGTAACCGGAGCAGTGAAGAACTTTTTCGGTTGTGTCACTGGTATCCGCAAAGCCCTGTTGCATGTGCTTTACGGGAGCCGGGGTAACCGCTTTGAAAGTATGCTTCTTGACCTCCAGAGTCATCTGCCCCCCTCCCTGTCCCTCATGGATGCGGTCACGGCCATGCATGTCGGAGGACCGGTTCACGGAAAACCTTACAGTCTGGGACTCTTGGCGGCCTCACCTTCGGCAGTGGCCTTGGACACAGCTGTTTTCAGCCTCCTGGGCCTGACCGCCGCGGACGTGGCTACCTGGAAGGAAGCACTCCGGCGGCGACTTCCCGGCGCGGTGCTCACCGACCTCTGCTATCCTCTGGAGCTTCCCCAGACCTTTGACGCCAATGGTTTTCAGTTACCTCAAGATCTGGACCCCGTGGGTTTTCACCCCATCCGGCTGGCCAAAAGTTCTTTCAAGCACCTGAGGGCCACTTTTCCGGAGAAGAGGCCACAGGTTTGAAGGAATTTTCTGTTGAGCCCAGTTCAGTTTTCGAGCAATTCCCCCATACCATCCAAGAGGTGGCAAAGCCCGTACAATTCTTTTATAATGGAAAACATTTGTAATGGAGAACTTTTAGCCTACGGGAGATGAGGATGAAGGTTACCCCCACTTCTTTTGTAACGATTGACTATCTCATCCGCACGGGGGATGAAGAACAATTCCCCAGGTCCGGTGAGTCCGAAGAGCTTTCTTTCGTCCTGGGCTGGGGCCTGATGCCCGCCCAGCTGGAAGAGGCCATGGTGGGCATGGCGCTCAACGACCACAAAAAGGTGCGCCTTTCCCCCCAGCAGGGCTTCGGGGAGGTGGATGACAAACTCATCCTCGAGGTGCCTCGGACGGACTTTGGACCGGAGGCAAACCCCGAGCCCGGTGACGTTTTTGAAACTGTAGACGAACAGGGCCACCAGGTATATTTCGTAGTGAAGGCGGTGCAGCCTGACTCTGTGGTCATCGACTTCAACCACCCCTTGGCCGGGCAGGAAGTGGAGTTCGCCATCACTTTGAAAGGCGTTCGAGAGTCCACCCCGGAGGACGTCAAGGCTTGCTCCTGCGCTGAATGCGGCGGAGAGCATCCCCACGAGCACTGACGGTCAGGGATCGAACCCTATGGAATACCCCTGGGCCAGGCAGTACGACCCGGGCGTCCCCCTGGAGGTGGAATTACCCCAGGAAACGGTGCCAGGGTTGCTCCTTGAGGTGACGGCGCGCTCTCCGGGGTCTGAGGCCCTGGTTTTTTTTGGAAAAACCGTGACCTACCAGGACCTTCTGGACCAGGTGCGTCGCCTGGCCCGGGCCTTTCGGAACCTGGGGCTGGGCCCGGGTGAGCGCCTGGCCATCCTCCTCCCTAACTGCCCCCAAATGGTCTCGGCCTATCACGCCGTCCTTGCCCTGGGGGGCGTGGCCGTGCTCCTCAACCCGTTGTTGAGCCCCAATGAGATCGCTTACCAGCTCAATGACTCCGACAGCCGGGTCCTGGTGGTTTTGGATCACTTCCTCCCCAAGGTTGAAGAAGCCGGGGAGCAGGTGAGCCTCGAACACCTGGTGATAACCTGTCTGGCGGAGGCGCTTCCCTGGCCCCTGTCCTGGCTTTATCCCATCAAGGCCTGGCGCCAGGGGCTGGCCAGGGGCTTCACGCCGGGACCCGGCCGCCACCGCTGGCGGGACCTTCTGGCAACCACACCCCTCACCGAGGAACCCCCGGTCCGGCCGGAGGACACCGCGGTTCTGCAATACACCGGGGGCACCACCGGCATCCCCAAGGCCGCAGTGCTCAGCCACCGCAATCTGCTGGCCAACGTGGTTCAGATCAATGCCTGGCTGCCGCGCATCAAGTACGGCGCCGAGCGAGTGGTGGGGCTTCTGCCCTTTTTCCACTCCTTCGGGCTCACCTCCTGCCTCAATTTCCCTCTGTCCCAGGGGGCTTTGATAATCATACTCCCCAAGTTCGACATCAAGGCCTTCCTGGCCATGCTCAGAAAACACCGGCCCACGGTGCTTCCGGGTGTGCCCACCCTGTTTGTGGCTTTGATCAACCACCCTGACCTGCCTCAAATAGATTTCTCTCAGATGTGGGCCTGCATCAGCGGCTCCGCCCCCCTGCCCCAGGAGGTGCGGGACCGCTTTGAAAAGCTTACCGGTTGCCGCATCATGGAAGGCTATGGCTTGACCGAAGCCGCCCCGGTGACCCACCTGAACCCCTACCACGGGCAGCGCCCCCCGGGAAGCATCGGGCTTCCCTTTCCCAGCACCCTGGCGAAGGTGGTGGATGAGGAGTCCGGCGACCGAGAACTCCCTCCGGGTGAAATGGGGGAACTGGTGCTCCAGGGCCCCCAGGTTATGAGCGGCTACTGGCAGCGCCCCGAAGAGTCGGCCCTGGTCCTCCGGAACGGCTGGCTTTTCACCGGCGATCTGGCCAAAATGGACGAAAACGGCTATTTTTACATCATTGATAGGAAAAAAGACCTCATCATCGACAGCGGCTTTAAAATTTTCCCCCGGGAAGTGGAGGAGGTTCTCTACCAGCATCCCGGGGTGTTGGAGGCCGTAGCCTACGGCGTGCCCGACCCCTATCGGGGGGAGCAGGTGAAGGTAATCATTGTACCTCGGGAAGGGGCGAGCCTCACCGCCGAAGAAGTGGTTAAATACTGCCAGCCCCGGTTGGCCTCCTACAAGGTGCCAAAAATCGTGGAGTTCCGGGCGGAGCTCCCCAAAACTATGGTGGGGAAGGTCCTGCGGCGCCTCCTGCGGGAAGAGGAAATCGCCACTCAGACCCCCTCCGGTCCATCGGCTTCTCAGGAACCATGACCCTCAAACGCACTCTCAAATATTGCTGGCTGAAGCTCCGCCGCCTGCAAGGCGACCCCAAGAAGTTGGCCTGGGGCATGGCCCTGGGGGTATTTATCGGCGTCACCCCCACCTTGCCCTTCCACACCATCATGGCCATCCCTCTGGCGGCGTTTCTCCGGATTTCCATGGTCACGGCCTACATGGGAATTTGGATCAGCAATCCCGTGACGTGGGTGCCCCAGTATTTGCTGGCCTATGAAGTGGGCCGGCAAATCCTGTTTCGGGGCGAATCCCTGCGCCTCCCAGAGCAACTGACTTTCTCCGCCTGTTTCGAGCTCCTCTGGCGGGGGGGCCTGGCCCTGCAAGTGGGGGGTCTTATCATCGCCGTGCCACCGGCTATAGCCAGCTATTTTTTAACCCTATGGGCCGTGAAACGCTACCGCCAGCGCCGGGCCCGGGAAAACCAAGGTGTCCGTCTCCTCCCCCCAGACCATCCTGCGGCGTCTGGGCCTGAGGCCTGAAAAGGCCCGGGGCCAGCACTTTCTCATCCATCCGCACCAGGCTCGGCGCATCGTGGCCGCCCTGGAACTGGTACCCCAGGAAACCGTGGTGGAGGTGGGCCCCGGTCTGGGCGCGCTCACCGGGTTTCTGGCCCAGGAGGCGGGGCGGGTGGTGGCCCTGGAGGTGGACCCGGCCCTGACCGCCTATCTCCAAGAAGAGCTTTTCGCCGGAGAGCCCCGGGTTGAGATCGTCTGCCAAGACATCCTCAAATTCGACTTGCTGCGGCTGTCCGGGGAGGTGAAAGGGACCCTGGCGGTGGTGGGGAACCTGCCCTATCAAATCACCAGTCCCCTCCTCTTCAAACTGGTGGCGGAAAAGGCTGCGGTCTCCCGGGCGGTGTTGATGATGCAGCAGGAGGTGGGGGCGCGGCTCACCGCGGCGCCGGGAACCAAGGACTACGGCGTCCTCAGCGTACTCTTGCAATACCATTTTCTTTTGACCAAACTGTTCTCCCTGGGCCCGGGCAACTTCCACCCTCCACCCCAGGTGAAATCCGTGGTGGTGCGTCTTGACCCCCGGGAACCTGAGCCTCGGGCCTTAGACGAGGAGTTGTTTACCCGGGTGGTGAAAACCGCCTTTGCCACCCGGCGCAAGACTCTCAAGAACACCCTGGCGGCCCAGGGGCCGACCTTGGGTTTGGCCGCCGAGGAAGTCCTGGCGGCCCTTAAGGCCCTGGATATTGACCCGGGACGCCGTGGCGAGACCCTGAGTGTAGCGCAGTTCGTCACCCTGGCCAACGACCTCTGGACCAGGCGGCAAGGCCGCCGCGGGTAGGGGAGAGGCCATGGAGACCTGGCTCTGGCTTCCCCTGGCCCTCGGCGCGGCCCTGGCGACGTCCGTGGCGGATCTGGTCACCAAGCGCTTCTTCGCGGACCTCTCCCCCTACAGCATGTGCCTGGCCTTCTGGATCTTCGCCCTGCCGTTTTTGGCCCTAACAGGTTTGTTCCTCCATTGGCCGCCCCTGGACCGAACCTTC
The DNA here is from genome assembly GCA_965602785.1 of uncultured Syntrophobacterales bacterium. Classification (GTDB taxonomy): domain Bacteria; phylum Desulfobacterota; class Desulfobaccia; order Desulfobaccales; family 0-14-0-80-60-11; genus JBGSLA01. Next base: position 12,469 of record CBFDAH010000028.1, read on the forward strand.
TGGCTGGCTACCGCCGTGGCGTTGCCTCTCGAATTCCTGGCTGCCCTGGCCTACATGCGGGTCCTCAAGATATGCCACCTGTCCCTGTGCATTCCCTTCCTGGCCTTCACCCCGGTTTTCCTCATCCTCACGGGCTGGCTCATCCTGGGGGAAGCCCTGAGTTTGGGAGGCCTGGCCCGGTATCGCGCTCATCGCCGTAGGGAGCTACAGCCTCGGCCTGGGGGGCTACCCTTTCGCCTGGTGGGAGCCCTTTGCAGCCCTGGCCTGGGAGCCGGGGGCCCGGTTAATGCTCATGGTGGCGGCCATCTTTTCGGTCACTTCCGCTCTGGGAAAGCTCGCCATCCTCCATTCGGAGCCTGCCTTTTTCGGGGTGTTTTATCCCATGGCCTTCGGAGGCCTTCTGCTAACCGGTTACCCCTTCACCCGGGCCCGGGAGGGCAAGACCCTAATGTCCCGTTACGTTGTGGGAATCATATTGGGAATGGTCATGGCGGCTGGTATCATGTGCCATGTTTTTGGCCTGAGCCTGGCGCCGGCGGCCTACCTTATCGGGGTGAAGCGCCTGAGCATCCTCTTCAGCGTCCTTCTGGGGGGACTGATGCTTCGGGAAAGACCCATCTTGCCCCGCATCCTGGCGGCAGCCCTCATGGTAGCGGGGGTTGGGCTTATTGCCTTGCAGCGCTGACCAGCTTGCTGCGACTTTAAGCGATAGTCCGCACTAATTTTAGTTCAAAAAAAGCCGGGCTCCGGCTTGGTCTTATCTAGCTTAGTTGCATAAATCAGCGGTTGTAATTGAGCGCATCCTTAAAGATCAGGAACGCCTAAAGTCCCCCTTTGAAAAAGGGGGATTTAGGGGGATTTTCAAGTGGATCGAGTAATCCCCCCTAACCCCCCTTTAAAAAAGGGGGGGGAATAAAAACCGCTTTAAAATGTTCGCTAACTTGGGCAATTAATTACTAGTGCTGTGTCCCAGGTTTTGCTTTCAAAAGGTTTTTTGGTTTAACTCCCCCCCCGCACCCCCACCCCCAATCCCTTAAGGGTTTGGAACTGTTGGTTGGGGCCGGAGACGAAGGCTCCACCCGCAACCAACCCCCTAAGCGGGTTGGGAGGGGGAGTGGGGGGAGGGCAGAGAGCTGTGGTCCCTGGCCCTCCCCCCACTGCAAAAGCCTTATTCCCTTTTCTGAGCACAGGGAATAATCGGCAAGATTTATTTGTTGTCTGGCCAAATATCTTCTACCATGCTAGGTGTCAGCTCTTTGGAGTTTTGGAGGTACTGCTAAAAAAACACCTTGGCGCCGGGAGAAATCTTCCCAGGTTGAAGGGTTCCCCCGCGCAGGCAGGGTGAGATGAGTTCCTGGGACTTCGACATGCGCGACAAGATACACACCATCTCGAAAATCTCCGCCCTCATTAATGCGTCCCTGGATATCCAGGAAGTGCTTGATAATTCTCTGGCTGCGGTGGAACATTTTATAGAGGTGGAGACCAGCTCCATTTTTGAGTTGGATGCCGACGCCGGAGAGCTCTTTTTTTGTTGCGCCCGGGGCCGGGGGGCGGAAAAAATCGCCACGCGGCGCCTGCGAGTAGGGGAGGGCATCGCGGGTTGGGTGGCGCAGACGGAAAAATCCCTGATTGTACCCGATGTACACCAGGACCCCAGATTTAAGGCCTCTTTTGATGCCATCACGGGCTTTACCACCCGGTCTATTCTCTGTGTGCCGCTCAGGGCCAAGGGCCGCCTCATCGGGGTGCTGGAGCTCTTGAACAAAACGGACGGCACCGACTTTGATGAAGAAGACCTGGACATCATGAGAATTTTGGGCAATCAGATCGGTACGGCCCTGGAAAATGCCCGGTTATACAAAAAGGTGCACGAAAAGCTCCATCTGGCCGTGGAGGAATTGAAATTTACCCAGGGGAAGCTGTTGCAAAGCGAGCGCCTGGCGGCCCTGGGGAAGTTGGCCCAGGGGGTGGCCCACGAAGTGCGCAATCCGGTGGCCATCATCGGGGGCCTGGCTCACCTGATACAAAGGAAAATCCCTGCCGCCGACCCCACGCAAAATCTCCTGGGGGAAATTAACACCGCGGTGCACCGGTTGGAGACCATGGTGCGGGAAATCGAAACCTTTTCCCGCATGCCGGCCCCGCATATTGCCCCAACGGATGTGGCCGCGGTAATAAACGATTCCCTTTCCGCCTTCACAGCTCCCCTGGCCTCTAGGAATATCTCCCTGGAGATAGACGTTCCCGCGGACCTCCCCCCCATTCCGGTGGATGCCAATATGTTGAGGCAGGTGTTCCACCTGCTCCTCGAAAATTCCCTCGAAGCCATGCCGGTGGGCGGCAAATTGTCTCTCCGGGTGAGCTTGGAAGCTAAATCCGTGCAGATAACCCTCCATGACACGGGAGCAGGGATTCACCCCGAAACGATGCCCCTGATTTTTGACCCCTTTTTTTCCACCAAGGCCCAGGGCAACGGCATGGGTTTGACCATCGTGCACCGCATCATCTCGGAACATAAAGGGGAAATCCAAATCTGTTCCACTCCCGGGGCGGGCACCACCGTGGATCTGCGCCTGCCCCGCTGGCCCGCCCCATAAGCTCATGTGCGGCTGCGGCCCTTCCCCCCCAGGCTCGTTTTCCACAAATTTACGAGCCCCGGGCCTCATCGGTTCGAAAAAGGCTAAGGTAATGTTACTATAGGGTCTGGCTCTTTGTTCCATCCTGGTCCGAAAGGCGGCCTAACCGGGTTCGGGCCTTTGGGGAGAGACTATGGAACCTAAAGTCATTATCTACATTATCCTCATTCTTTTTGTGGCCTGGGTTCTGGGCGATATCTTTCAGCGCCTCCATATGCCCCGCCTCTTGGGGGAGCTCGTCGCTGGCCTGATCCTGGGCCCGCCCCTGTTGGGTCTGGTGGAACCCCGGGAAGCCATTACCGTGCTGGCCGACCTGGGGATCTTCTTCCTGATGTTCTATTCCGGCATGGAAATGGATCCCCACGAATTGGTGGAGCACTTCTGGGTGGCCATGGCGGTGGCGGTGGGGGGATTCGTGCTGCCTTTTGCGTGTGGCTACGCCGTGGCCCGGCTCTTCGGAGCCACGGTTTTCTAGTCCCTGTTCATGGCCATGGGACTGTCGGTGACGGCCCTGGCGGTGCAGGCCCGGGTGCTGCAGGACATGGAAATCCAGAACTCCAAGGTGGGTCACATCATCATCGGCGCGGCCATCGCCGACGATATCCTGTCGTTGATTTCCTTCTCGGTGCTCTCCGGCATGGCCAAAACCGGTGCGGTGGACCCAATGCAAATCCTCATCCTGGTGGGCGAGGTGGGAGCCTTCTTTGGCGCCACCATCCTGGTGGGGCATTTCATCCTGCCCCGCTTCACCCGCCGCCTCAAGGACGAGGAGGCCAAGGGCTTCACCTTTGCGCTCTTGGCCGCCCTGATCATGGGATTTTTAGCTGAGGTAGTGGGGCTGCATTTGATTATCGGGGCGTTTTTAGCCGGACAATTCGTTCGCAAGGAAGTGGTGAACCCCGAACTCTATCGTCGTCTGCACGACCGTTTCTTCAATATTATCTATGGCTTTTTAGGTCCGATTTTCTTTGTCAGCCTGTCTTTTCATGTGCAGTTGGCCTTGCCGGCCAAGGATTGGGGGTTCCTGCTGGCTATTTTGGGGGTGGCTATTTTCGGCAAGGTGGTGGGCTGCGGGGTGCCGGCGTTTTTCATGCGCCGGGACTGGCGGGAAGCCCTGGTCATTGGCCTGGGTATGAACGGTCGGGGGGCGGTGGAGCTTATCGTGGCCAAGGCCGTCCTCCTGTTGAGCTACAGCCTGACCAAGCAAGGCTTGATAACAGTGCCTCTCCTCACTCAATCCCAGTTCACCATTCTCATCCTCATGGCCTTCATCACTACGATGATCGCGCCCATTTCACTCAGGGCCGCGGTGCCGCCATTGTGCTCTGCTTCGGATAAAGATTTCTGTGAACTCTGGCGGCAATCGGGGGGATGAGGTGACCAGGCCTCCACCTTGGCGGGCTCCGGCTAAGGCCTGCTGCTACTGGTGTCCATATTCCTGTATGCTTGTCATGGCCACATATTTACCGGATAGTGCTCCCCTTATCCCCCACCCTGACTATCTTGCCACATCGGCCAAAATTTTGGATCGTCGGGTTCCCAGGTTTCTCGGCCAGAAATATTCACCCGCTCTTCGATGAACTGCTTGGTGCCGACAATGACACGCCCACCGCTGGCAGCGGCCCGCTCAGTTTTGGCACATCCCGCCACCCCCATCATAACGATGGCCCAGACGATGATGATTATCAGCCCCCATGAAACTTTCATAAATTCCCCTTTTTCACTATACGTATATGAACCAGCGTAAGAACCTGAAGATTAGATTCCCGGCAACTGACTGGCAAATGGTCTGCTTAAGTTCCTCACCATTTCTTTAGGAAATTACGCCGGCAAGGAATCTGGCTGCCCTAAAAATTTGGAAAACTTTATTCATTCTAAAGAATTACATAAGTACGAATTAGGCTTTAATCAAGAAGTATCAGGAAAAATACTCTCCTCCACAGGTGGATTTGGATGGATTATCAAGACGTTATTCAGGACTCTCTCTGGCCCCCCTTGAGAAAAGGTGGACAGTAGTCGCCTGATAGCACACCAAGGGCATAATGAATAAAGTCAGATGGAGGAAGGGAGGCAATCCCAGGGCTGGAAAGTAAGGGATGGGGGACTAAAAGGAATGAAAACTAAACCTAGGCCGATGGCTTTGCAGATTTTTTTTAACTCAGTTGCGGATGTTTCTCGAAGCGCTCCAGGGACTGGTTGAGGGCTCCTTCCTGGTTGGCTTCCCTGAGGCGGGTGAGGCAATCCTGAAGACGGGCCTTGCGGCCCAGGGAGGCGTACACGTAAAAGGCTCGGGCGTAATAGTCGAAGGCTTTGGACCAGTCCCGCCTGAGCCGGCTGGTATTCCCTAAAGCAAAGAGGTCTGCGGCAATGGCGGCCCGGTCCAACACCTCCCGGTCCCGTTCCAGGGCCAGGGTAAAGTAGTTGAGGGCCGCCCAGGTGTCCCCCCGGGCCAGGGCCAGGCGTCCCCGTTGGTGGGCCACTGATGCTTTGAGAGCCGTGGTCTTGGCCAGGGGCTTGGCCAGGTTCAGGTAGGCCTCGGCCCCGCCGAAGTCCAACTGGTCCAGGGAGACTGCCGCCCAGCGGATAAAGATACGCCCCAGGGCCGCCTTGCTTCCCGACCGTCGGGCCGCCTTTTCGGCCAAGGTAAGGTGCTGGGTTACTCCGGCCTTGTCCCCGGCCTTGGCCGCCACCGTGGCCAGGTTGGCCTGGTTGGTGCTGGCTGCGGTCCAGTTCTCCTGGTTCTGGTTGATCTGCCAGGCACGGGTGAAAAGCTCCCGGGCCCGGGGGAGGTCGCCTTGCTCCAGGGCCACGGCCCCCAGATTGTTAATTTGCACGGCCTCGCCGGTCTGGTAGTCCACGCTCCGGCTCAGCTCCAACCCCCGTTGGAATTCTTTCGAGGCCCGCTTCAGGTCCCCTTTCGAAAACAATTCGTCCCCCCGGTCAGTGTATTTAGTGACCTTCTGCACCTGTTGGCCGTAAGGGTCCCGAGCCCCGCCGCAGCCCAGCAGGAGCATTGCGGCCAGGGCCAGAATGGCCCAGGATTTATTGAACATGCCGGGGCTCCACGTGCAGGGATTTCCCTTTTTTAGCTTTGGGAAGCCCCATGCGGACCAGGGGGTTGGCCTTGATGGCTTCCACCGTTGCAGTCCCTTCCTCGCTGAACTCGGTGGCAGATTTCATTAACCTGGGGAAATCCGGCGACCCAGCTTTGATGTCCGCTAGAATGCTCCGCAAGGTCCCCACCTCCCGGTTCAGGTTCTTAGTCAGCTCTTCCAGGTTTTTGTTCACCGGTTTGAGGCCGGTGGCAAACTCGTTGACTTCCTTTAGAACCCGGTCCATGTTCTCCAGCGTATTGTTCATACGGTTGGCGAAATCTCGGCGCATAAGGAGCTCTCCCAAAGTACCTTTGGATTTGAGGAGAGAGAGCATCACCTCATCCACGTGTTTCAAGGTGGCATTCCAGTTTTTCTCATCGGCCTGCAGTTGGCTGCTCAGGAGGGTCAGGTTCGTGAGGATGGTCTTTACCTGCTCGAGGTTCTCTTTGTTAAACAGGTCTGCCAGTTTATCGGTGATTTCCTTTCCTTTACGGAGGGGGATGGTTGCATGCGCCGAGAGTTCTGACCCCACGCCAGGTATGATTACGATATAGGGACTACCGAACAGTGGGAGGGGCTTCACTACTTCGGCCACGGCATCTCTACGAATCTGGTTGGCATAATCGGCCAAAACTCTGATGTCGGCAATTACATCGTGAGTTCTAGTTTTCTTATGAAAGATGATGGCCATTTTGGTGACCTTGCCGATATCAGTGTTGAACATCTTCACCAGAGAGCCTTGCTGGAGGTTGTAACCCGTATCGAGCTCGATTTTAAACTCGCGGTAATCCTCCCACCAGCCCTTTCCATGGAGGATGACCAGGAAGGTCAACTTGGTAACGATGACGATGAGGAGGAGGAAAAACCCTACCAGCTTCTCTCTTTTAGTAAATCCTTCTTCCATAAGAGCGGCTCCGCCTTGTGGTTGAGTTTACTATCATACCATGGGGCTCCGGTGCTTGACAATGAGGCCGGGAGCCGGCCACTGCGGTTTCCGATTATGAGTCCTTGACGCTACCAGCTACAAGGGGACAAGCTCCAGGCCACCCCAGACCCCCAAATGTTCCCCCACGACAAGGAGCGCTCCCCGGAGGTCGGGGATACCCGCTATCCATCCAAGGGCCTCATCGATGGCTGAGGCATCTGACACCCTATTCCCCAGGGCCGTGGCGCAGGCGTCGGCCAGGGCTGTATCTGCGGCCACCACACAGGCGGCGTCACAGCGGCCGAAACTGTGAGAGTGGCCCACTGTGCCCGAAGAGGTGCAAATCCCCCCGGCGCCCGGGGCGGGATCGATTTTGAGACCCAGTTTGCGGCTCAGGGGTGAGCGGCCGGCATGCAGGGCCACCGTGGCGGGGCGGTTGAGGTGCATATAGATATCCCCGCCGTTTTCCACGATGACCTCAGAACTGAAGGAGAGCAGGGCCGTGCCTACCCGAGCGGCGATGGCTCCGGCTACTGCTGCCATGGGGCCCACCTGGGCGGGTGCGGCGGCCCCAATCATGTCCCGCACCAAGGGAGGCGCATAAGGGTCCGGCGGCCAGGGGCTCAGGGTGGTGAGAAAATCCGGGTGCCCTTCAATGTAAGCCTCCAGGTGTTGGCGCTCCTGCACCACCAGACGGCGGACCTCGGCCGAGAGGTCCCGCTCCGCCAGGACCATGAGATCAGTTTCCCGCACCGCCACCCGGAATCCCACCAGGCCTTCCCGGGCCATGCGGGTGCGGTAAGTGCGAGGCTGGTGATGGGGTCTGGACACAGCCATTCTCACACTTCCTGAACTGCTCAAACCAGAGGGAAAAAGTCCACCGGGGACCGTTCCCGATGCTCGAGCAGATGGGTTTCCACGAAGTGGCCGGCCTCCACTCGCAAGAGGCGGTGAGCCAAGGGGTGAAAGGCGTCTAGAGCGCGGCCAGCCAGAAAAACGGCGCCCTGGTTCCTGGCGATGTAATCCGTGAGCACCTCCAGTAATATGGACTGATTAACCATGCTTAAGCCGGGACCATCCAGGAAAGCCAGGATCAGCTCGGGTTTCTGGATGAGCTGCCCGGCCAACTGGCCTCGCCAAGCGACGTCGTGCGAAAGTTGGCGCGGCTTCCAGGAAAGGTAGGGCGTCAGCGCCAGTCTTTCCAGGAGGCCCTGTTGTCCTTTGAGGGCTTGAGACACGGAAAGGCTCCGGCGGTAGCAGATCGCCAGGGTGATGTTTTCCTGCAGGGTTAGATGCTGCAGGAGGACCTGTCCGGGGGAGATATAGGCGACCTGACGGCGTAAACGAAAAACTTCGGGTCTGAGCAAGTGCGTGACGCTCCTCCCCCAATAAAGCACCTCTCCCTCTAAGGGGGTATCCAGGGAAGATGCCACGCGCCAGAAAGCCTCGCCCTCTTCCCAGCCGAGACCTTCCAGGAGGAGGACTTCCTTCATGCCCAACTCCAGGTCCAAAGGGCTGGGCCACTCAGGGGAGAGACCCGCAATGACTACCTTCTGCATGACCAGACTATGATAAAGCATGGCTTGAAATAGGCGATTCCTGGTTAATTCCTTTTCCGGTTCACCCGGGGGGAAAGCCCCCTAAGGTTTCAACTGGCGGCCCTGTGGTCTTTGGCGGTTTGAGCCCCAAGTCTCCTATGACCCCGTTCTTTCCCCTACAAATAATAGGCGGTGGTGTAAATGATGTCCACCGAAACGCACAATACCAGGGCCACCCGGGCAAACTGGGACGTATAGCGGGCCACCTCTTCCATATCCTTTTCCGCCCGAAACCCAAAGTAAATGGCTACGGTGGCAATGAGCGTACCGAAGGAGGTGACCTTGGCAAAACCTACGGCCACGTCCCGCCACTCCAAAGCGTTTATGAAGGAGGACCAGAACTGGGCCCAGAAAACTTCCGTAAAGATCTGGGCAAAAATATAGCCTCCCAAGATGGCTGCGAACATGGCCAGGATGTAAAGAACCAGGAGGCTAAGGGTTACGCCCCAGAAACGGGGCACCCCCAGGAAGCGGTAAGGGTCGATGCCCACCATTTTCAGGGATTCCACTTCCCGGGAGACGGACATGGTGCCGAGTTCCACGGTGATGGCCGAACCGGAGTGGAGGAGCACAAAAAAGGCGGCCCACACCGGCCCCACTTCTCGGACCACGATGGTCACCAGAAGCCAACCCACGTAGTCTTCGCCGCCGAACGCCGACAATTGCTGGGTGGCGTGCACGATTACCAGGAAGCCCAGCATCAGGGAGGCAAAGATGAGAACGTGGATGCCATGAAAGGTGGCTAAAGAAAACTGCCGCAGGAAGTCGTGCAAGAGGAGCCGGAAGCCTTCCAGGGTGGAAAAGCTGGACAGGAGGAGGCGGTAATACAAGGCGCAGATGCTCAAAAGACGCGAGGAGTAGTTCATGATGGCGTTGAGCAGCAGCTCGCAGACCCGCCCCACAAAGCCACTCAGAAAGCGTATGGCGTTGAGCAGCGGCTCGCAGACCCGCCCCACAAAGCCACTCAGAAGGCGTATGGCGTTAAGTAGTCGGCTCGTGGTTTCCATGGTCCGTGGGAAGCGGTGGCAGTTGCAGGGTGAACCGGAGGCCTGAGGGTTCGCCGGGCTGGGCCGTGAGTTCGCCTTCGTGTTGGAGGGCGATGGCCGCGGCCAAGGCCGGCCCCAGGCTGCCGTCGAAGTCGGCG
>CBFDAH010000029.1:0-21581 GCA_965602785.1 uncultured Syntrophobacterales bacterium
ATTTACCCTGATAATTCTCGAGAGATATTATTTTAAAACATGCGTCCTGTCCCATAGCTTTTCCCTAAAACTTCCAAAGTCTCATAAACGACCACAAAGGCATCTGGATCCTGTTTAAAGATGAACTCCTTTATCTGAGGCAGTTCGAGAAAGTTGGTAACAGTGTATATTATTTTTCTTTCCTTTCCCGAATAAGCGCCTACTCCCTTAAGAAAAGTAGCACTACGACCTCTCTGCAGGATCTTTTGAGCGATGGTCTCGGCTTGATCAGTTATGATCATCAAGGTTTTTCTCTGGTTGAACCCAATCATGATTGCATCAGTAATTTTCCCCTGGGTGAATAAATAGATGAGTGAATATAAGGTCATATGCAAGTCATGAAAATAAGCCCCCGTCAGTAATATGGCGGCACTTATCCCGAAAGTGACTGTCCCGATACCTAAGCCGTATTTATTGAACAGATAAACGGCAATGATGTCCGAGCCCCCGGCTGAACCAAGAGACCGCAGAATGAGGCCTGCACCGACACCGCATATTACCCCGGCTGAAAGCGCTGCCAAAATGGGATCTTGGATCATGGGAAATTGAGGGAAATAAGTGGCCGCCACGACCGAAAAGAATACCGTCCCGAAAAGGGTATACAGCATAAAGCGCCGGCTGATATTCAGCCACCCCAGGATTGCCATGGGGATGTTCAATAGAAAATATAGTATTCCGACACTTGCCACCGGGAAAAGATAGTGGATAAGGATGGACAGTCCGACAATCCCCCCGCTTAAAAACCCATGTGGCACCAGAATGCCATTCATGCCGATAACGAAAATCAAGCTTCCCAACGAAATCAGACCTAGATTAAGCAAGGTCCTTGACCCATTGGAAAAAAGTTCCGTTATTTTGTTATCCAACCCTTTAGTGTTCATGGATATCTCTCCAGCGTTCATTATTTAAACGCCAGTACCAGGTAATATATTAGACAAACCTCAGCTGTCAGAGAAAGTTCTCTGGCAATGCGTTATTGATTGTTTAGATGAGCAGGTTGATCTATTCCGCTTCACCCGCGGGTGAAGGGGGCCAGTGTGAGGCCAGTGAGGACCACCTGAATTCTCCTCGTCTGACAAGACCTTGCTTAAGGCCCATCTCTCACATGGCCATCTGAGGGATCGCTTGATCTTCTCGATGATATGGGAGGTGGGTAACTTTTTTGTAACCTCTGAGGCTAAAGTATAAGGTAACTTTTCTTATCGTCAATCCCTTTTCCAAAGGAAAAAATTGTCACCCAGCCTCAGACCAAACTTTTTGAAGTTTCCTAATCTCCGTGGCGAGTTACACTGATTTTACGGACCAAATTTTTGGTACCGGGTGCCCCCAGTAGCCGTTGGCGAAAATGCCCAACTGGCCGGAGTCCACAAAAGTCTTGAGCCGCTCCTGCACGGCCTGGAGTTGCTGGTAGCTGTTCATGGGCCAGGAAGAACGGTTTATCCTGGTATTTTTCCAAAATGGTGGGGGCCAGTTCGATCCAAAGTACTACGTAGGCGGCGATACAAAGAGCCACTTCCACCAAGACGGAGTTGAAATTGACATGCCAGGGCAAAAACAGGTTGTAGCCGTTCCAGTAGCGGCCGATGTCGATAAAAATGGCCACGCCCGCCAAGGGTGTACCCAAAAACACTGGTCAGCACGGCAGAGCGCACTTTGCGGGGGCCCACGTCACCGAAGAGCATGGAGGGGCAACTGTTGAAGGTCTCGGGCCCTTTACAGCCTAATTTGTAAAGGCACCAACCCTGGCGATGCCCGTCGTCGCCGAACTCCAGGGCAAAGCGACCGGCGTCAAAGTGGGGACGGCGTTCGCAATATTCGTGGATCAGCCGGCGGTAAGCAAATACTAGTCGACCCTGTTTGTCCAAGTCGGGTAATTTTTTGAAGGTCAGGTTCTTCCCGGTCCGAGTCCATGATGTAAGGGCTGGCGAAAATCTCCGCGTCTTCCCGGGTCAGGGCCACCCGGTAGTCCCGGGTGTTGCATGCCAGCGTAAAGTATGGGTGCCGGACTCTCTCCGGAGATTCCTTGACGGACCCGCCTAACTACCTTAAAATGATAGGCAAATCCATTCAAAACCCCGAGAAAGCCCCGTCATGTCTCTAGCTAAACAGCGAGTCCCGTCAGGAGTGAAACCCCTGGACCTGCTCCTGGGGGGTCTGTTTATCGGCGACAACGTGGTCTGGCACGACGACGCCGGTAGTCTATTTCCCATCTTTTGCCTCAATTTCATTCAGGCCTCCGAGCTCCAGAAAAAAGCCATCATCTACGTGTGCTTCGACCGCTCCCCCAAAAGCCTGCTGGAAAAACTGGGCCCCCTGGCGGAGTAACCCCACCTGATCATTTTGGACTGCTTCACCAGCGGCAAGGGCAAAGAGGCGGGCACCTTCGTCAAGTTTTACGAGGAGTCCGAGCTTCCCTGCCGGGTCATCCAAATTAAAAAGCCCCAGGATGTTCGGGAATTCATGGACGTCCTCTACCAGGCCCATGCGCCCTTAACCGGAGATGTGCGCTTCATCTTCGAGAGCATCACCGGCATGCAGGAGCTCTGGGGGGGCGAAGAGGAGTTCCTGGATTTGTATGCCCACTCTTGCCCCCGCCTCTATGACCTTAACACCATCGCCTACTGGACCCTGGCCAAACACGCCCACTCCCCCCGGTTTAGGGCCACCATCAACTAGATCGCCCAGGTGGCCATCGAGCTCACCATCAAGCGGGGCACCACGTCCCTCACCATCCTCAAGGCGGAAAACCGCAGTCCCGAAGAATTCGACAAGCCCCACGTCTACTGGACCAAGGACCTGGCGGTAATCTTCGAGGAGGACAGGCGCACCGCGGGGAAAATCGACCTGGGACTCCGCCTCAAGGAGTTTCGCAAAAAGCGGGGAGTGTCCCAAGCCGGGTTGGCCAAGCTGGTGGGGGTCACGGCCAGCACCATTTCCCAGATTGAAAGCAACCTGATTTACCCGTCGCTGCCGGCCCTCGTCAAGATCGCCGAAGTCCTCTCCGTGCAAGTCACCTCTTTCTTTGACGAACGGCGGGAGGGGGAACAGCGTTTAGTGTTCACACCGGCAGACGCCGTGGAGGTGAAGCTCCGGGAGGTGCCGGAGGGCGCGGCCGCGGCCAAGCTCCTTCACCCCGTGGACGTCCAGGTGAAGGCCGAGCCCTACCTCGTCGATATCCCTCCCAAGCAGACCCTGCCCGGCCACTTCTTTTTCCACAAGGGTGAAGAGGTGGGCTACGTGCTGTCGGGAAAACTCCAGATGCGGGTGGGCCAGGCAGTGCACACCCTGAAAGTCGGGGACGTCATCTACCTGACTTCCGAGATCCCCACGGCATGGAAAAACCCCGGCCCCTCCCCGGCCCGCCTCTTCTGGCTGACGGTGAAGTGAAGCGGGGGGAAAAGTGGTTCTTGGGGAAGGAGCCGGGGGTTTCCACAGGTGAGGACACCTGTGCCACTGCTCCCTGCCCCCTCCCCCAACCCCATACACCAGGAACACGGGCAGGATGCCCTTGCTGGGTCAGGCTGGAGGCCTGTGTAATTAATTGTTCAGTTTTGAAAAGACCTGCAGCCTTCTTCCCCCTCTCCCCGGTCTATACACCCCGAGTGGTGGAGAGGGAAAAAGGCAGGAACCCGAGTCTGGCCCTGGCACCCCATAAGCTGTTCCCCCTCTCCCCCGTTGGGGGGAGAGGGCTGGGGTGAGGGGGGTAAAAGGAGGCGGAGGAATTACTTGCCATATTGTTACCTTGTGAGTAAAATGGAAAAAAATTGGAACGATTTGTTGGTAGAATAAGTATATGAAATTTACGCAATACTTTTTATTTATTAGAAACCGTCCAGACAGAGCAATTATTAGAGATGAGTGGATAGAGGAAATAATGCAGAACTCTTTCAAAACATAAATGTAAAAAGATGGTTAGGATAAGGAAATGGAGTTTTATAGAAGAAGTAGGTAAGTATTTAAGAGTTATAATACTGGAAGATGGTGATACTGTCCATAATGCATTTTTTGATAGGGACTTCAAGGAGGATTTATCATGAAAATTAGATACTTCATTGATTCAGATACTGCACTGATTGAGTTCTCGTCGGCGCCTGTTGAAGAAACGAAGGAAATTACTGAAAATATATATATTGACTTAGATGGCAAGGGCAATTTAGTAAGCATGACCATTGAGCATGCACAAGAGCAGGCCAATATTTCAGAATTGTCATTTTTTCAAGAGGGAAAAATCACTGCTTAACAACCAAGAGGGGCAAAGTGGACACAAAGCCCCATGATTTCGATGGCCTGCCGGAGGGGGACGGGGTTCTTATTCTCTCGCCGGAGGGGGTGATTCTCTCGGCCACTCTCCAGGCGGAGCGGCTGCTGCGGCGGCGTTTGGAGCCGGGCCAGGTCCTACCGCTGGCCGAGATTTTCGCGGTCGAGCATCTTCCCCAGGCCGAGGTGGCCGTGGGGGAGGCCCTGGCGGCCAGCACCCTGCGCGCCCATCTCCTGGCCCAGATCAATTTGGCATCCGACCACGTCCTCTTCCTGAAATACTCGGTGGCCCCCCTCTACAACCCGGAGAACGAGATCACGGGGGCAGTGTTGACCTTTCACGACGACACCCTGACCCGGGCCTGGTCGGCCTGGTCGGAGTTCGGCCTGGGGGTCACGCCCGACGCGGTCTTCGAGCACCTGGACCGGGGGGTCTTTGTGGTCAACGACCGCTGGCGCATCACCGCGTTCAACCAACGGGCCCAGGAGATCACCGGCTTTACAGCGGCAGAGGCGGTGGGCCGCTTCTGCTGGGAGGTCTTTCAGGCGGACCGCTGCAAGCGGGGTTGTTTCTTGCGGGCCACCATGGAGGACGGCCACACCCGCCGGGACCAGAGCGTGCGAGTCCTCACCAAAGCCGGGGAGTGGATCAACCTGCTGGTGAGCACCGCGCCCATCAAAAGCAAACGGGACGTCATCGTCGGGGGGGTGGAAACCTTTCAGTCCCTGGGCCTGGCCCCCTTTGAAGCGGAAGCCACCCCCGGCATCCCGGGGGAAGTGGAAATCATCGGCCAGAGTCCCGCCATACAACGACTTCTTGAGATGCTGCCGGATGTGGCCGCGTCCGATGCCACCGTGGTCCTGGAGGGGGAGTCGGGGACCGGCAAGGACCTCTTCGCCCAGGCCATCCACCTCAAAAGCCCCCGGGCCCAGGGGCCCTTCGTGGCCTTCAGTTGCTCCGCCCTGGTGGAGACCCTCCTCGAGTCGGAACTCTTCGGCCACGTCAAAGGGGCCTTCACCGGCGCGGTGAACCACAAGGTGGGCCGCTTCGAGTTGGCCAAGGGCGGCACCCTGTTCATCGATGAGATCGGGGAGCTCAAACCCGAACTCCAGGCCAAGCTTCTCCGGGTCCTGGAAACCAAGGTCTTCGAGCGGGTGGGGAGCACCCGGCCCATTCCCCTGGAAGCCCGCATCATCACCGCCACCAGCCGGAACCTGGCCCAGGAGGTGCGCCGGGGCCAATTCCGCATGGACCTCCTCTACCGCCTGCGCACCGTGCCCTTTTCCCTGCCCCCCTTGCGGGAGCGGCGGGAGGACATTCCCCTCCTGGTGAACCATTGTCTGGCCCGCCTCAACCGCACCTACCGGAAAAACGTGCGGGGGGTGGACCCCAAGGTGATGACCCTGCTCCAGCACTATGCCTGGCCGGGGAACGTCCGGGAACTGGAGCGGGTTCTGGAACATGCCTTTGTGTTTGTCAAGGGCTCGGTCATAACCCGGAAACACCTGCCGGAGTTGGAATCCTCCCTGGTCCGGGCGGCCTCTTTCCGGACCGGCCCGGATGGACCCCCGGCCAGCGAAGTCCTCACCATTCAGAAGGCCCTGAAAAAAGCCCAGGGAAAACGGGACGTAGCGGCGCGCCTTTTGGGCATCAGTCGCAGTTCCCTGTGGCGCAAGATGAAGAATTACGGTTTACTGTAACGGAATTTTGAAAGAAGGTTTTAGGGGGATGGGGTCAGGGATCGTGGAACCCCGCTCCTCAAGATACTTTCGCAACAGTCTCAGGTTAAATCCTGCCAAACCACCTGCCCCATCACCAAATCTTGTCGTTTCAATCGTTTCAAACTTGTTTCATAAATAAAATAAATTAAGTATATTAATGAGATACATTTTAAAATCGTTTCAAAAGAACAGCTAGTTTTGGGTATGGATTATTAATATATCAAGTATTATTAAGTAGTTATATGTATGGCACAATCATTGCTTATAAAAACTGAAAGAAAAACGGGAGGCGCGGGAGGAGTGCCGTGAAAAAGAAAAAGCCGAACATCGACAGCATCTTTGAAAAATATCCCCGACACCCCCAACACCTCATCAGTGTGCTCCAGGACGTGCAGGACGCGTTCAACTACATCTCCCCCGAGCACCTCAATCTGGTTTGTGACCATGTGAGGGTTCCCATCACCCAGGCCTGGTCGGTGGCCACCTTTTTCAAGTCCTTCAGCCTGGAACCCCGAGGTGAACACGGCATCAAGGTAT
Source organism: uncultured Syntrophobacterales bacterium (assembly GCA_965602785.1). Taxonomy (GTDB): domain Bacteria; phylum Desulfobacterota; class Desulfobaccia; order Desulfobaccales; family 0-14-0-80-60-11; genus JBGSLA01. The sequence goes on from CBFDAH010000029.1 coordinate 6,556, forward strand.
GTTTAGGCACCACCTGTCATCTCAAGGGGGGCGAACGCCTGGTGGAATCTTGCGAACGGAAACTGGGGGTGAGCCGGGGCCACACCACCGAAGACCTCAGGTTTACCCTGGAGACCGTGAACTGCCTGGGCTCCTGCGCCCTGGCGCCGGTGGTCATGATCGACAAGGATTACCTGGGCGGCGCCACCATTCCCAGCTTGAAGAAGCGTCTGGAAAAGAAATAATTTCCGAGGGCAACATCGGAGGAAACCATGGGCAAGCTCAAAAGTGTCGCCGAGTTGGAAACCCTGCGGGAGCGCCTGCTGACCGAACAGGACCCCCAGCGGCCGGTGGTCAGGGTCTGTCTGGGGCCGGGCTGCCTGGCCCAGGGAGCCGATAAGGTGGCCCGGGCCTTTAAGACCGCCATCAAGAAAAAGAGGCTCAAGGCGGAGGTGAAGCCTCTGGTAAAGGAGACCGGCTGCCACGGTTTTTGCAACCAGGGCACTCTCGTCAATCTGGCGCCCTCTGAGCTGTTTTATGTTCAGGTGAAACCGAAGGACGTCCCTGACATTGTTGAAATGACCCTTGGCAAAGGGGAGGTGGTGGAACGCTTGCTCTATAGCGACAATGGCACCCGCTACCGGGCCGCGGCCGACATTCCCTTCTATAAGCTGCAGCAGAAAATTATTCTCAAGAACGTGGGGCTCATTGATCCCCTGGATATCAATGACGCCCTCCAGGCCGGAGCTTACCGGTCCCTGGCCCAGGCCCTGAGCCAGACGTCACCTGAGGATATTATCGAGACTGTGACGGTTTCGGGCTTGCGGGGCCGGGGCGGGGGCGGCTTCCCCACCGGCTACAAGTGGCGCCGGGCCCGGGAGCATGTCCAGGGAAACCCGGGGCCGGTTTACATCGTGGGGAATGGTGACGAAGGCGACCCGGGGGCCTTCATGGACCGGGCCATCATGGAGGGTGACCCTCACCTGGTCCTGGAGGGTATGGTCATCGGGGCCCACGCCCTGGGGGCCGAGCAGGGCTTTATCTATGTCCGGGCCGAGTATCCCTTTGCCGTCAAGACTCTCCAGATCGCCATAGACCAGGCCCGCCGCCTGGGGCTCCTGGGGAAAAACATCCTGGGCACGGGGTTCAACTTCGACATCCAGATTACCCGGGGGGCCGGGGCCTTTGTCTGCGGGGAGGAAACCGCGCTCCTGGCCTCCATCGAGGGCCGGGTGGGGGAGCCCATCACCCGGCCGCCCTATCCGGTGGAGCAGGGCCTGTGGGATCGGCCCACGGTCATCAACAACGTGGAGACCTGGGCCAATGTGCCCCACATCCTCGAGCAAGGAGCACAATGGTATGCCGGCCTGGGGGTGCCACACAGCACCGGCACCAAGATCTTTTCCCTGGTGGGCAAGGTGAAAAATACCGGCCTGGTGGAGGTGCCCATGGGCATCACTCTGGGCGGCATCGTGGAGGAGATCGGCGGCGGGGTCCCCGGTCAGGAAAAATTTAAGGCCGTCCAGACCGGCGGCCCTTCCGGGGGCATCATCCCCTATGAACTCAAGGAACTCCCCCCCGAGGAGCTGAAGTTGGACCGGCTGGGCCTCCAGGCCAGGGGCTTTCTGCCCACGGAACTCAAACAACTTCCGGTGGACTTCGACTCCCTGCTTGAGGCCGGCTCCATCATGGGGTCCGGCGGCATGATCGTCATGGACGAGCAGGACTGCGTAGTGGACGTGGCCCGGTATTTCCTGCGCTTCCTGGAGGAGGAGTCCTGCGGCAAATGCCTGCCCTGCCGCCTGGGACTGAAGGGTATGCTGGAGTTTCTGGACCGTTTTACCAAAGGCCAGGGCACGGTGGAGGACATTGATGCCCTGGAAAGCCTGGGGCAGGCCCTGGTGGACGGCTCCCTCTGCGGCCTGGGACGCACTGCCCCCAACCCGGTGCTTACCAGCATCCGCTACTTCCGGGACGAGTATCTGGCCCACATCCGGGACCACAGGTGCCCGGCGGGGGTGTGCCGGGATCTCATCACCTTTAGCATTGCCCCGGAGACCTGCAACGGCTGCGGCCTGTGCGCCAAAAACTGCCCCGAGTTATGCATCACCGGGAAGAAAAAGAAGCTCCACACCATCGATACCGCTCATTGCATCCGCTGCGGGGTGTGCCGGGATGTATGCCCGGTGGACGCCGTGCTGGTGGCCTGAGGAGGAGCACTCATGAGCCCGAAAAAAAAGAAAAAGGACGGCCTCGTCACCTTCACCATGGACGGCCAACCCGTAAAGGCTAAACCGGATTGGACCATTCTGGAGACGGCCAAGGCCCACCGCATCCATATCCCCACCCTGTGCTTCCACCCGGCTGTCTACCCCTGGGGCAGTTGCCGCCTGTGTGTGGTGGAAACCCGGCAGGAGGGTAGGGGCACCGTCATGGTTTCCTGCCTCACCCGGCCGGTGGAGGGACTCGAGGTCCTCACCGACTCGGAGCGGGTGCATAACGTCAGGCGCTGGGTCCTGGAGATGCTGTTAGCGGAGTGCCCGGCTTCCCGGGAGATCAAGGAGTTGGCGGCCCAATACGGCGTCACTTCCACCCGTTTCGGCATCACGGACCCCGACGAAGAGTGTCTCAAGTGCGGCCTCTGCGTGGCAGTGTGCAACGAGGTGGTGGGGGTGCAGGCCCTCACCTTCGGCTCCCGAGGTGTGAAAAAGCAGCTCGAGACTCCGTATCGCGTGCCCAATAATGTGTGCATCGGCTGCGGCTGTTGCGTGTCCGTCTGTCCCACCGGGGCCTTGCAGGCGCGGCTGGACACCGTCCGGGGAGATATCTCCCGCCGCACCGGGCACGGCTTTGCCCACTGAGGGAGGTGAATCATGAAACAACGACAAGCCCTCAAAGAAAGCGTGCCGGAGCCCCGGCTTGGGGTTTTTCTGTGCGAATGTGGGGCGGAAATCGCTCCCAAGGTGGACCTCGGCGCCCTGACCAAGATGGTGAAGGGCACCCCGGGCGTAGCCCACATCGAGGTCCTGCCCTTTTCCTGCCTCGCCCCCGGCTTGGCCCGCCTGCAGGAGATGGTGACCAAAAAAGGCCTCAACCGCCTTATCGTGGCCGGCTGTGAAAGCCGCCTGCTGCATAAGAAATTCGAACAGGCCCTGGAAGACCTGGGGGTGGAGGAAGGGCAAATCGAGCTGGTCAATCTCCGGGACCATGTGGCCCGGGTCCACTCCGGGAACAAGGCTGCCCAGGCTGACAAAGGGGCCAAGCTCATCCGGGCCTCCCAGGCCTGGCTGGAGACCTTGAGGCCGACGCCCCGGATCCGAATAGACTATAAAGGGCCGGTCATGGTGCTGGGCGGGGGCATAGCCGCGTACGGTGCGGCCCGGGAACTGATGGAACAAGGGGTGGACGCCATCCTCGCCCGGCAATACGACCTGAAAGAGGGGATGGAGAGAGCGCCCCAGGTGTATCCAGGGGAATACCACACCTATGACCGGCTGTGGCGCCTCATGGAGGAGGTGGAGGCCGGTAAGTTGGTGCAAAAGGTTAAGGTGGGGGAAATCAAAGAAGTCTCCGGCCGCTTCGGCGACTACACCGTGACCTTTTCCTCCCCGGACGTCCAGGAAAGCGTGGCATTCAAAGCCGGGGCCATCATCGCCGCCCTGGACTGGGAAATTACCCATCAACTGCCGGAATACGGCCACGACGGCAAGCGGGTTGTTTGCCAGCTCGAGATGAACGACCTCCTCCGCCAGGGTAAACCCTTGCAGGGGCGGGTGGTTTTCTGGATCAACGATATCGTGGCCGGTCAGCCTCTGGGAGCTCAGCTTTCCCTGAAGAGCGCCTGGCATATGGCCGAATATCTCCGGGAGACCTGTCCTGAGGCCCAGGCGGCCATCTTTTATGACAACGATATCACCATACCTGTGGGTGCGGTGGACCTGGTCCGGGCCCGGCACTTGGACATCCCCCTGATCCCCTATGACGGCAGCGTTCGCCCTACGGTGAAACGGGACAACATCTCTTTCAACCGGGCCGCCGACCGCACCGAGCAGGAGCTGGACTGGGACCTCCTGGTCCTCTCTCCCCGGCGCGGCCCGGGGGTCAAGGCCCTCGAAGTTGCCCAGAAATTAGGTTTAGAGGTAAAGGAAGAGGAATTCCTGGAGAGATTTCCCCAGATGGTGCGGCCGGATCAGGTGGTCCTGGACGAAAAGCTCATGGTGGGGTCCGCCTGCCAGCCCTGCGACCTTAGGGGCGCTTTGAGCCAGGGGCGCCGGGTGGCCGGCAAAACCGCCGCCCTGGTGAACCAGGCCAGGGCCGGGGAACTTTTCGCTCCCCGGGTGATCTCTGTGGTGGAGGAGGACAAGTGCTCTGTGTGCACCCTGTGCCGGGAAATCTGCGATTGCCTGGCCATCCAGCCGGTGAGCGGCCCGGTGGCCGGCCTGGGCCATGATGTACCCCGCATGGTGGACCCCATGCTCTGCACGGGGGAAGGCACCTGCGTGGCCTCCTGCCCGGAAATGGCCCTGACCCTCACCAACTGCACCACCGCCCAACACGAAGCCCGGGTAACGGCCCTGGCCCAGAGCCTCGCCCCAGACGAAATCATGGGGTTCGGCTGCCAGTGGAGCGGCGCCGCGGCGGCAGACCAGGCGGGGTTGCGGGGACTCACCCACCGGGGGTCTTTTTATCTCCTGCCGGTGCGCTGTCTTGGGCAGATCGACCCGGTGGTCATGGGCCGGGCTCTCCTGGAGGGGGCCAACGGCCTTTTGCTCATCGGCTGCAACCCCGAGGAATGCCACCATAGCTACGGCCTGGACCACACCTGGAGCCGGGTCTGGGTCCTGAAAAAGCTCCTGGCTTTGTGCGGCCTGGAACGGGACCGCATCGCCCTGGCCCACAGCGACATTACCAAGCCGGAGGAATACGTCACCACAGTGGAAAGTTTTCTGAAAACCATGGACCGGTTCGGCCCCATCCAGCGGGACGCCGACACCCTGAGCAAGCTGAAGGCCCTGTACGACGCCCTCCATACCTACCGGGTGCGCTGGGTCCTGGGGGTGAGCTTACGAAGGCCCTGGGAAACCACGTACCCCATGCACATGCCCAACCCCACGGCCTATGATACGACCCTGACGGAGATTCTCACCGAGGAATTTTTCCGGGCCCGGGTGGCTAATCTGCTGCGGCAGCGAGGCAGGTCCCTCCAGCTCGCGGATATTGCCCAGGCCCTGAAGGTGGATGAGGAACGCTCCTACGAATACCTGAAAGACATGGGACACGAAGGGCTCATTTCCATCGTCTTCATCAACCGCACCCCCTACTACGGCCTGCCCTTCGGCCCGCAGTGATGACGGTTTTTAGGGTATTTTGAGGGGAGGGCCGGGGGAACGCGGTTCCCCCGCCCTCCCCTCAAGCACCCCTCCCAACCCCCTTTAAGGGGTTGGGGGAGAGGGCTTGGGAGAGGGGGCAGGGGTCTGCGACCCCTGGCCCCCTCTCCCAACCACGCGGGAAGTCATCTCAGTGCCCGTGGGGCCAGGGTTCTTCCTGGCGTTCTTCCACGAAGTAAAAGAAGCGTTCCCGCTCGATTTCTTTATGGGAGACGGGGCATTTCAATTTGAGCTTGCGCTCTCCCACCTCGATGATTTCCCAGTCTCCTCCCCAGGGCCCCCCTTGCATGAAGATCTTATCTCCCACCTGGGCGGGGTAGGGGCTGAAAATGACCACTCGGTGGCCGGCTGCGCCGCTTTGAGACATGACACATCTCCTCTCTAGAAACTTCTGGTTTTTATGCGAAGGAGAGTTTACCGATATTATCCTTTGAAAATGTAGCGCCGCCGCCCTCGGCGGCATATGAACTCAGGCCATGAGGCGATCCGCCAGTTGCTCCACCAGGAACAGCAGTGACTCCAGATCCAGGAAGGCGGAGACGTTGCCGTCGAAGAGGAAGTGGACCTGGGCCGGGAAGCCCTCATTGGGGTCGGCCTCCCAGAAGAGCAGCAGGACCGGCACTTTCGGGAGGGGCCGGAAGACCAACTGCAGATCGGCGTCCTCGGCCACCTTGACCGGCATGGCCCCCAAGCGGGGGGCCTGCTCTTCCAATTGGGCTTGCTTGCCGGCGAAGTGGGCCGCCAGCTCGCCCTCCAGACGCTTGAGGGTCTTGGTCTTGGAAACGGAATTCGGCAGGCTCTGAAAGGCGATCCACTTACCGGTGGGTTCCTCCCGGCCCTGGGAGGCCAGGTAATTATAAAGGAGAATAGCGTCCCAGGGATTGGCCTCCACCCCTTCGGGGTAGCACACCTCATCTTTGAAGACCCGGAGCCGGTGGCCGAAATAGTCCAGGTCCACGCAGGGCCGGCCGTTGTCCTCGCCGTAGGTTACCCCCAGGCCCTCGGCCAGCCCGGCCAGGTCCAGGGGGGCAACTTTTTCCTGCAGAGCCTCCAGGGCAATGGCCAGGGATTCCCGGCGGCGACCCAGGCCCTCGGCCTGCTGGCTCTCGATGTCTCCGGCGATGGCCTGGGCCGCTTCGGTCAGGTGCGGGCAGCGGCTCAATTCCTCCCCTTCCTTGATGACGTGGGTGGCAAAGGCCAGGCAGGTAGCCTGGCCGCAGTCCCCGCAATTGGTACGGGGGAGGGTTTTTAGCAATTCCATCACTGTATGGGGCATCTAGTCTTCCGCAGCGGCCTCGAGTTTTGCGGGGTTCCGGCCCAGCCATGGCGGCAGAGAGGGTTGGAAAGAGGGGGCCAAGGATCCGCAACCCCTGGCCCTCTTTCCCGAAGACTGTTCACAACGACCTCAAGATAAGTCCGGGAGGCCGTGTTGGCAACCTCAGATCAATGGGGGTAGCCCACCGGCATGATCAGGAGAGGCTCGTGCTCCCGGGGAAGATGCAATATTTTGCTCATCTCCCGGTCCTGGAAAGCCCCCACAATGCCGCAGGACAGCCCCACGGCCTCGGCCTGGAGGAAAAGGTTCTGCGCGGCGTGGCCCACCTCCATGTGGGTGTACCTGATGCCCCGTTCACCGTAGCGGGCGGTGCAGCGACGGTACTCCGCCGCAAAGACCACCATAACAGGGGCTTCGGCAATCCAGCTCTGGTGGAGAGAAGCCCGGGCTACGGCAGCCCTCAGGTCCCCCCGCTGGGTGAGCTCCAGGGTGTGGGACTTCGGCTGGTAGCGGTATAGGCCGGCGGCGAGCCCGGTAACCCCCCGTTCTCCCACTACAAGGTAGTATTCCAGAGGATAGGTGGCCCCGGCGGAGGGTGGGGTGCGGAGGCCCCGGGGGTCGCTTATGCCGCTCGTGCCCCACAAAAGCTGGGAAATCTGGGCCAACTCCAGACCCCGGGCGGCAAACTGACGCACCGTGCGCCGTCTTTTAAGGGCTTCCTCTACTGACATTTTCCCCTTATGGGAGGGGGGTGGGAGCTTAACGACCTCGGCTCCCTGACCAATCACCGGATTAAAAAACATACTCACCAAAATCATGACACTACCCCAGAAAATTTTCATGTGCCGCTGTCCTTGTGAGTAGTACGAGATTGCTGCAAATAGTCTTTTGGGAGAGGGGGCCAGTGGTCCCCCGGCCCGCCCCTCAAGATACTTTTGTAATAGTCTCAGTATGAATTGGAGGGAGGACGGGGGAGTTGCGCTCCCGCTATTTTTTCCGTAACAACTCTGCCATACCCAGCTCAAAAGCCCGCTCCATGAGGACTTCCAGGTTGAGAACATCTTCCCGGTTGTATTGCAGCAAGAGTTCCCTGGCCCTCAGGTCCCCCCGCTGGTAGCGCTCCCAGAGGAGCACGGCGTCATAGCCGTCGAGGCTCGCCACTTCCGGATGGCGGCTAATGCCAAAAAGGGGTTCAATCCGCTTCAGGCCGCCCCGGTAGCCCAGGCGGGCCAGGATGAAGCGCAGGTCCAGGTGCACGGGGGGGAGGGCCAGACCGGGGAAGTAGGCCCGAAGCACCGGCAGGTCGAACTGCGCCCCGTTAAAGGTGACGACCAGGTCCACATCGGTAAAGGCCTCGGGGAAGTCCGTGAGATTATGCCCCAGGACGAACTGCTGCATGGTAAGGCCGTCGTAGAGGCCAACCACCGTGACCTCGAGCCCCGGCCAGAGAATCCCGGTGGTCTCGATGTCGAGATAGGCGGCTCGGCCCTTAAAATGATGAAACAGGCGCCAGTGCTCCCCGGTGGGCAGGCGGGGGGCGAAATACTCCGGGCGGTTCAGGTGGGCGACGGACTCCCGCAGGAGTGCCTTCAGGAAACCCAGCCGGTAGGTCCCTAACCCGGATACCCGGCCCACGGTGAGAAAGTCTTCCCAGGTGGCGAGTCCTTGGCGCCAGAAGTGGGCTTCGGACTTCCGCCCGATGCCGGGGAGATGGACGAAGGTGCGCTGGAGCATACTCATGTTATCGTTTCTGGCTGCGGGTGCGGATTTTTAAATAAATGAGGGCCCCCGAGGCGGCCATGGCCATGAGACCCAGTCCCAGGATGAGCCGGTAAAGGTGTCCAAGCAATCCTCCCCCGTAGTGGAGACTGGTTAAGACCCCCAAAAGTCCGCTGGCGTTGAGAGCATGCTCCAAGGCCATCATGGCGCCGGAGGCGGCCTGCAGGAAAATGAACAGGGCCAGGATAATGCCCATGGTGCGGTGCAATTTGCGCAGATCGGCTTCGTTCATGTCGGCCCACCCCCTCTCGTTCCTAAAGCACTCCGTTACTGGGCGGCTTCGGCCGGCGGCTTGGGCGGCGCCTCCGGCGCTTTAGCCTTGGCCGGTTCAGCCTCGGAGGGCTTAGCGCCTTCCAATCGCTGCTTGGCCCGTTTGGAAAGCTCCCGCATCCGTTTGTCGAGCTCGGCCACGCCCTCCTCCAGGGACGGCTTCATGACAGTTATTTCTGCTTCGTTGATGATGATGCGCTTCAATTGGGGGATGGCAATGCCCGCGGTGGCCTTCAGGTAGACCGGTTGAATATAGAGGATTTCTTGGGGGGGGGCAGGGAGAAGAATCATCTTGCCCCTTTCTACCTGAGAGCCAATCTGGTTCCAGAGGGTGAACATCTTAGAGATTTCGGTGTCCTGATCGATGAAGGCATCAATCTGAGAGGGGCCATACACCAAAGTGCCGCGCGGAAAGTCATACGCGAAGATTTTGCCGTAATTGTCCCCGTCGCAGCCCGCCACCAGAAGAGCCCCCAGGTTGGTCCGGGCCCGGGGGGTCATGGGGCAGACCATGATAAATTCAAATTTGTCCGGGTCAATAAGGTTCAAAGTAAGGTAGTAGGGTTTCATTTTTACGGACTGGCGATTGTGCATGATCTCGGGAAACTCCCAGAGGTCGTCCTGTTTGTAGAAAACCTCCGGATCGTCCTGGTGGTACTTGGCGTAGATCTCCGCCTGGATGTCGAAGATTTCCTTGGGATACCGGATGTGGGGTTTTAGATCGGGAGGCATCTCATCGAGAGGTTTAAGGAGGCCAGGGTACATGCGGTGGTAAGCTTGAATGATGGGGTCCCGCACATCAGCCAGGTAATAATCCACCGTGCCGTTGTAGGCGTCCACCACGATTTTCACCGAGTTGCGGATGTAGTTCAGCCGCTTATCAAAGGGCTGAGAGTAGGGATAGTTCTTGGAAGTGGTGTAGGCGTCCTGAATCCAGAAGAGACCCTTTTCCGTGACCACGATATAGGGGTCCTTGTCCAGGAGAAAGAAAGGGGTAAGGGTCTTGACGCGCTCAACAATGTTGCGCCGCAGAAGAATGCGGCTTTTCGGGTTCGTTTTGCCAGTAAACAAGATGTTCGAATCCTTGAAGTACACGGAAAACAGCAGCCGGCGGAAAAGGGAGTGGACGGGTATGCCGCCCTTCCCACTGTAATTTGTGAGCTCAACGCGCTTAGTGGTGGGATAACTAATTTCCCCGGTATCATTAGGAGCAATGCAATAGCCGTATTCCCGCTCGCCGAAATAGATGCCGGGTTGGGCGATTTTAAAGCCATAATCCGATTGGGGTGGGATGGACCGAATGAACCAGATCATGGGTTCTTCCCCGCCCTGAGCTGCAGGAGTCATTACCACGCCAAGGCCATGGGTGTATTTCAGGCGCTCATTGATCCAGTTGCGCGCCTTCGCAGGAAGGTCCGCCAGGTCCAATTCCCGGGGGGATAAAAAGACCTGCTGATAGACGCCGCGCACCGTGTAGCGGTCCACATCGACGCCGGGAAACTTGTAATAGGGTTGCAGGTGCTGCAGCTGTTGATAGACATCCAGGAGAACCTCCTGGTCCCACACCGGGATATTGCGCAAATAGGTTTTAACTTTCCAGGAACGGAGATCCATCTCCGGCCCCTCCAAATCTTCCGCTACGCGATATAGTCGGCGCTCCACCATGTCCAGATCATAGGCCGCCAGGGTGGCCTGGATATTTTTCTCGATATAAGGCCGCTCCCGGGAGATTTCATTGGGTTTGACATAATAGTTCTCTACCAGGTTCGGGAAAAAGGTAGAATACCTGGCGCCCAGGGCCAGAAAAAAGAGGACGGTGGAGATCAGTAAAAACTTAAAACCCCAGCGGGTGTTGAGGTAAATGACCAACAAGATTGCGGTGGTGAACATAAAGAAGATGGTGATCCAGATCGAGGGCAGGACCACATTTATATCCACATAACCGGGCCCATAAAAAATATCCTTGCTGGTGGTGTAGAGGAGGGAGTGGCGTTGCAGGAAGAAATTCCAGATGCCCAAAACAAAGATGAGAAAAATCATAATGCTCAAATGAATCTTCGCACCCCGGGGCAAATGTCGCTCTTCTTTTACTAGGAGCCGCTTCTCCAGCCAATAGAGCAGGAGGAGTCCCAGGAACAGCAAGACCAGGGTGAGGACCAGAATATTCAGGATGGACAGATATATGGGCAGGGAAAAGAGGAAGTAACTGATGTCTTGGCCAAAAACCGGGTCTTGCAGGCCCGTTTGCGGGGCGAACAGGAACAGCAGGGTCTTCTCCCACTGCCGGTAAAAAGGCCAGGCCAGGAGTACCGCCAGGATGAGGCTGAAGGGGGTGTAAATTTTAAGAGATCCGGACCGAAACCGTTGCAGCAGGGCCCGGTAACGGGAGACCTCTTCAGCAGACTGGGAAGGGGCCGGGGCCGACGACCCCAGGAAGCGGGAGGCCACCCAAAAATTGAGAAAAAACACCAGAAAAAATGCCAGGCTGAAAGCTCCCAGGATGAGAAACCGGTAGGTCAAACTCAACCAGAAATATTTCTCGTAGCCCAGGGACCGAAACCACCACATATCCACCGTGAAGTCTATAAAGATCAGGGAGAAGACGACATAGAGAAGCAGAAGACCAACCGCAGCAAGGAGCAGAAGCTTCAGCCAACGCCAGAGACGGGACATGGTTTATCCTTTCTCTCGGCCACCCGAGGGGGAAATTCTAAGAAAATTAAATTCTCATTGAGTTTACCATCAACCGAGTCTGCCGTCATGTCCAGATGTCCTTCCGGGATACCTTTTTTGGGAATCGTCCCTTAGGCTTAGGGATATGGCGCTCACTCTTCTTTTAAAATAGCCGCCAGGTGGGGCTGCACGGCCCGCCAGGCCGGATAGGCTCCGGCGGCCAGGCCCAGGATCAGAACCAGAAAGAAGGTTTGCAGGTAAATCCCCGGGGTGAAAAACAGCCGGATGGTCCAGCCGAAGGCCTGTTTGTTGATGACGAAAATGAGGAGGAGGGACAGCAGGGAGCCGGACAGGGCCCCCAACAGGAAGCTCAGGAAGCTGGCCAGCCCCGACTCCACCAACACCATGCCCAGGATCTGACGGCGGGAGGCCCCCAAGGCCTGGAGAAGGGCCAATTCCCGTTCCCGGTCCATGATGAGGACCAGGAAGGTGGTGATGATGCCGAAGATAGCTACGATCACGGCTACTCCCTCCAGGGCGTAGGTCAGGGCGAAGGTGTCGTCAAAGATTTGCAGGATGCCGTTCCGCAGGTCCGCATGGGACATGGTAAGGAGCCGGTAGCGGCCGCCATAGCGCTCCCGGAGCTTGGCCTGAAATTCTTTAAGTTTACCTGGGTCTTTGAGATAAAGGCGGACTGCGTTGACCTGGGTGTCGGGCCAGAACCGGCGAAACTGGCGGATGTCCATCCAGACGCTGGGACCGTCGGTGCGATAGTCATAGAAAACCCCGGCGACTTTGAGGGACTGGGGCCCTGCCGGCGTGGGGAGGATGAGAGTGTCCCCCTCTTTATACCCGAAAGTCTCCGCCAGGGGTTCGGAGATGGCGATGGGCCAAAGGGTCTTGAGGGGAGGGCCGGGGGAACCCAGTTCCCCCACCTTCTCCTCAAACTCCCCTCTCCCAACCTGGGCCATAATCTCCGCCGTGTCCCCCTGGCGGAACCACAGGCCGCCGTATTTGGCCAGGACCTCGAAACTTCCCCCGATGACCAGGATGTAGCGGTCTTTGAAAGGGATGCGGACGCAACGATAGAGGTAGATATCGGCCACCTCGGGGTCTTGGCGGAGTTCGGCCAGGATCTCCGGAGGGAGGAAGTGGTCGTAGGCTGCGGTGGAAAAAACCGACGGGCCGAAGAAGATGTCCCCGCTGATGGAGCGGCTGACCCACTCATTCACGGTCTGACGGAAGGAGCCGATCATCACCGCCACCGCAATGAGCATCCCCAGGGCGCAGGCCAGGGCGGCAATGGAGACGGCGCTGCGGGACAAAGACCCGGCCAGGTAGCGGCAGCCCAGATCCCCCGCCAAACCGAACAGCCGTCGCATCAGGGGAGCCAGGCTCCGGCCCAGGGTGCGGGCCGCCAGGGGGGTGAACAGGGCGGCGGCAAGGAGAATGAGAAACGCGGCGGCGAAGCCCGGGAGTGGCGGTCCGGATTTCAGCTGCACTGTAGAGAACAGGCCCGCCAGGACCAGGATGCCCAGGCCTCCCAGAGCCAGGGTTCCCGCCCAGCCCTCCAGGCGCTCCTCTAAATCCTCCCTGTACCACACGGCCCGTACCCGGGTGCGGGCTGCTTCCAGAGCCGGCAGCCAGGCGGCCAAAAGCGTCGCCCCCACCGCCAGGGCCCAGGCTTTAAGGAGCAGAGGGCCTCTAACCATTAGTTCCGTGGCCTCCACCGGGGTGTACAAAGACGTGAGGGTCTGGGTCATGAAACCCAGGGCTCCCCGGGCCATGAGGACTCCCAGGAAGAGGCCCAAAAGCCCCCCCACCACGCCGCTCACCGCGCCTTCAGCCAGGAAAAGGAGCAGCACCTGCCGGGGAGTCATGCCCAGGGTGCGAAGTAAACCGATTTCCCGGCGGCGGCGCACCACGGAGAGGGTGACGGATTGGTAGATGAGGAACATCCCCACAAACAGGGCGATGGCGCTCAGCACCGACAGATTGAGACGGTAGGAGGCCACCAATCCTTCCATCTGGCGGCCCTGGGACCCGGGGCGCACCACCTCGGCCCCCGGGGGTAGTTTATCCTTCAGTATTTCGTCCAACCGGAGGCCAGGCTTAGTCCCTAAGAGGTCAATATAGTCAAGCCATCCCACCCGGTCCAGGAGCTCCTGGGCCTGGGCGATGTCCATGAGAAGGACCGAGCCCTCCAGGGGATAGAGGCCCCGGGGGGCAGTAAACAAGCCCACCACGGTCAACGTTGCGCGCCGGGAGCCCACCAGGACGGGGAGGGCGTCTCCGGGCTTGAGCTTCAAGCGAGCCGCCAGGCGGTCGCTTATCAGTACACTTTGGGGCTGGCTGAGGAGGTTTTCCAGGACGTCGGCGCCGGAAGCTTTCTGGGGCATGACGTTAAAAGCCCGAAAATCAGCTTCGGCAAAGGGATCGATACCCAACAGGAGCACTGGCTGCCGTTGTTGGTTGTTTAGCTCCAGAACGCTTTCCACCACCGGGGCCGCGGCTTTCACCCCCTGGTGCTGCCGCACCGTCATAAAGAGCTTTTCCGGCAGGGGCGCCCCGGGGCTTTGCAGGCGCCACTCCGCTTTCCCCGCCACGGCGGTCACGCCGTCCCGGAAGCTCTTCAAGGCGCTGGCTGCAGACAGGGAGATGCTGAGGTAGACCGCGGTTCCCAGAGCAATGCCCAGAATGCCCAGGAAGGTGCGCCCCGGGTATTCCGTCAGATGCCGCCAGGGAAAGCTGAACCACCAGAGCTTCATGGTTGGACCCGGCCGTCTATAAGGCGCACCACCTGACCGGCGTAGTGGGCGGCCTCAGGGGCGTGGCTCACCAGGACGATGGTTTGTTTCTCTGCCTGGTGGAGGTTGGCGAAAATCTCCAAAATCCGGGCGCTGGTGGCGGAGTCCAGGTTGCCGGTGGGCTCGTCGGCCAACAGCACCGCGGGCCGGTTAATGAGGGCCCGGGCGATGGCGGCCCGCTGCATTTCCCCGCCGGAGACCTGGTGGGGTTTGTGGTGGCGTCGGGGCGTCAGGCCCACGGCTTCGAGCCAGTACGCCGCCTCCTCCTGGGCCTGGGGAAAGGGGACCCCTTGGAGGGCCCGAGGGAGGGCCACGTTTTCCTCCAGGGTTAACAGAGGGAGAAGATTAAAGGTCTGGAAGACTACTCCCACCCGGTCTCGGCGAAAATGGGTGAGCTCCGGGTCCCGAAGGCGCGTCAGGTCCCGGCCCTCCACCAGCACCTGACCGGCGCTGGGGGGCTCAAGCCCCCCGATGATGTGCAGGAGAGTGCTCTTACCGCAGCCGCTTTTGCCTGTGACCGCCACAAATTCCCCCGAGTTGATATCCAGATTGACTTCCTGGAGGGCGGCAACGGCCACGGGGCCGCGATGATAGGTCTTACTGACGTTCTTGAGTCGGATCATAGCGTTGGGCTGGCCGGGGTCGCGGGACCCTGGCGAAAGGGCGCCGCCGCGGCGCCCCTTTAAGCTGTAAGGAGCAGGTCAAAAAGACGTAATCATTATTATATCCAGGGGGCGGGGTATTTTAAAGTTCAGAGGCTGGGGGGCCGATGGATAAGGTGTAATTAGCGTATGCGGGGGAGGCGGTCCAGCGGCTCTCTCCCCTTTTTTTTCAACCGGGGGGAAAGATGATCTC
>CBFDAH010000030.1:0-20978 GCA_965602785.1 uncultured Syntrophobacterales bacterium
CCCCCCCCCCACAATTCACTTCACTTCACTTCACCCTCCCCACAATGGCCCCTTCGGGGCAGACATGGAGGCAGACGCCGCAGCCCACGCAGCGGACCTGGTCGATATCCACCCGGCCGCTGGGATCGTCGAACATCAGGGCCGGGCATTCGAAGTCATCCAGGCAGTGGCGGCAGGCGATGCAATATTCGGTCACTTCCACTTCGTAAACCGCCTGGGATTTCCGGGCTTCCCGGTCCAGGAGGCAGGGGTGTCGGGCGATGATGACGGACACGCCGCCCTCGGGGCTCCGGATGTAGCGGTCCGCCTCCTGGAGCAGGGTGTCCATGGCCGGTATGTCGTAGGGGTCGCACTCTTTTTGAAAAGTGACGCCACAGGCCCGGACCAGGTCAGGGATATGCACCGCCTGGCCCTTTTCCCCCATAGCGGTTACGCCGAGTTCAGGGGTCGGCTGGTGGCCGGTCATGGCTGTAGTGGCATTGTCCAGGATCACCAAGATGATGCGGGCTCGGTGTAGTACTGCGTTCAGGAGGGCCGGGAGGCCGGCGTGATAAAAGGTGGAGTCCCCGATGGTGGCCACGACGGTGGGAAACTCGCCCTCGGAGTCAGAAAAGGCGCGATAGAACCCTGCGGCCTGGCTTAGCCCTGCGCCCATGCAGTGGCAGGTGTCCACCGCGCCCAGGTTCATTCCCAGAGTATAGCAGCCGATGTCGCTAGGGAAAATCCCCTCCGGAAAAGCCTCCCGGATGGCATAAAATGCGGCTCGATGACCGCAGCCGGCGCACAGGGTGGGCCGGGTGCCGCCCCCCGGGGGACGGGCTGGGGCGGGACTCGTCGGCAGCTCCAGAAATTTTTCGAGAATGGGCCGGAGAACCTCGGGGGTGAGTTCCCCTTCCCCGGGAACTGTTTTAGTCAGGCGCCCCTGGACTGGGGCCCCGGCCAACTGCATCTCCAGAACCGGGTAGGTCTCTTCCAGGACCAGCACCTTGTCGTACATCAAGCGTATCACGTCCAAGGAGTCCCGATGCAGGGGATAGGGCATGATGACCTGGTAAAAATCAATTTTTCCCGAAACGCCCAGGTCCGTCAGGAGATCCCAGGCATGGGCCGCGGCCACCCCTGAGGCGACGATACATGTTCCGGGTGAGGAACCGTCCCCGGGGGTGAGGAGGGGGGCGAAGGCCGGCTCCCGGGAGATGTTCTCGATTTTTTCATTGAGCTGCCGGTGCAATTCCCTTAGAAACTGGGGCGTGGCGCACCAGCGGCCGGGGTTCTTGTCGAAACGGGCCCTCCGTTCCAGCACCACCGGCGGCGCCACCCTGACGTTCTGCCGGGCGTGGCAGACCCGCGTGGTGGGGCGGAGCATCACCGGGATCTCGTATTTTTCTGAAAGCTCGAAGGCCTGGGCCACGAAATCCTTGGCTTCCTGGGGCGAAGAGGGGTCCAGCACCGGCACTTTAGCGAACATGGCGAAAAAGCGGCTGTCCTGCTCGGTTTGGGAGCTGTGGGGCCCGGGGTCGTCCGCGGCGATGACCACCAGCCCGCCGGTGACGCCAAGATAGGCCGAGCGCAGGAAGGGGTCCGAGGCCACGTTCAGCCCCACCTGCTTCATGGAGACCGCGGAGCGGCGGCCTGCCATGCTGTTGGCCAGTGCCGTTTCGTAGGCTACTTTTTCGTTCACCGACCACTCGGCGTGGAGGGCGATCCCCTCTTCCTGGGCGAAGGCCACCACTGCCGCCAGAATCTCCGAAGCCGGCGTCCCGGGATAGGAGGCGGCCAGAGTGACGCCATTTTCCACCAGCCCCCGGCCTATGGCCTCGTTCCCCATAAGGAGGCGTTGCGTTTTCATATCCATTAAGGTTTTGGCTTCCATAGCATATAGAATGAAAGTATTTAACTTCCTTAAAATCCTTTAAAATTTCCCCCCTTTTCTAAAGGGGGGTTAGGGGGGATTTGTCCACATGGTCCCAAATCCTTGCGAGCACCCCCTCACTGTTCTCAAAGACTTCCCGGGCTGAAAATCTCATCACGGTGAAACCCAGGCCGGAGAGATACCGGTCTCTCTCCCCGTCCCTGACCCCGGCTTCCGGCTCATAATGCTACCCGCCATCAACTTCCAGGATCAACTTGGCTGCCGGGCAGTAAAAATCAACGATGAAGTTGCCGATGTTTTTCTGACGGTAAAACTGGATATTGTTCAGTTGCTTGCCTCTGATCCTGGCCCAGAGATGTCGCTCCGCCTCGGTCATATTTTTACGCAGTTCTCTGGCCAATGGTTTGATATTTCTCTTAAAAGGCAATCCTAAAAACAAATCCCCCCTTGATCCCCCCTTTAGAAAAGGGGGGAATTAAAGAGCCCGCAGGCTGCTTCCATAACTTCAACCAATCATCATTCCATAGAATTTCCAATAAAAATCCCTTTTTTTGAAGGAGGGGCAGGGAGCTGCGCTCTCTGGCCCTTTCCTTTAAGCAGTCGTTTTCAAAATCCCCGCTAATGAGAAACACCAAACAACCCCTTGGGACGAACAAAAAGAACAAGAAGAAGGACTAAAAAGGCAACCACATCTTTATAAGCGCTGCTAAAATACCCGGCCCCCAGGCTTTCCAGGAGGCCCAGCATAACCCCCCCAACAATGGCCCCCGGAAACGAGCCGAAGCCCCCCAGGATGGCGGCAGCGAAGCCTTTGAGGCCGAGGAGCACTCCCACATCATAGGCCAGGGTGGTAATGGGGGTGACCAGGCATCCGGCCAGTCCCCCCAAGGCCCCGGCCAGGGCGAAGCTGGCCGCCTTGACCCGACCCACGGAGAGCCCCACCACCGCCGCGGCATGTTCGTTGGCCGCTACCGCCCGCATGGCCAGCCCCAGGTTGGTCTTGCGGAAAAACAGGACCAGCAGCAGAATGGCGGCGCTGGTGAGGACGAGAATCCACAAAGTCTGGGGCAGGATGGTGGCGCCTAAAACTTTCACCGGCAACTCCCCGGTCAGGGGCGGCACCGCCATGCGGTTCTTCCCCCAGATGAGCTTCATAATACCCCGAAGAATGATGGAAAGGCCGATGGTGAGAAAGATGAGGACCAGGTGGCTATCGGTCCTGGCCGGGCGAATCCCCAGGGCCTCCACCACCATGCCCACGAAGGTCACCCCCACCACCGCCAGGATAAGGGCTGCGGGCATGGGGAGACCCACGGCGAAGAGGGCGCTGAACAGAAGCATCCCCCCCAGGGAAACGAAGTCCACCTGGGTGAAGTTGACGATGCCCATGGTATTGTGCACTACCCCGAAGCCTAAGGCTACCAGGGCGTAGATGGCCCCACTGGTGAGGCCGGCAAACATGAACTGGAGGAAATCCTGCACTACTGGCCTGTTTTTCTCTGACGGGTATAGAGGCGGCGTCGCGCCGCTTTCGCGTCGAACTCAACTAGGAGACCCCTGAAAAAACCGGGGTTGCCATCCTGGACCGCGCGAATCTTTGGTGGATAAGATTCGTCGGTCGCGGCGCTCCCGCAGAATGACCACTCTGGTGACTTTTCCAAAGCTCTCAAGTAGATAACCTTATCTGATAAGAGCAAACCCTGGCAAGGAAAAAGGGATAAGCTTTGAGGGGCGCCAAGCCTCCGGCCACAGAAGATACCCCTGGTAATTATCCGGGAGAATTTTCCCCCCCGTTGGTGGTACAATCCCCTCCAGGGATGGCAAGGGACGAGGAGCGCTGGCCGGAAGCTGGTATCACTAACCCTGCCCCCCGATGATCAACCTACTAAAAAATCTAACCAGTAAAACCGGAGGCCAAGATGACCGACCAACCTGTCCTTTATACCCTGGAAGAAGGGATCGCCACCCTGACCTTCAACCGCCCTGACAAGCTCAACGCCCTGAACCGAGAAATGGCCGAGGAATTCCGGCAGGCGCTGGAAAAGGTGGCCCAGGATCCCGCCGTCAAAGTGCTCGTCCTGACCGGCCAGGGCCGGGCCTTCATGGCCGGCGCGGACATTACCAACTTTTTGGGCATGGACCCCCTCATGGCGCGCCGCTTCGCCCAGCAAGCCCACGACCTCCTGTTCCGCCTGGCAAGCCTCGAAATCCCGGTCATCGCTGCAGCGCATGGCTTTGCCCTGGGCGGGGGTTTCGAGTTCGCCCTGGCCTGCGACTTCATCTACGCCGCCGAGGATACCAAATTCGGCTTTCCCGAAATCACCCTGGGCTTCATCCCAGGCGTAGGGGGCACCCAACGCCTGGCCCGGCTCGTGGGCCGCAGTCTCGCCAAAGAACTCTGTCTCACGGGGCGTATGGTGGACGCTGTGGAGGCCAGGTCTCTGGGTGTCGTGGCCCGGATCTTTCCGGGGGAAACGCTCAGGGAAGAGACCCTGAAAACGGCCCGGTCCCTGGCTAAAAAGGGGAGACTGGCCCTCCGAGCCGCCAAACAGGCCATTGACCGGGGAGTCGATGTGGACCTGAAAAGCGGTTGCGCTTTGGAGATGGACCTGTTCGCCCTGTGCTTCGCCAGCCCCGACCCCCAGGAAGGAGTGCAAGCCTTCCTGGAAAAACGGCAGCCAGTTTTTGGTGAAGACTTGCCATGAAGCGGTTTTGAGGGGAGGGCCGGGGGAACGCAGTCCCCTCAAACTCCCCTCCCAACCCCCTTTAGGGGCCGGAGCAGGCGGGGCTTTCAGCCCCGACTTCTCCGGCTAATCAATTAACCCCCTTAAGGGGTTGGGGGAGGGAGTTTGAGGGAGGGGGTAAGGGTCTCGACCCTTAGCCCCCTCCCTCAACAACTCATCACTTCTTCCTAGCGATAAGGATGCTGGTCTGGGGGGTGGTGGGTTTGTGTTCCGGGGTGCTGAGGCCGGCTTCCACCATCATGGCGGCCACTTCCCGGTGGGTATAGGCGCGGCCTCCGGGGGTGACGGCCAGCATGTGCACGGAAAAGAGGGCCGCTTCCGCAGGGCTGATGCCATCGTCCTCGAGGAAGAAGTCCTGGATGACCGCCTGGCCTCCGGGGTTGAGGGCCGCCACGCACTTTTTGACGATGAGGCGGCTCTGTTCCTCGGTGTGGCTGTGGAGGATATGGGAAACCCAGATGAAGTCGTAGCCCGAGCCGATATCATCCTTGAGGAAATTCCCCTTCAGGGTGGTGATGCGGTCCGCCAACCCGTGGCGGCGGATGTTCTCCCGGGCAATCTCTATGGGGCCGGGAAGGTCTAAAACGGTGGCCGTAAGCCCCTGATTCGCCTGGGCAAAGGCGATGGCATAGGTGGCCGGGCCGCCCCCCAGGTCCAGGAGCTTTTTCACCCCCGTCAGGTCCACCAGGGGCACCACCTGGGGGGCCTGGTCCCGGGATATGGCGTGCATGCCCCAGATGAAGTCCCGTACCCATTCTTCGTCCGGATCAGGCACCCGGTCCAGCCAGCGCTCGGTTTTGGCCATCTCGGGGTGGCCCCGCGTCACCGTGTCCTCGAGTTCGGACCAGCCCCACCAGGTGTGTTGTATGTGCCGGAGGATGGCCCCCCGGTATTCGTCTTTGCCCCGCACCAGGTACCGGGAGGTAAGCTCGCCGTTCCGGAAGCGGTCTCCCTCCTTGACCACCAGTTCCAGGGCGGCCAGGGCGTTGAGGATGATGCCCACGGCCCGGGGATCGGCCTTAACCTGAGCGGCGATGTCCGCGGCCGTGCGGGGCTTCTCCATGTTGTCAAAAATTTCCAGATCCGTGGCCACCAGAAGGATCTTGGCGGGCCGGAAGGCCCGGACGATTTCCATGAGCTCTTGGAAGTCGCCTCCAGAAGGGTTCGCCATGGCTTACTCCTCACTTTCTGGGCTGCTAGTTATTGAGGCTTTTTTAGGCCCCTTGCCCTTGCGTTGATAGGTCTCCAACCGCCGAATCCATTGGTATATCGTCTCCCGGTAATAATACGCCAGTCCCGCCAGGATTAGGCAAATTCCCACCAGAATCACCGTATTCCAGTAATTCCCCTCATACACTTGGGCCCCCTGGAGAGTGAGCATCAGGGTGCCGGGAATCCTCCCCACGATGCATACCACCAGGAACACCCGGAGGTCCATGGGACTTAGGCCCAGGATTAAGCTGAGGGCATCCTTGGGAAAGCCGGGAATAAGGAAAAGAAAAAAGGCCACCAGGGCCCCCTGGCGCTCCATGAGGAAGTCGAAGCGTTGCATGGTCGCCTGGGACACGATGCGGGCCACATAACGCTTCTCCAGCCAGTGGCCCAGTAGGAAGGCCAGGGTGGAGCCCAAGGTCAGGCCAATGGTGGAGTAGAGCATGCCCAGGGGCACACCGAAGAGGTAACCACCGATGAAGCCGGTGGCCTCCCCCGGAATGGGGGCCACGACCACCTGCACGGTCTGAATGACAATAAACAACAGGGGAGCCAAAGGCCCGGCAGCCTTGATGACGGCCTTGACTCGCTCTTTGTCCGTTAACAGATTGAAATACGGCGAGATCCAGGCCCACAACGGGGCCCAAAACTGCACCGCCAGGTAGAGGGCCAGCCCCAGCACTGCCAGGGCGGCCAGGAGCCACCAATACCAGGAGGTGCGGGCCGGATGAAGTTCAGGCATGGGCATTGGGCTTTGAGACTGGTGGAGGCCGGGGGTCTTTGCGGGGCTCCCACCCATGCCTGTGCATTATACTTTTTTTAGCCAGATGTTCCAAAGGGGAAACTGCTTTAGGGCTCCGGGGGCTCAAGGGGTAATTGTAGAGAATTCGTGATTCAGTTTACTTTAACGGTAATGGCCTAGGCCTCTCGCCTGGGCAGACGCAGACTAACGGCCCTTGAGCCCATGTGCTCACAACCAATTATAAATAAAGTAGAATCGCGGCCCCGGCGGTTCACGGGCCACCGGGGGCGGCGGCGCTACATTTATCTATCAGAAGCCTGCTGCTCCAGAATATACCTACTCTAACCCGAAGCTGGAAGAGGATTCCGGGATGAAAGATGAGTGACAGATTGAGGCTCCCAGGCCTTCCCCTGGCGGCTGCCCCGGCGGGCCAGCTCTTCCCGGATGCCCCTTAAGACCCGGGACTTGTCCCGGCACCAGGCCGGAGCCACCAGCTCCTCCGGGTGGGGGTCTCCCGTGAGACGGTGAATGACCAGGTGGGGCGGGAGCATTTCCAGGAAATCAGCCACCTGCCCAACGTATTCATCTTCTTCCAGAGGCCGGTACCGCCCTTCCCGGTAGAGGCGCTCCAGGCCCGAGCCCCGAATGACATAGAGGAGGTGAATCTTCACACCGTGGAGGGGAACCCCCCCAAGATAGCGGGCCGTGGCGGCTATTTCCGCCGGGCCTTCTCCGGGGAGCCCCAGGATAACGTGGGCCACCACCTCCAGCCCCCGAGCTGCGGCCGCGGTTACCGCCCGGCTGAAGCAGGCCGCGTCATGACCTCGGTTGATGAGCTTGAGGGTCGCATCACTGGCGGACTGCAATCCCAACTCCAGCCAGAGGAGGCGTTCCCGGGCGATGTCTGCCAATAAATCCAGAATCTCCGGAGATAGACAGTCCGGCCGGGTGCCGATGCTGAGGCCCACCACTTCCGGGAAGGCCAGGGCCTCGTCATATAGGGTCCTGAGGGTTTCCAGGGAAGCGTATGTATTTGAAAAACTTTGAAAGTAGCCAATGAACCGGGACGCCCCATAACGCCGACCCAGGCGGGTCATGCCTTCCTGAAGCTGCTCCGTGATGCTGAGACCCCGGTTCCAGGCCCCGGTGCCGGAACCCCGGGCATTGCAATAAAGACAGCCTTCCTCCCCCACCCGGTCGTCCCGGTTGGGGCAGGTGAGCCCGGCGTCCAGGCTGACTTTCTGCACCCGACCGCCCAAACGCTCCCTAAGATAGGTGTTGAGGTCTCGGTAAGGTAAGGGCGCGCTCACGCCAGGTCCCCCCAGGCGTACTGGAGGAGGGCCACCGCAGTGAGGGCCGCAGTCTCCACCCGGAGACGCCGGGGCCCCAGGCTCACCACCTGGAAACCCGCCTCCCGCCCCTGGGCCACTTCCTCAGGAGTGAAGCCCCCCTCAGGGCCGATAAGGACCCGCACTCCCGCAGGCCGGGGCCCGCAGATATGAGTCAACAACCCCTCGCCCCGTTCTTCCTCATAGAACAGGAGCTTTACTGCCTCCGGCCCTCCAAGAACACTGGAAAATTCCTGGACCGGGAAAATTTTTGGCAGGATAAGCCTCTGGCAGGATTTCAAACTCTCTTGCGCCTGTTTCTGCCAGCGGGCGGCCCGGCGGGCGGCCCGCTCAGGGGTAATTCTCTCCGAATAGGTCGAGATAAAAAGCTGGATGCCTGTAACTCCCATCTCGGTGGCCTGGCGCACCACCTGCTCCAGCGCGTCACCTTTGGCCAAACCCAGAGCCAGGACCAACTCCAGGGGCGATTCAGCCTGGGCGGTCACTTCCTCCTCCAGGCGTAAGACAGCCCCTCCCTGGTCCACTTCCTGAACTTCAGCCACGGCGCCCCGGCCCCTACCGTCACATACTACCACCCAGGCCCCCACCCCCAGACGCAGCACTCGGGCCAGGTGGTGTGTCTCCTCCCGGTCCAACACCACCTTATCCCCCGCCCACCGCTCAGGCGGCGCATAAAAACGTCTGAGATTGGTCATGGCAGGTTATTTGGGGGAGGGGGCCAGGGGTTGCGAACCCCTGCCCCCTCCCCTTAAATTTTCATCTTCACGGCCTGCGCAGGATCAAGGCGCTCCATTCATCCTGGGTCAGGTGGCCGGCTTCGGTGAGGCCGTATTGGAAGAAGCGGGCGGCCACGTTTGACAGGTCCTGGGTAAGAAAGCCGGAGATAATCAAGGCGCCTCCGGAGAAGACCCGACCGGCCAGGGCCTCGGCCCAGTGGGTCAGGTCTGCGGCGGTGAGGTTGGCCAGGATCAGGGCGAACTGTTGGCGAAGAGCGGTAAGGGAGGTGGATTCCACCCAGATGACGTCCTCCAGGGCGTTCAGGCGCACGTTGTCCAGGGCGGCGGCCACGGCTTCGGGGTCGATGTCGATGGCCAGCACCTTGGCCCCCAAACGGGCCGCGGCCAGGGCCAGAATCCCCGTGCCCGTGCCCACGTCCAGGACCTGCCAGGTCCCCAGAGTTTGTGGCAGGGTCAATTCCTCCCAGACCTGCTCCAAGGCCTGCAAACACAAAAGCGTGGTGGGGTGGCGGCCGGTGCCGAAGGCCATGCCCGGATAGATAATGACCTCGGTTTCTCCCGGGGCGGGCTGATATTCCTCCCATGGGGGCCGGATGACAAGGCGGGAGGTCACCTTCACGGACTTGAAGTGCAACTTCCAGGCTTCGGCCCAGTCCTCCTCTGCAACCCGGCGCACCTCCAGTCCCAGGGGATAGAGGTCATACTCGCTGAGACGGGCCAGGTAGAGCTGCAGCTCGCTCTGCTGCCAGGAACCGAATTCTTCAGGCCGGAAAAAGGCCCGGACCACCACCCCCTCACCCTCAGGCTCTTCCTCCAGGATCACTCCCCGGCCGCTGAATTCGGTGAGATAGAGAGCAGCCTCCTCCTGCATTCGGGCCGGCGCCAAAAGGCGAGCTTCAATCCAGGTTTTTGCTGTCATCCCAACTGATTATACCGCCTAAGACAGGGAAGCGCAATCCAAGTCCATGATTGGAGCCCCAACACCTTCGCCGAGACGCCAGAACAGGACAGCCGGGGGTATATGACCCATATTTATTAAGTAAATTTGGGTTGTTGCAAATAGTCTTTTGGGAGAGGGGGGTGCCCAGGGGCTGGAAGCCCGTGCTACCGGGGTCGCGGACCCCTGCCCCATCTCCCAAACCCTCTCCCCCAACCCCTTACATATTTTGAAAAAATCGAGGCCTTGGCCTCGATTTCCCCAAAGATTAAGGGGGGTTGGGAGGGGAGTTTGAGAGGAGGGCGGGGGGACTGTGTTCCCCCGGCCCTCCCCTCAAGATGCTTTCGCAACAGTCTCAAAATAAGACCTGCGGTTAGCAAATCACTGAATAACAGTGAGCCTCCCCAGAATCTTATCCGGCAAGAAATCCCGGTTAGATGGGGTAACGGTGATAAGGCGGGCTCCGGGTTTGCTTTTGAGGCGGGCGATGAAGCCCCCGCCTTTTTGGGCCACCGTGACGAGGAGGGCCACCGGCGCGCCCCAGAGCCGCTCCATGGCCGCCACAAAACGGGGAGAGAGGCACTCCATCTTGCCCACTTCGTCCACCACGATGAGCTCCAGGCCGGGGGTCGGCTCCATGGCCGGCAAAGCCACCCGGTGGAGCCCTTCCAAATCAACCCCGTACTTTCCCACCCGGTGGGGGCCGGGAAAATCCACATGGCTGAGCCAGGCCACTTTACCGTCCAACGTCACGATCTCGAAGCCTACCCGACGCCCCGCCGCCCGTACCTCCCGGGTATAAAACCCCGCCGCCCTCCCTGGAAAACGGTCCACCACCCGGCGCACCACCGTGGTCTTGCCACACTGCGGCGGTCCCGTGAGAAGGAGGCGGGGGAAAGGATTATTGTGGGGGGAGGGGGCAGGGGTCTGTGACCCCTGGCCCCCTCCCCCAAATACTGTCAGCCAGGTCATTACCGTCCCTCAATCCCGCGCACCACGGGGAGGATCCAGGGGAGGAGGGCGAAGGCGGGCCAGGCCGCCAAAAAGCTGATGAAAAAGAAGTTGGCGTAGCCCAGGGAGCCGGCTCCCACACCCCCCAGATAGCCGAAGATCCGGGCGCTGAAGCTGAAGAGCATGGCGAAAAAGGCATAGTGCATGGCGCTGAAGCGCTTGTCACACATGCTCATGAGGAAGGCCATGAAGGCTGCGGTGCCCATACCGGAGGTGATGCTTTCCCCCTGAGAGGCAAGATAAATAGGGTAAATGGCGACGGTTTTATCGATAAGGGGAACAGGGATCTGCCAAAGCACATACCGCCCCATCCCCGGCAAAGCCGCGGCCCAGTACCCCAGGTTGGAGAAGGCCTGGAGCATCCCCATGGTCCAGAGGCCGGTGCCGATACCCCAGCGGGTGGTGAGCCAGCCCCCTAAAAGGCCCCCCGAAATAGTGGCAACTGATCCAAAAATACCCGACACTAGGCCATATTGCGTCCCGCTGAAGCCCATATCCTTCCAAAAAGGGCTGACCATGGAAGCCATGAGAGCGTCCCCGGCCTTGAAAGTCAGGGTAAAGATGATGATGGCCCCGAAATAGGGGATAGCCCTGAGGCCCCGGGACGCCTCCAGGATCTGGCCGATGCCCTTGGAGGTGCTGGGTTTTTCCTGAAAAACCCGGACCCGGGGCAGGCGGAAGGGCGGGAATACTAAAATGGTGACCACCATGGCCGCCATCACCACCGCGAGCCCTACAAAGGCAGGCTGCCAGCCCACCCAGTCGCTGATGATGAGCAGGCCCGAGCCCGCGGCCAGGGCTCCCACCCGGTAGGCGCCGTTTCGCACCCCGTTGGCCATACCCAATTCCCTGGTCTCCAGGAGGTCGATGGTATAGGCGTCAATCGCCAGGTCCTGGGTGGCCGAGGCCAGACAGAGAAGGCCCACCAGGACCCAAAACTCCCAGGAAACCGGCTTGTCGGCAAGGTATGAAAATGCCAGGAGACAGAGGACGATGGCCCCCTGAGCCGGCACCAGCCAGGCGGCGCGGGAGCCGAAGCGGTCCACCAGGGGACTCCAGAGGATTTTGAAACTCCAGGCCAGCCCCAGAAGGCTTAAAAAACCGATGTGCTCCAGGGCCACCCCCTGCCCCCGGAGATAAAAGGACAGGGCGCTGACCACAAACCCATAGGGCACCCCCTCGGCAAAATAGAGTACCCCCACCACCACTAACTTCAGGGTGAAGGACAAATCCCGAGCGGGTGTACTGGGTACGGGCATAGTTTGAGATGTGGGGGAGGGGGCCAGGGGTTCCCACAGGTGAGGACGCCTGTGCCACTAACCCTTACCCCATCCCCCAATCCCCTGCACAAATACGGTAGCACGGGCAAGATGCCCGTGCTACCGAGTTTTCTTAAAGCGGGTTGGAAGGGGGAGGTTGAGAAAAGGGCGGGGAAACCGCGCTCCCCGGCCCTCCCCTCCCATTATTACTATTGCAATTGCTCCCCGATCCTCTGAGCGGCGGTGAGCATGGTGGGGCTCAATTCGTAGGGCGGTTTTCCCGCCAGGTCGGCTTCTATGACCTTGTTGTCGAAGGGCATAAACCCCAAAATAGGAAGGTCCGAGATGTTTTTGCGAAGGAACTCCTCATCTTGAGGACCCCTTATTTTATTCCCTACCACGGCCACTTTGGTGAGTCCCAGGTCTTTGGCCAACTCCCGCACGTGTTGAGCCGTCTCGATGCTGCGGCGCCCCGGTTCCACCACCACGATGAGACGGTCCACCCCCCGGGTGGTGGCCCGGCCCAAGTGTTCGATGCCCGCCTCCATGTCCATGACCACCACTTCGTCCCGGAACAGCACAATATTGGTCATCAAGGCCTTGAGCATAACGCTCTCCGGGCAGATGCAGCCGGCCCCACCTTTTTTCACGGTGCCCATGACAATGATCTTGACGCCGTTCAGGTTACGGGAGAACTTGTCGGGGATGTCGTCCACCTTGGGGTTCATCTTGAAAAAGCCCCCCATCTTGCCGGGCTCGGACTCGGTGCGCTCCTGTACCAGATCCTTCAACTCACTGATGGGGGTGATGTTTTCGGGATCCGGTACCCCCAAGGCCAGGGCCAGATTGGCGTCCGGATCGGCATCTACGGCCAACACTTTTTTTCCTTGATCCCGAAAAAACTTGATTAACAAAGCAGCCAGGGTGGTCTTGCCCACACCTCCCTTGCCGCTGATGGCGATTTTCATGAACTGCCTCCTTTGGAGTTGCTCGTTGTTTTTTGGGGAGGGTGGGGGAGCCGCGCTCCCCCAGCCCTCCCCTCAAACTCCCCTCCCACCCCCCTTTAGGGGAGCCGGCGCAGGCGGGGCTTTCAGCCCAGCCTGCTCCGGCTTTTCATTATCTCCCCATTAAGGGGTTGGGGGAGGGGGTGTGGGGGAGGGGGCAAGGGTTCGCAACCCCTGGCCCCCTCCCTCGCAAAATTCTACGCCGCCTGATCCGGGGGCGGAAGGTGGATGTAGGTACACATGCCTTTGGCCACCAGGCGGGAGCCTTGAATAACCTCCACTTCTCCCAAGGACAGGGTGCGCCCCCGTTTGCGGATATGGGCCTGGGCCTCCAGTATGCCATGCTGGGCCGGGGCCAGGAAGTTGATCTTCATTTCCACCGTGCTGATCATTTCTTCCTCGGACACCAGGGAAAACAGGGCATAGGCCACGGCCTCGTCGGCCAGGGCGGCGATGACCCCACCCTGGAGAAAACCCTGGGAGTTATGAAAATCCGGGCGAATTTCCAGGGTGAAACGGGCATAGCCTTCCCCCAGTTCCGGGACCTGGACACCCATGAAGTTAATAAAAGGGTTATGGGCCAGTCGCTCCCGGAGGTTGGCTTCCATTTCTGCCGTCAGGGGTTTGACCTCGCGTTTCATCTCCACCTGTTCGTTATAACATGGTGATGCGAAAAACCTTTGGCAAGGTTACGGGGTATATTGTCATGCCCCTTTCCCTGGTTGCTGCAAGTAGCGGGCTGCCAAAGAACGTACTTGCAAATTTCAAACTTGAATTTTGAACTTTGAACTTTTCAAAACAATTGCTTATGAACCTTTGGTTCACCCTTAAATTATGAAAAGTTTTTTTGTGGGGACAGCCACCCTCGGCTGTCCACCCTGATAAGGCGGGGTGCCTGCCCCTACACCTTCTGACAACTTTTCGGAGCGGAGTTTTTATTTTTAAACCCACCAGATTTACTTCTCAAAATTCATAAAATCCCCAACGGGTGAGAACCTCAGCGCCGTCGGGGTTGAGGAGCACCATGTCCTCCAGGCGCACCCCGCCCCAGCCGGTGAGGTAGATGCCCGGCTCCACGGTGACGATGCTCCC
The DNA here is from genome assembly GCA_965602785.1 of uncultured Syntrophobacterales bacterium. Taxonomy (GTDB): domain Bacteria; phylum Desulfobacterota; class Desulfobaccia; order Desulfobaccales; family 0-14-0-80-60-11; genus JBGSLA01. Next base: position 13,961 of record CBFDAH010000030.1, read on the forward strand.
GGCTTTGAGGACGGTGCTTTTCTCCTTAACGGGGCTTAAGCTTGGGGCTTCGTGCACTGCCAGACCCACCCCGTGGCCCAGGGAGTGGCCGAAGGCCTCGCCGTACCCCGCCTGGGCGATGACTTCCCGGCCCAGGGCGTCCGCCTCCAGGCTGTCCAGCCCGGCTTTGAGTTCAGCTTCGGCCCGGGCCTGGGCCTGGCGCACCAGGGCATAGACCTTCCGGAAGTGGTCGTCAGGCTCTCCCAGGATCAGGGTGCGGGTGAAGTCGGCGCAGTAGCCGTCCACCCGAGCCCCCATGTCAATGATGATGGGCTCCCCAGCCTGGAGGGCGTAATCCCCCGGGCGGTGGTGGGGCCGGGCGGCGTTGGCCCCGGCGGCCACGATGGGGGTGAAGGCCAGGTCCTCGGCCCCCTGCTCCTTCAGGCGACGTTCGATTTCCCAGGCCACCTGGCTCTCGCTCAGGCCCGGGCGGAGAAGTGCAGCCACCTCCTCGAAGACCGACTCGGTGAGGGCCAGGGCCCGACGCACTGCGGCCACCTCGGCCGCCGCCTTCATCTCCCGCAAGCTTTCCACCAGCCCCTCGGTGGGCACCCAGTCCACCTCGAGGCCTGCGTCGGCGGCTGCCTGGGTGAGACGCTGGTACTGTCCATAGGTGAGATACGGGGTTTCAAAGCCCAGGCGGCCAATTTTCAGCCGTCCCAGGTACTCCGCCAGGGCAGACCCCAGCCCGGCTTTATAAAGGAGAATCTCATAATTCGGCGCCTCCGCCGCAGCCCATTCCTGGTAGCGGAAGTCGGTGAAGAGGAACAGAGCTTCCGGGGTGACCATGAGGGAGCCGCAAGACTCGTTAAGAATCTCCTCCCGGGCGGTGAAGCCGCTGAGATACCGGCGATTCTGGGGTCCTGAGATTAACAGGGCGTCCAGGCCCTGAAACTGCAGCAGACTCCGCAGTGCCTCCAGCCGACTGGCGGTAAGGGATGCGAACATAAGTTGCATTGTGGAAAAATCCCTCTTTAAAAGCAAGATGTTCAAGTGAATATTCTTCTAAAGAAAATTGCCCGCTGGTTCGAAAAGGGGATTGAGGCACGCATAAGGACCGGTGTCCCCGGGGAGAGGCTCAACGCCATGGAAAAAAGTATCGACTACGGCATGAAAGTCCTGGTGGTGGACGATTTTGCCACCATGCGCAAGATTGTCCGGAACATCTTGAAACAAATCGGGTTTGAAAACATCAGCGAGGCCGAGGACGGCACCACCGCCCTGGAGTTTATGAAAAACGAACAGGTGGGTCTTTTGGTGACGGATTGGAACATGCCCGCCATGTCGGGCCTCGATCTCCTGAAGCATGTGCGACAGAATCCCAAGACATCCCAGTTGCCCGTTCTCATGGTCACCGCCGAGGGATTGAAGGACAACGTCCTGGAGGCGGTGAAGGCCGGGGTGAACAACTACGTGGTGAAGCCCTTCACGGCGGAAGTGTTTCAGGAGAAGATCGAGGCTATTTTCAAGAAGTTGGCCCAAGCCTGAGCAGGCTGCATTCCTAAGAAGCTGGGAGAATTGTCTTGACGGACACATCCCTGGAATCGCATAACCTTTCGACCCATCTGGAGCAACTGGCTCTCATGGTGGTGATGCTGACGGAGGACGACGTCCCCGGTCTGGGCGCCTTCCTCACTCAGTTGGAAGAGCTGCAAGCCCAGGCCGACCTGGCCCGGTTCCAGGAGCTGGCCCCCCTCTTCCAACAGATGACCGCGGTGGGCCAGCGGCTGGTGTTGCAGGAAATGGAGGCCACGGCCCAGGCCCTCGAATTGCTGGGCCTTGGGGTCACCCTCCTCCAGAGGTGGACCCGGGAAGAGAAGTGGCCCCCCACCGGCGAGGCCTGGGAGGCTTACTGTTCCCTGTCCCAGGAGCTCGGCCTGGATAGGGTGGCCGAAGAGCCGACCCGCGCGGAGGCCAGCCCACCGACGCCGGCCTGGGACGATCCCGAACTGGTGACCAACTTCCTCCTCGAGGCCAACGAGCACCTGGAGGGCATCGAAACCCACCTGGTGCTCCTCGAGCGCCAGCCGGACGACCTAGAGGCGGTGAACGCCATCTTCCGGCCCTTTCACACCTTGAAGGGCGTAGCCGGCTTCCTCAATCTCGTCCAGATCCAGGAGCTGGGCCACGAAGTGGAGTGGCTTCTGGAACGGGTGCGAGGAGGCCAGGTCATGGTTTCCAGCGATCTGGTGGACCTGATCCTGGAAGCGGTGGACCTCATGAAGGGCTTGCTCGCCGACCTGCAAGAGGCTCTGGCGGAGGGCCGGGGGCTCAGAACCTTCGATCTCGCCCCCATCAAGGCCAAGATCAACCAGGTGGACGCCACCTCTTCCCAGCCGGCGTCCCGGCTGGGGGAAATCCTGGTGGACCAGGGAGACCTGCCTCCGGAGGAACTGGCCGAGGTTCTGGAGCACCAGAAGACCCAAGAACACTCCCCGCCATTGGGGGAGCTTCTGGTCCAGGACGACAAGGTGGCCCCCCAGAAGGTAGCCCAGGCCCTGGTGCAGCAAATGACCGAGGCCAAGCCCACCAGCGAGGTCCCGGTTTCGGAGACGGTGAAGGTGGACCTGGCCAAGGTGGACAACCTGGTGGACCTCATGGGGGAACTGGTCATTGTCCAGAGCCAGGTGAGCCAGAACCAGACCATCAGCAATCTGGGAGACCAGAAGCTGGAGCGGGACCTGGGGCAGATGGCCCGCATCACCTCTGAGCTGCAAAAAATTTCCATGTCCCTCCGCATGGTGCCCATCGGGGCCACCTTCCGCAAGATGGTGCGTCTGGTCCGGGACCTGTCCCACAAGATGGGCAAGGACGTCAAGCTCCACCTGGAAGGCGAGGATACCGAGATCGACCGCAGCATGGTGGATGCCATTTACGACCCCCTGGTGCACCTGATGCGCAATTCCGTAGACCACGGTCTGGAAGCTCCGGGGGAGCGCCAATCCCTGGGTAAGCCCTCGTCCGGCCACCTGTGGCTCCGGGCCTTTCACATGGGTGGGGACATCATCATCGAAATCGAGGACGACGGCCAGGGCCTCAACCGGGAGGCCATCCTGGCCAAGGCCCAGGAACGGGGCCTGGTGCCCTCCGGGGAGGCGCTAAGCCCCGAAAAGATCGACCACCTGATTTTCGAGCCCGGTTTCAGCACGGTGGAGACGGTAACCGAGGTCTCCGGCCGGGGGGTGGGTCTGGACGTGGTGAAGGAGATCATTACGCGCCTGCGGGGCAAAATCGATATCGCTTCCCGTCCCGGTAAAGGCTGCCGCTTCCTCCTGCGCCTGCCCCTTACCCTGGCCATCATCGATGGCATGGTGGTCAGGGTGGGGGGCGAGCGTTACATCCTGCCCACCGTGGGGGTGCAAGAGACCCTGCGTCCCGCGGTGGAGGACTACTTCACCGTCCAAGGCCGGGGGGAGCTCATCCAGGTACGCGACCAGCTCATGCCCCTGCTGCGCCTGCACCGGTTCTTCGGTTTTGGCGACGGGGAGGTCCACCCCGCCGAGGCCCTGGTGATGGTGGTGGAGCATGAGGGGGAGAAGCGGGCCTTACTGGTGGACGACATCCTAGGGAAGCAGGAAATCGTCATCAAGTCCCTGGGGCACTTCTTCCAGAAACTGGAGGGTCTCGCCGGGGGCACCATCTTGGGGGACGGTCGGGTGGGCCTGATTTTAGACTTGGGGGGGCTTTTCCGCCTGGAACAGGACCAGGGAACTGCTTCAGATCTTTACCACTATGAGTTGTGAACCTCTGGAGTTATCGGGGTTTTGCCGGGGACGCGGCGGCTTTGAGAAAAATAGATTCCCCGTCATCTGTGTATTGAAAAAGGGCGAACACAGGAGAAAAAAATGGTTAAGAATTTAAAATTAAGTGTCAAGCTTGTGGGCGGTTTTCTGATAGTGGCCCTCATCACCCTGGTGGTGGGCTTCATGGGTTGGCGCGGCGTCTCAAACACCCTCAAAATTTCTCATGAAGTGCAGGATCTTGAAAATATTCGAGCGACTATGCTGGCCAAGGAGATCGATCACCTCAATTGGGCCAGAAAGGTGGGCGAGTTCCAGAGAGATGCCACCATGACCGCACTCCCGGTGCAAAAAGACTCCCACAAGTGTGCTTTTGGCAAATGGTACTACAGCGAGGCGCGGAAAAAAGCTGAACAACAAGTCCCTGAAATCGCCCCTTTATTGAGCCGGATGGAAGAGTACCACACCAAACTGCATAAGTCTGCGATGAACCTGGAAGCCATGCTCCAGAAAGGCAAGGAGTTCCGTCCCCAGGCCCTGAAGATTTACGAGAATGAGACCGGGGTGCAATTGAAAAACGTCCAAGAAATTTTTGGTAAACTCCGACCCAAAGTGGAGCATCGGCTCAAGGAATTAGAAAAGACGGCTGAGGCTCAGGCAAACCATGTCGGGTACATGTCAATGGCGAGCATGATCATCGGGGTGCTGGTGTCTTTGTCCTTGGGGTTTTTCCTCAGCCTGTCCATCACCCGGCCCCTGAATCGTGCCATCGCCGGCCTGTCCGAGGGCTCCGAGCAGGTGGCCGCGGCCGCCACCCAGGTGTCCTCCTCCAGCCAGTCCCTGGCCCAGGGGTCTTCGGAGCAGGCGGCCTCCCTGGAGGAGACCTCCTCCTCCCTGGAGGAGATGGCTTCCATGACCCGCACCAACGCGGAAAACGCTCACCAGGCCGACGTCCTCATGGGGGAGGCCGCCCGGGTCGTAGAAACTGCCAACACCTCCATGGGCCAGCTTACCACCTCCATGCATGAGGTTTCCACCGCCAGCCAGGAGACGGCCAAGATCATCAAGACCATTGATGAGATCGCCTTCCAGACCAACCTCTTGGCCCTGAACGCCGCGGTGGAAGCGGCCCGGGCCGGGGAGGCGGGGGCGGGCTTCGCGGTGGTGGCCGACGAGGTCCGAGCCCTGGCCATGCGGGCCGCAGAAGCCGCCAAGAATACCGCCAATCTCATTGAAGGTACAGTGGGCAAGGTCAAGGAAGGCTCGGAGCTGGTGGACAAAACCGCCGAGGCCTTCTCCCAGGTGACGGGGAGCACCGGCAAGGTCAAGGAGCTGGTAGCGGAGATCTCTGCGGCCTCCGGGGAACAGGCCCAGGGGGTGGACCAGATCAACAAAGCGGTGAACGAAATGAACAGCGTCACCCAACAGGTGGCAGCCAACGCCGAGGAGTCGGCCTCGGCTTCCCAGCAACTCACCGCCCAGGCAGGGCAGATGAAAGGCGTGGTCCTAGACCTCCAGGCGGTGGTTGGGGGTAGCCGGGCCAATGGCACCAGTCCTGGCGCCAAGCATTTACTCCAAGCCGGGCTGGCCCGGGTGCAGGGAGCCATAAGGCATCCTAGGCAAGAGAATCCGCTGCCGGGTCATCATGAGAAACCCCATGGGACGAATCCGCAGCAGATCATTCCCCTGGACGATGATAATTTTAAGGATTTTTAAACCGCGCACCGATACATCACACAGAGTTGGGTTGGGGGATAATGAGGCACGGCGCCTCTTGACAAGGGTGGCAGAGCCCCCCTCCTCTCCAGTCCGGTAGCAGAAAAGGAGATGAGACATGGCCCAGGCAGCTCGGGCATTGGACCAGGAAACCCAGGCCCTCCAGGATCGGGAGGGGAAGTATCTCACGTTCACCCTGGCCAAGGAGGACTACGGCCTGGAGATTTTGAAGGTGCGGGAAATTATTGGCATGCTGGATATCACCGCCATTCCCCAGACCCCGTCCTTCGTCAAGGGGGTCATTAACCTGAGGGGTCGGGTCATCCCGGTCCTCGACCTCAGGCTCAAATTCGGTCTCCCCCCCATGGATTATGGGGAACGCACCTGCATCATCGTGGTGGAGGTGGCAACCAGGGTAGGCTCGGTGCAGGTGGGGGTAGTGGTGGACTCGGTGTCAGAGGTGTTACACGTCAGTAGCGACGACATCGAACCGGCCCCGTCTTTCGGGGCCCGAGTAAATAACAACTACATTATGGGCATCGCCAAGGCCCGGGGAACCATCAAGATCCTCCTAGACATCGACCAGGTCTTAAGCCCTGAGGAGCTGTCCGGTCTCGAGGCCCTGGGGAACTGAAGCCCAAAGGAGGGAGAGGGATGGCTGCACACCCCGGCTCCACTGCCAGATCGGCGGGGAAGGCCTTGGAGGCCTGTCCGCTCGAGTCCGCTAGGGTAAGCCCGGAACTCTCCGACGCTGAATTTTTCAGCTTCTGCCAGTTGGTCTACCAACATGCCGGTATCCGCCTGACCCCACAAAAGAAGGAGTTGGTGCGGTCCCGGCTCATGAAAGTCCTGCGGCTGCGGGGGGTAACGAGCTTTGGGGAATACTACCAGCGGGTACTGGAGAACAAAAGCGGAGCCGAGCTCGCCAGCTTCCTGGACGCGCTCTCCACCAACCAGACTGCTTTCTGGAGGGAGCCCGGGCACTTTCAGTACCTGGCCGAGGAAATCTTACCCAGCTGGCGCCAGAAGAACCAGAGTTCCCTGCGGGCAAAACTCTGGAGCGCCGGCTGCTCCAGCGGGGAGGAGCCTTACACTCTGGCCATGGTCCTCTGTGAGGCCTTCCCGGGGAAGGACTTCTCCGGGGCAAAGATCTTTGCCTCAGATCTTAACACCCAGGTGTTGGCTCAGGCGGAGCGGGGGGTTTACCCCATGGGCAGGGCACAGCCACTGCCCTCCGGGTGGCTGCGGCGTTACTTCAAGCGGGGTACCGGGGATTGGGAGGGCTTTGTCAGGGTTAGGCCCGAAGTGCGGCGCCTGGTGGACTTCTTCCACCTTAACCTGATGGACCAGTTCCCTTTCCGGGAAGAGCTGGACATCATTTTTTGCCGCAACGTCATGATTTATTTCGAAAGGGAAACCCAGGTGACCTTGGTCGAAAAGTTCTATAACTGCCTAAAAACCGGGGGCTATCTGTTCATCGGGCATTCGGAGAGCCTGTGCAACCACCAGCATCGCTTCAGTTA
>CBFDAH010000031.1:0-20796 GCA_965602785.1 uncultured Syntrophobacterales bacterium
TTCAGGGCCTCCAGGTCGAGTTTCTTGAATTCCTCAGCGTAGTTGAACTCCTCGCCCATCGGATTGCTCATGTGAGAGTTCTGATGAAGAATCTTGAGGTTCAACTGGTTCGGCCACCAGTCCCGGTTCGACGTGCCTCTGCCGGCAGCGGCGCCGTTAGTGGTAAATTTGCGGTCTTCGTCATTCATGGTAAAACCTCCTTTGTACGGTGTTTAGTGACCTTAAAATAACCCCGGCGCCCGCACACTACGCATGCACCACCCGTTCGGGAATACGCTCCCGGTTGAAGTGGGCCATCTTCTCAAACAAATGTAAATCCTGCCCCAAAAGCGGGCCCCGGGGGCCGGCGGTAATGGAGTTTTGATTATCGGCGACGGGAATTCCCGAGGCAGTGGTGAGATTTCTTTTGCCTTTTTTCTCTTCCATGATGAAGACCTCCTGGTTAAGTGCCTGGGGCGCCGCTGTCGCTGGACCCCGGGGGTTTTTCCTTCGACCGGGCCTGGCAGTCTGGGCAGACGCCGTAATATTCCAGGCGGCTGTCCTGGACCTGGAAGCCCAGCTGATGCAACACTTCTGCCGGGCTGATGGTGAAGTCTCCTTCCAGATCCTGGATGTTGCCGCAGATCGTGCAAATCAGGTTGATATGCTGGGTAAAATTGGTCTCATAACGGTTATCCGGCTCGAGCTCCAGCATTTTCAGATGGCCCAACTGCACGAGGGTTCCCAAGGTATTGTAGATGGTGGCCAAACTGATATCCGGGTGGGTTTTTTTGACGGCTTGAAAAATCTGTTGGGCGTTGGGGTGCACGTCGGTGGAGGCCAGATAGTCCAGGATAGCCCGCCGCTGAGGAGTCAGCCGGAACCCTGCGGACTGAATGGCGCTGATGACTTTTTCTAGATCTAACATGGGACTTGATTAGAATTGTTCTAATTTTAGAATGACTCTATTTGGCTGTCAAGCAGAATATGTACTCCGGCGCGGTTAGTTTCTCAAACAGTGGTGAGAGGCAGAGGGACGAAATGAGGGCGGCGGGGCCAGGACCATCTGGAGCACCCCAGGTCTGCCGTGGTGGGGGAGCATCCTGGCCTTGACAGGCCCCGGCCTTTGGGATTAACTCCTTAAAAGCCCATGCCACCCACTATTGTCGATTTTGACTATCACCTCCCCCCGGAGCTCATCGCCCAGCATCCCGCGCCCCGGCGGGACTCGTCCCGTCTCATGGTGGTGGACCGGGCGAGCCGCGCCTGGCGACACACCACGTTTGCGGAACTCTCGGAGATTCTGGACGCCGGCGATGTTCTGGTGCTGAACGACACCCGGGTCTTCCCGGCTCGTCTCTTGGGCCGGAAGGCCAGCGGCGGCCGGGTGGAGCTCCTCCTGCACCACCTGCCAAAAGCCGCAGAGCCCGGCCCCACCCCCGGTGCGGCCCGGGTCCGGGCCAGCTACCGGGGCCGTCGCCTTAAGGAGGGCCAGGTGCTCAGCTTTAGCGGTGGCCTGGAGGGAGAAATAACCGCGCTGGTGGGCCACGGGGTGGCCGAGGTGTGCTTCCGGTGCCGGGAGGGGGAGGTGGGTCAGGCTATCCTGACAAGAGGAGTAGTGCCCCTGCCGCCCTACATCCGGCGGGCGCCTGAGGCGGCGGACCAGGAGCGCTACCAGACGGTGTATGCCGTTAGCTCCGGAGCCATCGCGGCGCCCACGGCGGGACTGCACTTCACCCCGGAGATCATGGGGCACCTGAGGGAGGTGGGGGTGGAGACGGTCACCATCACCCTGCACGTGGGGCCGGGGACCTTTCTCCCGGTGCGCACCCTGGATTACACTGAGCACCACCTCCAGCCCGAATATTTTGCAATGCACAAAGAAACCGCGACAAGCCTCACCCAGGCCCGAAAGGCAGGCAAGCGCCTCACGGCCGTGGGCACCACCAGTGTCCGGGTCCTGGAGCACTGCGCTGGCCCCCAGGGCTTCACCCCCCAGGAGGGCTGGTGCGGCCTCTACATCTACCCCGGCTACCGCTTTCAGGCCGTGGACCAACTCCTCACCAACTTTCACCTGCCCCGCTCCACTCTCCTGCTGCTGGTGGCCGCGTTCGCCGGCCGGGACCTCATCCTGGCCGCCTACCAGGACGCCATCCAACAAAACTACAGGTTTTACAGCTACGGTGATTGCATGTTGATTGTGTAAGGCGGAAAAGATGGGGGGGCCGGCCCACGGAAGTTGTGGGGAGGGCCGGGGGACCTGAGGCCCCCCGCCCTCCCCTCAAACTCCCCTCCCAACCCCCGCATAAGGGGGTCGGGGCAGGCGGAGCCTCTGGCTCCGACTTCCCTAACTAAAAATACCCCCGTAAGGGATTGGAGGACGGAGTAAGGGTACGCTACCCTTAGCCCCCTCCCCCAAATTCTTTCTCCCGCCACTGCTTCATAGCCACCACCAGGTCGTAGACGAGGAGGGGCTGGCAGGTGATGCGGCCCAGGCTCACCTCCGGCTTGTTGTCACCGTGAAAGTCGGAGCCTCCGGTGATGAGCAGGCCCAGTTCCCGAGCCAGGAACAGGTAGAGGGCTTCCTGACCGAAGGAGTGTTCCGGGTAGTAGCACTCCACCCCGGCCAGGCCCAGGGCCCTGAGTTCCTTGAGGAGCGGCCTCATGGTTTCGGAAGTGTGGAGGCCCAGGGTGAAGGGGTGGGCCAGGACGGGGATACCTCGGGCGTCCCGAATCATGGCGATGGCTTCTTCGGGGGGGAAGCGGAATTTGCTTACATAGGCCTTGCCTTCGTTGCCGAGATAGATGTCGAAGGCCTCCTGGATGGACCTGACGTAGCCGCTTTCGAAAAGGGCCCGGGCAATGTGGGGCCGACCCATCTGGCCGCGGCCGGAGATGGCCTCCACCTGCTCCATGGTGATGGGAATGCCCAGGTCGTTGAGCTTGGCGACGATCTGGGGATTCCGGTCTTTGCGGGCCTGTTTCAGGACGGCCAGGCGTTCGGTAAACAGAGGGTTGTCGTAGTCCAGAAAATACCCCAGGATGTGCATGGCGCCGAGGGAGTGTTCGGCGCTGATTTCCACCCCGGGGATGACTTCGAGGCCGAACTCAGCGCCGGCGGCCATGGCCTCGGCCAGGCCGTCAATGGTGTCGTGGTCCGTCAAGGCGAGGGCTTTAAGGCCCCGCTCTTTGGCCAGGCGCACCACCTCCCGGGGCGGGAAGGATCCGTCGGAGGCGTTACTGTGAGTATGGAGATCGATAAAGGCCATGTCAGCTAAGTGGTGTTATGTAAGATAAGGATAGTATATCTTGGTGGCCCAGGCTCGTGGTCTTAACTCTTGCCTTACTAAAAAGATAGCACAGGCTGGAAGCCTGTGCCACCGGTCCCACCTCGTTCCCCGCGGAGACAGGGAACGAGGGTAAGGTATATTTTTTAGGCCGGCTCGGGCTGGAAAGATGACATGCACCCCGACCAGAACTTGGCCAGTTTCACGGAAAAGACGGCCACGAGCCGGTCCTGGGCTTCGCCCTCCGGGAGGGGTTCCGCCAGGAGGTGGCCAGTAAGGCTGGTTAAGGTCCGGTGAAAGCTCAACTGTTTGTCCTGATAGTCCTCCAGGAAGTTTTGGCGGTATTCCTGGTAGCGCTGGTTAATTAGTTCCCGCAACTCCTGGAAGCGGTCGGTGACCTCTTCCATGTCCTGGGCTTTCTGGTTTTTGAAAAAGTACTCCGAGAGAATATACTCCGCCATGATTTCGTGAAAGAGGTCCAGGGACTCCTGAGCCTGGTCCAGCCCTTTTTTGACGGAGACAAAGGCTTCGGTGACCACGAACATGGCGAAGACCAGGGCCTCCACAATCTTGATGGGTTTTTCCCCCAGGCCGTGTTCTTTGAAGAGCCTCCCCAGGTCTCCGACGATCCCCAGGGTGAGGGATTTCATGACTTCAGGTTCTTGGGTCTCTGGCGCCTGGGGACCTTCCCCGGTGGTTGCCATATCCTCTCCTTTCCGACAATGGTATATCAAACAGAGCTAAAGTAAGTGCGGGGCTAAATCCTCCTGGCGATGGGTGACCCAAGGGTGTCGCTGGGGCCCAGGGCAGGCTGAAGCCTGCGGCTCCAATGCTGGCAATCAGTTTGCTTTGGGGGGCAGTGCCCGCCCTAGGTTTACTTACACCACTTACGTTCAGTCTGTCCAGGCAAAATGACTGCTTCCGGTCCACGGGGGGAGGGGAGTGCGAGGGGGAGGCGGTTTGGGGATGATGAATCACGCCCCGACCATCAGCGGCCCTTCCCCAGGATACTTTACGGTTTAATGAGCTCCAGCATCTCCCGCACGGCCCGTTCCAGGCCCACCAGCACTGCCCGGCTGATGATGCTGTGGCCAATGGAGAATTCTTCGAATTCGGGGCGGCCCCGGAAGAGCTTGATGTTTTGATAATTGAGGCCGTGGCCGCATTTCACTCGGAGGCCTAAGCTCCGGGCGTGGCGGGCTGAGTCCAAGAGTTCATCGAAGTGCTTGAGGGCCGCGGCTTCGCTCTGGGCCTCGGCGTAAATGCCGGTGTGGAGCTCCACCCACAGGGCTCCCACGTGTTTGGCGGCGGTGATTTGAGCCGGGTTTGGGTCCACGAAGAGGCTCACTGTGAGGCCTGCGGCCATAAGGTTCTTGACATAGTCCTGAAGGGCCTCCTTCTGGCCCGCCACGTCGAGGCCCCCTTCGGTGGTGAGCTCCTGGCGCTTTTCCGGCACCAGGGTGACGAGGTCCGGCTTGACTTCGGAGGCAATACGGAGCATTTCCTCAGTGGCCCCCATTTCGAGATTGAGGCGGGTTTTTATCGTCTCTCGCAACAGCCGCAAATCCCGGTCCTGAATGTGGCGACGGTCCTCCCGCAAGTGCACGATGATGCCGTCGGCGCCGGCCAGTTCGGCCAGCACCGCGGCATGCACCGGATCGGGCTCGTCAATTAACCGGGCCTGACGAAGCGTCGCCACATGATCCACATTCACTTCCAACTTCGTCATCCCGGCGCCTCCTTGGTGGGGGGTGATATGTGGGGGGAGGGCCAGGGAGCGTGGCTCCCTGCCCTTAGCCCCCTCCCCCACGAACTATCTCCAGGATCTCCCAGGTTTTGGCGGTCATGGCCACCTCGGTCTCGGGAGTATCGTGGTCGTAGCCCATGAGGTGTAATATACCGTGAATCAAAAAAAAATCGAAAAGTTCTACCCAGGGCCAACCGTTTTCCAGCGCCTGGCGCCGGGTGGTTTCCACTGAAATGACCACTTCTCCCAAAAGCGGAGGCGGGCCGCTGGAGTTCTGGAGGGGTGGGCCGGGGGAAGGCGTTTGGCCGGCGCGGTCTTCAAGATCTCCTCCCCCAACATCCATCGGGAAGGCGATGATATTGGTGGGACCTCGCCTGCCGAAGGTTTCCCGGTTGAGGCGGGCCATGGCCCGGTCGCCCACCAGGGTGAGGGAGAGCTCAGCTTTAGCCCATCCCAAGGCGTTTAAGATCTTCCTGGCTTTTTTCCTTACCGTTGGCAGACTTAACGCCGTTTTTCTTTGTCGGTTGCTTATCCAGATCTTCATGGGACCGGGTCTTGGCGGCCGGGGCGGGATACTGGACGCGCTGGTGGAACATGCCACTCAGGATCTTGTTGCAATGCTTGGCGATGAGGTGGAGTTCCTTCAGGGTGAGTTCGCATTGGTCCAACTGCCCATCCGCGAAAATCTTGTTGATGATCTTCTGGACCATGCCCTGGACGCGGGCGGGAGTGGGATCGGACAGGGTCTTGGAGGCCGCCTCCACCTGATCCGCCACCAATACCAGCCCGGCCTCCTTGGTCTGGGGGCGAGGGCCCGGGTAGCGATAGTCGTTGGCATTCACTTTGCTGGGGTTGGAAGCCTGGTTCTGGGCCTTGTCGTAGAAATAGCTGATGAAGCAGGTGCCGTGGTGCTGTTGGATGATGGCGCAGATGGCTTCTCCCAACCGGTGTTTCCGGGCCAACTCCACGCCGTCCTTGACGTGGGCGGTGAGGATAAGGCTGCTCATGGAGGGAGCCAGCTTCTCGTGCTTGTTTTCCCCACCGAACTGGTTTTCCACGAAGTAGGCCGGCTTTTTAACTTTGCCGATGTCGTGATAGTAGGCTGCGGCTTTGGCGAGCAGGGGATTGGCGCCGATGGCCGAGGCGGTCACTTCCACGATCTGGCCCACTATCAGGGAGTGGTGATAGGTGCCTGGCGCCACCAGCATCAACTCTTTCAAGAGAGGCTGGTCCAGGTTGAGCATTTCCAGGAGGCGGATGTTGGAGGTGTATCGAAACACGCTCTCGAGGATGGGGGTGAGGCCCAGGGCTAAAATCCCGGTGAGGAGGCCGCCGCTCAAGGCGAAGCACTGTCCCAGGAGCAGATCCCGGGCAGTGAAGGGGTACTCCACAAACTTGAAGGCAGTGACCAAAAAGAGGTTCACGGCGCAGATGGCCAAACCCGTGTTGATAAGGGAGCGGCGATGGCCATAGGAGCGCAATCCCCAGACACCCATGAGACTGGCAGCCACCAGGTAAAGAAACAGGGGAAAGGGCTTTTCCAGAAGCAGGGCGGAAAGGATGGCCATGAGGAAGGCCAGGGCCAGGCCGGTCTCCATTCCCAGGAACAAGGTGGCGCAGAGGGGGGCGAGGGCGATGGGCAGGGCATACACCAGATTTTGTCCCAGTTCGGGACGGAGGGGGGTGAGAATGACCGACAGGCTAATAATGCTCTTATTTATTATGAGGCTCACGAGAATGAGCGCCGCCAGAAAGGCCAGGTCCTTGAGGCGGGTGGAGAAGTTTCTCAAGGAGATGTGGGCCAAGTTGTAGACCAGCCAGAGGATGAGGACCAGGCTCAAAAAGGTCCCGAGGAAGATGAGCAGGCCGCGGTGGGGCGGATACGAGGCGCTTTGGGCTCTGAGCTTGGCCAGGTGTAAGGGGGTAAGGCGCTCCCCTTCCCGGAGAAGGAATTCGCCTTTCTTCACGGGGTAAAAGGTGGGGAGCAGTTGATTGAGGCCGATCTGCTGGCGCTCCCGGGTTTCCGCCAGGTTGAAGGAAAGGCTGGAGACCGAGAGTTGTTGCACCAGGTCGCAGACCAGGAAGCGGTCGGCGGCGGAGAAGTCGGCGGCGATCTCCCGGCAATAATTGGCCACGGGTTTGCGCAGCCCGTTCAGCACGAGGAAGGGATAGGGAGTGCGCAGGACCTGCTCCTTCCCAGAGGGCAGGCGGCGCACCAGAACCATCTTGGGCTCGGGCTGGGGGAAACTCCGGCTGGCAATAACCCCCTGGTGGGAAACCTGCTGGATCACCTGGTTGACCAAGGCCTCCACGGCGGGAGAGAACTTGGCTTTGGCCAGGAGTCGAAAGCTGGTGGTGGGAAGGGGTACCCCTAACAGGCGGTCAAATTCAGGTTTATGCTTGAGGAGTTCCTTGTAAGGAGGGGTAAAGCCGGACTTGCCCGGGGAAGGTTTTTTCGCCTGCTCACCGGACTCAACCGGGGCCAGGCTCCGGGAGACCTGGCGCATGTATTCCAGAGCCCGGTTAAGCCGCGCCTGGATTTTCCCGGCCAGCTGTTCGTCCAGGTCGAAGACCGGAGGAATCTTGGTCAGCAAAAGCTGCTGTCGCTTTTTGGTGGTCTCCACATCCTCCACCAGAAAGTCTCCCACGGCCCGAATGTTATCCTGGGCGATGTCCTTGACTTTGTATTGGCGCCAGGGCTTTTGGGGCTGGGGGGAGAGCAGGAAGGCGATGGACAGGCTCAGGGTTAGGAGCAGGAGTATTTTGACGGTGCGGTCATTTTTGAGGAAAGCCGGGAGCTTGAGCTGGCGGGGCCAGCTCAGTTTGGCCCGCAGAGCACGTTCCCAGTCCTGCACGGGGCCAATTTTCCGGGGTTCTTTATCCGGCATGACGCACGTCCCCTTCGCGGTCTTTGGACCGGGGGCGGCGGGCTTCATAGGCCCGGATGATGTCCTGTACCAGGGGGTGGCGCACCACGTCCCGCTCGGTGAAGTTGATAAAGGCGATGCCCTCCACCCCGCTCAGGAGCCGGCGGGCCTCCACCAGCCCTGAGACGACCCCGCCGGGGAGGTCGATCTGGGTGATGTCTCCGGTGATCACCGCTTTGGCGCCGAACCCCAGGCGGGTCAGGAACATGAGCATCTGCTCGGAGGTGGTGTTCTGGGCCTCGTCCAGGATGACGAAGGAATCGTTCAAGGTGCGGCCCCGCATGAAGGCCAAGGGAGCTACTTCGATGATCCCCCGGTGCACCAGGCGGGTGGCTTTGTCAAAATCCATCATGTCGTGGAGGGCGTCGTAGAGGGGGCGGAGATAGGGGTTCACCTTTTCGTAGAGATCCCCCGGGAGGAAGCCCAGCTTCTCCCCGGCCTCCACCGCCGGCCGGGCCAGGACGATGCGGATGAACTCATGGTTCATGAGGGCAGCCACCGCCATGGACATGGCCAGATAGGTCTTGCCGGTCCCTGCCGGCCCCACCCCGAAGACGATGTCGTGGTTGCGGATGGCTTCGATATAGCGTTTCTGGGTGATGCTTTTGGGGGTGATGCGCCGCTTCATGGCGGAGATGTAGACAGTATCCAGAAAAATATCCTTGATGGCGGCATCCTCCTGTTCCAGGAGGATTTTCACGGCGTGCTGCACGTCCTGGGGGGCCAGGGCATAGCCGGACTTCAGGAGCTGATAGAGCTGTTCCAGGACCCGGACGGCCAGCTTCACCTGGGGCTCGGGGCCTTCCATATTGACCTGGTTTCCCCGGCTGGAGAGCTTCACCCCCAGGAGGCGGCCGACGAGGCGGAGGTTCTGCCCCTGCTCTCCGAAGAGGACCTGGGCCAAGGCGTTATCGGCCAGGGTAAGCTGGTCGGTGATCTTAGGATCGGAGGATTTGGCGGGCTTCACGGGTTTTTTTACGACGTCGGCCCCATCACCTGCCCCAGAATGCGGCGGCGGCGGGGGCGGTTGTCGAAGTCCAGGAGCACGATCTGTTGCCAGGTGCCGAGCTCCAAACGACCGTCAATGAGGGGGATGGTGAGGCTGGGTTTCAAGAAGGCGGCCCGGACGTGGGCGTAGCCGTTGCCGTCTCCCCACCGGCGGTCGTGTTCATAGGGTATATTTAGGGGAAAAAGTCGCTCGATGGCGTCTCTCAGGTCGTTCACCACCCCGGACTCGTACTCGATGGTGCTAAGGGCCGCGGTGGAGCCGGGGATAAAGAGATGCACCAGTCCCTGGGCCAGGCCTGTGGCAACAACGTTTTCAGCCACCAGGGGCGTTAGGTCCAAAATGTCGGTCCCCCCGGTGGTTCTCACCTCCAGGGAAAAGGTTCTGAGATCACACATAGAGACAGAATATCACCCTATACTCGGGTGATTGAATCATTTTACCAGAAATTTTTCCCCGGGGAAGCTTTGAATGAGGCAGGGAACCCTCAACCGGGGGGCGAAGCGGTTCTCCATATGTGTTTCAGGGTTTCGAGATTGTCCTTGATGAGATAGGTAGTGTGGGAGTCTAACACAAAAAGGAAAAAGAGAAGAGAATTTATTACAAAAACAACCAGCGACCAGAAAAGAATGTTCCCATAATCCACCGGCTCCCGGGGGGCGTCCCGGTGGTCCTGCTGAACCGTCCGGAGGGCCAGGAGGGCGACGGCCACCAGAGAATAGAGGCCGGCAATTTTTCCGGGATGCAGACGGTGTGTCATAGTGAGGCCGGGGAAGAGATTGGGAAAAAAGAACCCCAAACTGATAATCCAGATAATGATAAGCAGGCGCAAGAGCCTGGGCGCCTCGTCGCCGGCGTCTTGGGCCTCGGCCCGCAGGAGATACAAGAGGGCGGCGGCGCCCTGCAGCACCAAAGCCAGCAGAGCCAGGATCAGGTTGGTGAGGTCGAAAATGACGCCGAAGGACGCCGCCCGGCAGCAGGCTAACAGGGTGGCGCTGATCAACCATAAGACCAGGATGGTTTTTCGGGTCGTCTGGGGGTTGGTCCAGTAGCGAATGGTGGTGTTGCCGATCTCCTCTAGCAACCGATGCATGATCGCCGTTCCTTTTATCGGCCAGGCGCCGGAGGGTGGTGCGCAAGGTCGCCTTTGCCCGTCTGACCCAGGTCGATACTGGAGAGCTTAAGGCTCAGGATAAATCTATCACGCCTCGGACCGCGGGACAAAATCTGTTGTCAGGGTCAGGGAGAGTGGGGGAGTCGGGCCGGGGTTGCCGGGAGGGCAGGGTGTTTTAAATCTCCTGGGGGTGCGCCGTGTTCGCCTTAACATCAGATTGTTGCAAATAGTCTTTTTGGAGAGGGTGCCAAGGGTCGCGGACCCCTGCCCCCTCTCCCAAACCCTTCAGCAAGAATGGTAGCACGGGCTTCCAGCCCGTGCCGTACGGGCAAGATGCCCGTGCTACCGGCTTATTGTAAAGGGGGTTGGGAGGGGAGTTTGAGGGGAGGGCGGGGGGCCAGTGGTCCCCCGGCCCGCCCCTCAAGATACTTTCGCAACAGTCTTAACGTGCACCACTTTGGGCTTGACTAACCGGAGAGGACGATTTACAAACAATGAGTTTTACCAGTTGTGAAAAAAATCTCGAAAGTACACTGCCGTCATGTCCCTGGCTGACCACATTATGGCCCAGCGCCGGGAAAAAATCACCGAGTTCCGGCGGGCGGGGCTGGACCCCTTCAGCAACCGCTTCCCCATCAGCCACCTTATCGCCCAGGTCCTCGGGGAGTATGGGGGGCTCGCGGGTCCGGAGCTCGAAGGGCTGAACCAGACCTTCTACCTGGCGGGGCGCCTGATGCTCATCCGCAAGTTCGGCAAGGCGGTGTTCTGCCATTTCCAGGACGGCTCGGGACGCCTCCAGGCCTATGTGCAGCGAGAGGAGGTGGGGGACGAGGCCTTCGGGTGGTTCAAGAAGCTGGATATCGGCGATATCGTGGGCTTCGAAGGGACGCTGTTTCGCACCAAGACCGAGGAGCTCACCCTGAGGGTGAGCCGCTGCAGCCTGCTCACCAAGTCGCTCCGGCCCCTGCCGGAGAAATACCACGGCTTGACGGACGTGGAGGCCCGCTACCGGCACCGGTATCTGGACCTGCTGGTGAACCCCCAGGTGTGGCAGGTGTTTCACACCCGGGCCGCCATTATTCGTCTGATACGGCAGTTCCTGGACGCGCGGGGGTTCCTCGAAGTGGAGACCCCCATGATGCAGCCCATACCGGGGGGGGCCACGGCCCGGCCCTTCACCACCCATCACCAGGCCCTGGACATGCAGCTCTATCTGCGCATCGCGCCGGAGCTCTACCTCAAGCGGCTGGTGGTGGGGGGCTTCGACCGGGTCTATGAAATCAACCGCAATTTCCGGAACGAAGGCCTCAGCAGCCTCCATAACCCGGAATTCACCATGCTGGAGTTTTACCAGGCCTACGCCACCTATGAGGAACTGATGGTCCTCACCGAGGAGATGGTGTGCTTTTTGGCCCAGGAGGTCCTGGGGACCATGAGGATTGCCTACCAGGAGCAGGAGATCGACTTAACCCGGCCCTGGCGGCGCCTGGACCTCAGAGAGGCTTTGACGGAGCTGGGAGGCATCCCCCGGGAGGTGGTGCACGACCGGCAGGCACTGGTGGAGCTGGCTCTACGGAGCGGAGTGCAGCTCAGGCCGGGGGAGGGCTACGGCCGGGCCCTGACCAAGCTGTTTGATTTGAACGTGGAGGCCAAGCTCATCCAGCCCACGTTTATCCTGGGGTACCCCACGGAGACTTCGCCTTTGTCCCGGGCAAACGACGATAACCCCGAAGTGGTGGACCGCTTTGAGCTGTTCATCGCCGGGCGGGAGATGGCCAACGCCTTCAGCGAGCTCAACGACCCGGACGACCAGCGGCAGCGCTTCGAGGGGCAACTTAAGGCCCACACGGCCGGAGACGAAGAGATGCCCCACGCGGTGGACGAGGATTTCCTCCTGGCCCTGGAGCACGGCATGCCCCCCACCGCGGGGGAGGGCATCGGCATCGACCGGCTGGTGATGCTCCTTACCGATTCCCCTTCCATCCGGGACGTTATCCTTTTTCCCCTGCTGAGGCCGGAGAGGTAACCTTGGGGTTCTTCGAGACCTTCGTGGCCCTGCGTTTTCTCCGGGGGGTCAGGCGGCAAAAGGGCTTCATTTCTTTGTCCACCGTCTTTTCCATCGCCGGGGTGGCGGTGGGGGTCATGGCCCTCATCGTGGTCATCGGGGTGATGACCGGGTTTGACGAGGATTTGAAAAAGAAGATCCTCAGCGTCAACCCGCAGATCCTGGTGCTGTCCAAGGGGGGGCGCATCGGGGACTATGAGGCGGTGGCGGCCAAAATAAAAACCGTGCCCGGGGTGGAGACGGTGCAGCCGTGGCTCTACACGCCGGTGATGTTTTCCACGCCGGGGACCATCTCCGGGGGGATGCTCAGGGGTCTGGACCTGGCGGTTCTGGAAGGCGGGGGGCCCGGGGGCACCTTGAAGGTGCGGCAGGGCAGTTTCGCCGACCTGGTGTCAGCACCGCCCGGAGAGCCCCCGCCGGTGGCCATCGGCAACGAGCTGTCCCGGCGCCTTAAATTGGAGATGGGGGACTTCTTCACCCTCTTCATCCCCCGGGGCACCCTCACGCCCATGGGTCAGCTCCCCCGCCGGCGGGTCTTTCGGGTACAGGCCATTTTCCACTCCGGTATGTACGAGTTTGACAACTCCCTGGTCTATACCAGCCTCCCGGCCATCCAAAGCATGTTGGGCTTCGGGCAGGCGGTGACGGGACTGGAGGTGACGCTTAGGGACATTTACGCGGCCCAGAAACTCGGCCAGGACATCGAGACGAAATTGGGCGACAAGTTTTACACCCGGAACTGGATCCAAATGAACTACAGCCTCTTCTCCGCCTTGAAGCTGGAGAAGATCGCCATGTTCGTCATCCTGACTCTGATCATTCTGGTGGCGGCCTTCGGCATTGCCTCCACTCTGTTCATGATGGTGATGCGCCGGACCAAGGAGATTGCCATTTTGAAATCCATGGGGGCCACCCGCCAGAGCATTATGCAGATTTTCGTGGTGGATGGGCTGCTCATCGGGGCTTTGGGCACCGGTTTGGGGCTGGTCCTGGGGGTTGCCCTGTGCGGGCTTTTAAAGCGCTATGAGTTCATCAAGCTCCCCCGGGATGTCTACCTCATAAGCACCCTGCCGGTGAAGGTGCAGACCATGGATTTGGCCATGATCATCGGGGCAGCCATGCTCATCAGCTTTCTGGCCACCCTGTACCCCGCCTGGCAGGCCTCGCGGCTGGACCCGGTGGAAGCCATCCGTTATGAGTAGGACGTCGCCACCCGCGTAATTGACGCCTTGTGAAGAACGTGTTAATGTGGACCATTCAAGTTAGGAGCCCATGGCAGTAGCAACGGCAGGCGTAAACCGGCCGGTGAAGATTTCGGTCCAGGGACTGGTGAAAACCTTCACCACCAACGGCAACCGGGTGGAGGTCATCAGGGGCCTGGACCTGGAGATATATTCCGGGGAGACCCTGGCGGTGGTGGGAGCCTCCGGGGTGGGGAAGTCCACCCTGCTTCACATCCTGGGGACCCTGGAGCGTCCCACCGCGGGAGATATCCTCTGGGAGGGAGAGGAGGTCTTCGCGTTAGACGATTGGCGTCTGGCAGCTTTTCGCAATCGGAAAGTGGGCTTCATCTTCCAGTTCCATTACCTCTTGCCCGAGTTCGACGCTCTGGAAAATGTCATGATGCCAGCCCTCATTGCCCGGATAGCCAAGCCCCAAGCCCGGGAGCAGTCCGAGGCCATTTTAGTGCGGGTGGGCCTCAAGGACCGCTTGCAGCATCGAGTTTCCACCCTGTCGGGGGGGGAGCAGCAGCGGGTGGCGGTGGCCCGGGCCCTCATTCTCAAGCCGGAAGTCCTTCTGGCGGATGAACCCACAGGCAATCTGGACCCCAGAAGCGGGGTTCAGGTTCAGGACTTGCTCCTGGACCTGAACCGGGAGCAGGGTCTCACCTCGGTGATCGTAACCCACAATCTGGAGCTGGCTCGGTCCCTTGACCGCCTGATTACCCTGGTGGATGGGAAGGCCATGACGGTACAGGGAGACTGAGTTGCGGCGACGTCTACTCTTGACACTGTGCGTTCTCCTGTGGGCGGTGACCGGTTCTGCCCGAGCCCAGGAACCGGATTTGACCTTCAAGAAAGTGGCGGTCTTTCCCTTTGCGGTGATGAGCAAAGTTCCCATGGATTACCTGGGGGCAAAGATACGCCAGGAATTCGTGCAGCGTCTCAAGGTAGAGGGTTTCCTCCCGGTATCCGAGGAGGACTTGACCAAAGAGATTTCGGCCCTGAAGGAACCCCTGAACGACACCATGGCCAAAGAAATTGGCCGGAAATTGGGCGCCGACACGGTTATCACGGGACAGGTGGTCATCGTCAAGGAGGCCGTTTCCCTGCAAGCCCGTATCCAGGACCTCACCGGCCGCCAGCCCATCGCTATCCTGAAACTCCAGGGTACCGGGGTGGGTGCCCTGACCGGCATGAGCCGCCGGATGGCCGGAGAGGCGGGGCTCAAGATCCTGGGAAAGGAGCGCCTGCACCACATCGAGGTGAAGGGCAATCGCCGCATCGAAGCGGACGCCATTCTGGGAGCGATGCAGACCCGGGATGGAGATCTTCTCTCGCCTATGCGCCTCAGGGAGGACCTGAAGTCCATTTTCCGGATGGGCTATTTCACCGACGTGAAATTCGACGTGAGCGAAACTCCCCAGGGCCGGGTCCTCACCGTGATTGTGGCGGAGAAACCCTCCATCCGCTCCATCGTCATCCAGGGTAACCGGAAGGTCAAGAAGAAAACCCTGATGGAGACCATGGAACTCAAGACCCTGGCGGTGGCCTCTGAGCCGGTTATCAAGGAAGCCATCGACAAAGCCCTGAAGATCTATCGGGAGAAGGGCTATTACGAAGCCCGCATCACCTATGAGCTGAAGCCCATCACCCCCCAGGAAGCCAATCTGGTGTTAACCGTGGACGAAGGGGGCAAGATTTTCATCACCGAGATTAAGTTCGAAGGCCTGAAATCCATCAAGCCCAAAAAGCTCAAGAAGGTTATGGAAACCAGGGAGAAGGGGCTGCCCCTCGTTTCCAATATCACCGGTGCGGGCAAACTGGTGAAGGACATCCTGGAGCGGGATGTGGAGAAAATCGGGGCGTATTATTACAACAAGGGCCACATCAAGGCCAAGGTGGGTGATCCAAAAATCGACATCCGGGAGGGAAAGATTTACATCACCATTCCCATTGTCGAAGGCCCGCAATTCAAGGTGGGCAAAGTTGACTTGCAGGGCGACTTGTTGGCGGAGAAAAAAGAGCTCAAAGGAAAACTGGGGATCAGAAAGGCGAAAATCTATAGCCGGGAAGTGATCCAGACTGATATCACTACCCTCTCCGACTTCTATGCGGACAAGGGCTTTGCCAATGCCGACATTAGCCCCTTGCTAAAGGAAAACATGAAAACCCTCACGGTGGACATTACCTTCGATATCGGCAAGGGGAAAAAGGTATATTTTGACCGCATCGAGGTCGCCGGCAATGTCAAGACCCGGGACAAGGTGATCCGCCGGGAGCTCAGGGTATATGAGCAGGAGATGTTCAGCGCTTCCAAGCTCAAGCGCAGCATGGCAAATCTGAAGCGGCTGGAGTACTTCGAGGACGTGAACTTCAGCACCAGCCCCGGCAGCACCCCGGACCGCATGAACCTGAAGGTCACCGTGAAGGAGCGGCCTACCGGCTCCTTCGGTGTAGGTCTCGGGTACAGCACCCAGGACCAGCTGGTGGGCATGGTGGAAGTCAGCCAGAGTAACCTGTTCGGCCGGGGGCAGCAACTCAGGGTCCAGGGCATCATCGGGTCCATCGCCAGCCGCTACCGGATTAGCTTTGTGGAGCCGTATCTCTTCGACCGGCCCCTGGGCCTCGGCATCGACGCCTATAACTGGGAGCGGATTTTCGATGAATATACCCGCCAGAGCTTTGGGGGGTCAGTCCGCTTGTCCCACCCCCTGCGTTGGAATTTCACCCGGGTTTTCACGAGCTACCGTTTTGAGAATGTGAAACTTTTTGATCTGTCTTTTGCCGCCACGCTAACCCCCACCATCGTGGAAGCCGCCAGCATCCGCAACACCAGCGCGGCAACTATCGGCTTTCGTCGGGATTCCCGGGACTCGCTGTTTATGCCCACCCACGGCTCGGACTTCAGCCTGACCCTCGAGTGGGCCGGGCTGGGAGGCGACGTCGCCTTCATCCGGTATCTCATCGACGCGGCCAAGTACGTTCCTTTAAAATGGGGCACCGTGTTCGTGCTACACGGCCGGGTGGGCTTCCTCCAGGCCCTGAACTATGGGAAGCAGCCGGCCTATGAGAAGTTTTACCTGGGGGGCCTGGACTCCATCCGGGGTTTTAAATACGCGGAGATCAGCCCCCGGGATCCCATTACCAACCAACGTATCGGGGGCGAAAAGTTTTTCCAGATCAATACGGAGATCCGCTTTCCTGTACCCGTGCTGAAAAAATATGGCCTCATTGGCCTGTTCTTCTTCGACGCGGGGAACGTGTATGGGCCCCCCTCCAGCTCATACCCCAACGTCCGCACCAGCGCCGGGGGCGGCTTCCGATGGTTTTCCCCCATGGGGCCGCTTAGGGTCGAGTGGGGCTATAACCTGAACAAAAAGCCCTTCGAGCGCCAGAGTGCCTGGGAATTTACCGTGGGTGGGGCCTTTTAAGGAGAATGGGGGACAGGTCGCCGCAACCCTATAACAAAGCTCAGAATAAAGTCCAGAAAGAGACATTTTTTCTTTGAGGAGGAAGTAAGTACATGAAAAAATTGGCCGTAACCGTAATGCTCATCACCAGCCTACTGCTTACCCCCGCCCTGGCTGCGGACCTGCGCATCGGGGTGGTGGACGTTGAAGAAATCGTCAACAAATCCCCGGAATACAAACGCATCGAAGCAAGCCTGAAGAGAAAGTCCGAGGAACTGGGCCGCCCCTTGAAACAGAAAGAACAGGACCTGGGCCGACAGGTGGAGGAATTTCAGAAGCAAGCCCAGGCCGGCATCATTAAACCCGACGCCCAAAAGCGTAAGCAACAGGACCTCCAGAAGAAGTTTCAAGACATCCAGAAATCCAAAAACTCGGCTGCCCGCACTTTTCAGCAGTATTATGAGCGGGAAATGAAGCCCTTGATGGACAAGTTCAACCGGGCGGTGGAGCAGGTGGCCAACGACGAGAAACTGGACCTGATTATTCCGAAGGCCGGCGTATTCGTGCGCAATAAAAGTCTGGACGTCACCGAGAAGGTGCGCAGCCGCTTTAGATAAGCGCTGTCATGGAAAAGACTCTGGGTGAACTGGCGGCCCTGGTGGGTGGTGAACTCCGGGGCCCGGCGGATTTGGTGATCCGGGGTCTGGCCTCCGTGGACCAGGCCACCGGGGAAGATATCACCTTTATCGCCCACCCACGCTTTGCCCATCTGGTGGAGGAAACTCAGGCTGCGGCAGTGATTGTCGCCCCACAATGGGCTAGCCTGGACAAGCCTCTCATCGTGGTGGACCACCCCTACCCGGCGTATGCCCAGGTGGCCGCCGTGTTTTTCCGGCCCTGGCCTCGCTGGCCCGGCGTCAGCCCCCTGGCTCATGTAGGCACCGAGGTGGTGTTGGGTCAGGATGTGGCCATCGGCCCTTTCGTGTTTGTGGGAGACGGGGTGCGCCTGGGGGACCGGGTCACGGTCATGCCGGGCTGTTACCTGGGTCCGGAGACCACCATCGGGGCCGACACCTATCTTGCTCCCAACGTCACCATCCTGGAGCGCTGCCGGGTGGGAGAGCGGGTCATCATTCACAGCGGCGCGGTCATCGGGGCTGACGGCTTCGGTTTCATCCCCACTCCCCAGGGCCAGATGAAGATTCCCCAACTGGGCACTGTGGTCATCGAGGACGACGCGGATATCGGCGCCAACGTCACCATCGACCGGGGCGCCCTGGGAGAGACCCGGGTGGGAAAAGGGGTGAAGATCGATAATCTGGTGCAGATCGCCCACAACGTCACCCTGGGGGAGCATACCGTGATGGCGGCCCAAGTGGGCATCGCCGGCTCTACCAAGGTGGGGAAGTGGGTGGCTTTGGGAGGGCAGACGGGGGTGGCCGGACACATCGAGGTGGGAGACCGGGTCCAGGTAGGGGCCAGGGGAGGGGTGACCAAATCCGTATCCCCGGGGCAGCTTCTCCTCGGGTCTCCTGCTTGGCCCGCCAAGGAAACCGGTCGGTCATTGGCCTGCCTGCACACACTCCCGAACCTGTATCGGAGGGTCAAGGAACTGGAACGGCAGGTGGCCGAACTGACTGAGAGCCTGAAAAGGAAATCGGAACCATGAACCAACCGCCCACCATAGAAGAAATCAAGCGTATCCTGCCCCACCGTTATCCCTTTCTCATGGTGGACCGCATCCTGACCCTTGAGCTGGGCAAGCGGGTGGTGGGTCTGAAAAACGTCAGCGTCAACGAGCCTTTTTTTGTGGGCCATTTCCCCCAGAACCCCATTATGCCGGGGGTGCTGATTATCGAGGCCATAGCCCAGGTGGGAGGCATCCTGGCCCTGTTGTCCACCCCGGAGCATCTGGGGAACCCGGAAGTCTACCTCATGTCCATGGACAAGGTGCGCTTCCGGCGGCCGGTGGTGCCGGGGGACCAGCTCATCTTAGATGTCCAGGTTGTCAGGCCCGGGACAAAGTTTTTCAAGATGGAGGGCAAGGCCACGGTGGACGATAAGGTGGTGGCCGAGGCGCAGTTCATGGCCATGATCGGCCGAGGGGAGGAGTAAGATGTCCCGGATTCACCCCACGGCCATCGTGGATCCTGCCGCCGATCTGGCCGAAGGTGTCACGGTGGGGCCTTACAGCATCATCTCCGGCCAGGTGGTGGTGGGCCCCGATACCGAGATCGGCTCCCATGTGGTTATCAAGGAATATACCACTATTGGGGCGCGGTGCCGCATCTTCCAGTTTGCCGTGTTGGGGGAAGTTCCCCAGGATCTCAAGTTTGCCGGAGAAGTCAGCCACCTGGTCATCGGCGACGACAACACCATCCGGGAGTTCGCCACCCTGCATCGGGGCACGGCGGGCGGGGGCGGGATCACCCGGGTGGGGAACGACAATCTCATCATGGCCTATTGCCACGTGGCCCATGACTGTATTATCGGTGACGGCGTTATCATGTCCAACGCCGCCACCCTGGCCGGTCATATTCTGGTGGAGGACAAGGCCATCCTGGGAGGCTTCGTGGCGGTGCACCAGTTCTCCCGCATCGGCTGCTACGCCTTCATCGGCGGGGCCTCCGCGGTGGCCCGGGACGTGCCCCCCTACGTCATAGCGGTGGGCAACCGGGCCAAACTCGTGGGCCTGAACCTGGTGGGTCTGAAACGCCGGGGCTTTCCCGACACCACCCTCCAGGCCCTGCGCCAGGCCTATGAGCTCCTTTTTGCCTCGGGCCTGAACCTCAGGGAAGCGGTGGTACGGGTCCGGGAAGAAGTCCCTCAAATTCCGGAAATCCAGCACCTCCTCTGGTTCGTGGAGAGCTCCGAGCGGGGCTTGGTGCCCGTGGATGCCAGAGAAAGTCGGTCTAATCGCGGGTAAGGGGCAGTTTCCCCTTCTATTTGCCCGGGCGGTCCGGGAACGGGGCCTAGGGGTCGTGGCAGTGGCTTTCAAGGGTGAGACCGACCCCGCCCTGGAGACCCTGGCTGACGAATGCCACTGGACCCACGTGGGCCAACTAAGCCGGCTCATCAAGGCTTTCAAAAAGGCCGGAGTGCGCCAGGTGGTCATGGCCGGGGGCATCACCCGGGGCCGTCTCTTTCGGGAATTGCGCCCGGACCTGAGGGCCCTGACCCTGCTGCTCAAGGTGGGCACCGGCCACGACGATCGAATCCTCAGATCCCTGGCCGCAGAACTGGAAAAAGAAGGCATCACCGTGGTCTCTCCGCTGTTGTATTTGGACAACATGCTGGCCGCGGCAGGCCGTCTTTCCCGCCGCATACCCAACCAGAACGAACTCCAGGATATTACCTACGGTGTCAAAATCGCCAAGGCGGTGGGCCGTCTGGACCTGGGCCAGTGTGTGGTGGTGCGCCAGCAGGTGGTGACGGCCCTGGAAGCCATCGAGGGCACCGACGAGACCATTCGCCGGGGGGGCCGTCTGGCCGGCAAGGGGGCGGTGGTGGTCAAGGTGTGCAAGCCCAGCCAGGACCTGCGCTTCGACCTGCCGGCGGTGGGCCTGGGCACCATTGAGGCCATGGGAGAGGTGGAAGCCAAGGTCCTGGCCATCGAAGCCGGCAAGACTCTCATTTTCGACCGGGCCGAGATGTTGGCCCTGGCGGACAAGGCGGGGATTGCGGTGTGGGGGGTAAAGACGGAGGATGCGGAAGCTGCCGCGGGGGATTCTGAGCCAGCTTGATGATTACCCCACCCCGGGGGACAGCCGGGGGCGGCTGCCCCTACATTTCTCTAGACTACATTCCTCTGGACAGCCGAGGGCGGCTGTCCTACATTTTTTTTGGGCAGGGGGGGCGGCTAGTCACCACCGTCGTTGTCTTTAACAACCGATTTTTTTTAGGTCTTGGCTCCCCTTAGGACCCTTTACCGTAATCCCAAGTTGCCGCCAAAAAGGTAAGTTCATCAAAAGAAACGCAGGGGCGCAATTCATGGCGCCCTCTTAGGGCGTGATAAATCACGCCCCTACAGGAAAATAC
>CBFDAH010000032.1:0-20515 GCA_965602785.1 uncultured Syntrophobacterales bacterium
TTGGGCACCGCAGAGCCACGAAAGCCAGAGCCTGTGCGGATTTTAAGCAAATCCCGCCTTCGGCACCACTATATTTCTTACAATTTCATTGTCTTAGCTATTTTAAAGGGCCTGAACAACCCGCCCCCAACCCGCCCCAGGACTGGCTTTGGAGTATCCTGAAGCGTCTCTGGAGAATAATTATGGGTAAGTAGTTTCGAATCCTACTCTCTCAGCCATGTTTTTTTTCATTATTTTCGAAGGCTTCATCGTTTGGTGGGCCCCCTTTTTACCGACCGCAAACCGCGTGCAGCCCTAGTTCCATTTCTCCCGCACATCCTTAACAGACTCCGAGCATTTAGTCAGCCTGAGCAGGTCCGGAAAATCCATCCAGGCCCCCACCTTTGAGAACATCCCCTTAAAAACCCGCAGGGCCGTCTCCGTCACTCGCCGCTGAGGCCTGCAGTGCCGGGCTGGTGGCGCCAGACGTCGAGAACACGTCAGCCCCTAGCGCGGCCAGGGCCGGGGGACCCTTCCTGCCCCCCCAACAGAACAGGGTCAACTTCGCTAAGATCCCTGCCGGTGAAAAATCTCTACTTTTAGGGGGGCGGAAAAACTCTTCGGAGGAAGGTTTACCTGCAGGGTCGGGAAAAATCGTCTTGCCGCGATGGTCTGACTTAGGCTCACCCATGGATGCTATAGAGGGTCCTTGGCTCTTTTGATACAAAGGAACTTAACTCCCCTGGAGGTATGGGTTGATATTTATAAGTCTTTGAATTATATTAGATTAATATCTTCTAAATAAATTTCCCTTGTTTGGCACACACCCCTGTGAAGATTTATTGTAGGGAAGAATGGAAACAACAAAACAAATATCAAAAAGATAAAAAGGTATAATTTATGGCAAAATGGGAGTTTCCTTGGCATTTAAATATACGCCAAAAAGTAATTCTGGGCCTCACCACTGGCATATTGGCCATAGGGTTCATCGGGGTTATTTCCTATCATTATTTGCAAGTAATAGAACTAAAACAAGATCTGGTAGAGGTTGCCGATGACCTTAGTAACATCACATTGGAGATCAGGCGTTCCGAAAAGAACTTTCTTCTTTATGGATCGACAGACGATTTAAAAGAAAATTGCCAATTTATCCAGCGCGGTATGAATGTGCTCGGTACGCTTGAGGCAGAGGTAAAAGGGTTAGAGGTGGCTAATCAGGTCAATCTTCTCCGCCAGGAGTTCTTGGACTATGAAAAAATCATGGAACAGATAAGTGCCAAGACCGGGAGCCAACCGATCTCCAGCCAATTGGAAGAACAGTTGCGTGAGCGAGGCAAAAACCTGGTGGTGCTGTCCCAAAAGCTGGTCACTTTTGAACGCCAAAGAATTCTCGAAATCATCCAGACTTTGAAAACACAGCTTCTCACCTCGATAGGCATCTTTCTGGTTCTGGGAGGGTTCTTAAGTTTTATTGTGAGCCGCAAGATCCTGCAGCCCTTGAAAACTATTGAGAGAACCACCCTCCGCATCGCCATGGGTAACTTTAACCCCCTGCCGGTGCTCGACACCCGAGATGAGACCCAGCGGGTGGTGGAGGCGTTCAACCGGATGGTGGCAGAATTGGAAAAACGCCAGGACCAACTGGTCCAAGCCAAAAAACTCTCGTCCCTGGGAGTATTGACCTCCGGGGTGGCTCACCAGCTCAATAACCCGCTCAACAACATTTCTACGTCGGTGCAGATTCTTCTGGAAGAATTGGATGCTAACGATTTAAAATTATTCAAAAAGATGCTTGCCAATATTGAACAGGAAGCGGACCGGGCCCGGGACATTGTCAAGGGTCTCCTGGAATTCTCCCGTATACGGGAGTTCACCCTCAAACCCACCTCCCTGAAACAAGTGGTGGATCGTTCTATCCGCCTGGTCTCAAGTCAGGTTCCTGCCGGCATTGATATTGTGGAAGACGTTCCCGACGGTCTGGTTATCGACCTTGATGCTCAGCGGATGCAAGAAGCCTTTTTGAACTTGTTGATGAACGGCATCCAGGCCATAGAAAACCTTCCCGGGCAAATCATCGTTGCCACCAAGCGAGACCAGTCGAATCAACAGGTGATCATTACCGTGGAAGATACCGGCATGGGGATTTCCAAAGAGGACCTGGGACGGATTTTTGATCCTTTTTTCACCACCAAGGAAGTAGGCACCGGCACAGGCTTGGGGCTGTCCATCGTTTATGGCATAATCGAGAAGCATCATGGCAGTATTTCTGCCGAGAGCCGAGAAGGTGAGGGAACGCGCTTTATTATTCGATTGCCGTTTAAGCCCAAAGTTTCTGATAAGAGAATTTTTGTATGAAGTCTGTGCGGATACTGATAGTTGACGATGAATTCATCGCCCGGGATAATCTGGAGCATGTGCTGCGCAAAGAGGGCTACGAAACGGTGGTTCTGGACAGCGGGGTCAAAGCCCTTAAAGAGCTGGAGAAGGGCGAGTTCGACCTGGTGATGACTGACCTGCGCATGCAGCTAGTGGACGGTATGCAAATCCTGGAGCGCACCAGGGAGCTTTACCCGGACACCGAGGTCATCATGATCACCGGCTACGCCACGGTGTCCACCGCGGTGGAAGCCATGCAAAAGGGGGCGTATCATTATATTGCCAAACCCTACAAGATCGATGAAGTTCGAATCCTGGTGGCCCAGGCTCTGGAAAAACGCTGGTTGAAACAAGAAGTCTACGAACTGAGGCGGCAGATTCAGAGCCAAAAGGGCATTCCCCTCCTGATCGGCAAGAGCCTCAAAATGGAGGCCTTGAAAAATACCATCGCTCAGATCGCTCCCACTGACTGCACGGTGCTCATTTTAGGAGAGACCGGCACCGGCAAGGAACTGGTGGCCAAGGCCATTCACCACCTGAGCCTCCGGGCCGCCCACCGCTTTCTGGCCATCAACTGCGGCTCCTTCACGGAGGAGCTTCTGGCCCATGAACTTTTCGGCCACGAAAAAGAGGCCTTCACCGGTGCCCGGGGCGTTAAAAAAGGCTTGCTCGAGGTGGCTACCGAAGGCACGGTTTTTCTGGATGAGATTGCCGAAATGTCCCCCTCTATGCAGGTAAAACTATTACGCGTCCTCCAGGACAAAAACTTTTTCCGAGTCGGCGGCACCACTGAAATCCCGGTGGATATCCGCATCCTGGCGGCAACCAATAAGGACCTCAACAAGGAAGTGAAAGGGAGGACTTTCCGCCAGGACCTCTACTACCGCCTGAACGTCATCACCTTGCAGGTGCCTCCCCTGGCGGAAAGAAAAGACGATATCCCCCTCCTCTGTCAGCACTTCTTGGAAAAATTCGTCCAAGCCCAGGGTAAACAGGTGGAAAAAATATCCGATGAAACCATGGCTATCCTGATGGGCTATGCCTTCCCGGGAAATGTCCGGGAATTGGAGAATATTATCGAGCGGGCGGTGACCCTGGCCCAGGGCTCCACCGTGGAAGTGGCCCATTTGCCCGCAGATCTTCAGCAGCACCGATTCGAGGTGCAGCGCCCTCAAAAATCAGAACTCCTTACGCTGGAAGAAAATGAAAAGGAATATATCGCCTGGGTTCTCGGCGAGGTGGGGGGCAATAAAACCAGGGCCGCAGAGATCTTGGGAATCGACCGGGTATCCCTGTGGCGGAAATTAAAGCGGTATTATATGGACGCCTGATGGTTGAGCCTCAGTGAGGCAGCAGGACCACCTCGAGCAAGGCCTCATCAATTTCGTTGGCCAGCACTATTTCCAAGCCTTCCTTCAGTTCTTCTTCAATATCATTGAGATCTACCGCATTGCGTTGAGGGAAAACCACCACCCGCACCCCGGCCCGCTGGGCGGCCAGGAGCTTCTCCCGAATCCCACTGACCGGCAAGATCCGGCCTCTTAAGGTCAGCTCCCCGGACATGGCCACAACCCGGCGCGCCGGCCGGCCGGTGAGAAGGGAAATCAAGGCCATGGCAATGGTGAGGCCCGCTGAGGGTCCGTCTTTGGGGATGGCCCCGGCGGGAAGGTGAATATGGATATCATGGTGTGCAAAGAAGTCCGCATCGATGTTGAGTTGGGAGGCGTGACTCCGGACAAAACTCAGCGCGGTTTGGGCTGATTCCTGCAAGACGCTGCCCAACGATCCTGTCATGATCAGTTGTTTACTGCCCTTCATGGTGGCCGCTTCCACAAAAATAATCTCTCCGCCGAACTCGGTCCATACCAACCCGGTGGTAATGCCGATGCGATTCGTGGCTTCGGCGACTTCGTGGGCAAATTTCCGAGGTCCCAGGAGACGCTCTACCAGGTCTTCGTCAATGATGCTGGGACATGAGGTCCCGTCGTCTTTTAAGCAGATGCGGGCCAGTTTTCGGCATACCGTGGCGATTTCCCGCTCCAGGTTGCGCAGCCCGGCTTCCCTGGTGTAGCCCCGAATGATCTTGAGGATCGCCCCCTCGGTGAAATCCAGGGGGAGGTGGGACAAGCCATGGTGCTGCAACTGGCGGGGAATCAGATAGTTTATAGCAATTTCCCGTTTATCGTTTTCTGAATATCCGGGGAAATCGATAACTTCCATGCGGTCGAGCAAGGGTGTGGGCAGGTTTTCCACCACGTTGGCGGTGCCGATGAACATCACTCCGGAAAGGTCAAAAGGCACATCCAGGTAATTGTCTATGAAATGACTGTTTTGCTCCGGGTCCAGTATTTCTAAAAGGACCGAGGCCGGGTCTCCTTTGAATCCCTGCCCCACCTTGTCGATCTCATCCAGCATAAAAACGGGGTTTTTAACGTCCAGCCGTCTGATTTCATTAATTATTCTACCCGGCAGGGCTCCTACATAAGTCCGGCGGTGGCCGCGTAAATCGGCTTCATCTCGCAGACCCGCCAAAGATAGGCGCACGAATTTACGTTCCAGAGCCTCGGCGATGGACTGCCCGATGGAAGTTTTCCCGGTGCCCGGCGGGCCCGCAAAGCAGAGGATGGGGCCTCGGGTCTTTTGGAGAAGGCGCTTCTTCTCAGAAAGCTTTTTCACGGTTTCCCGCAATTCGTCAATCTTGATGGGCTTGGACAAATAATGTACCGCCCCTCTCTGCAAGGCCTCCACCGCGGAATCCACCGTGGCGTAGCCGGTGATCATTATGATGGCCGTATGGGGAGCGATCTGTTTGGCGGATTCCAGGAGCTGGATGCCGTCCATTTTATCCATTTTGAGGTCGGTGAGGATAAGATCGAACTCCTGCTCTTTGACCTTTTCCAGGGCTTCGAACCCGTTCGCGGCGGTCTTTACCTCATAGCCCTCTTTACTCAAAATATGCTCTAGGTTCGTGCGGGCGATTTCTTCATCATCAACCACCAGAACCTGAAAAGGCCGCACCATGCACAGGGTACGGACAGCAAGATATTCCAGGATCCGCTCCTTGACATGTTTCAGCCCATAGTGCTGGGATTCCAAGATATGTTCGGCGCGCTTCAGGTCCAGATTGTCTTCGGTAAGGGTATGCCAGGGCAGGGACAAGAGACATTCCACATAATTGACGCCGATGTAGTACTCCGGGACGGCCGGATCCGTTTTCTCCAACCGTTCCAATTCCTTGGCCACCACTGCAGCCACCAGCTCGGGTAGACGGGCCTTGGGCGCGGCTTCCCGCAGGTCGAGCAGCTCTTGGCTTATTTTGGGAGCCTCTTCTTCAGATTTCCGAAAAAAGATCATCGAGATAGCCTTTCATCTAGGTTAAGGACTTTCTTGGTCTCAAAAATAAATAAAAACCTCTGGGAAAGCAATCTCATCCAATGATTGTAGCGCCCTGGGACCAGGGGCGCACCCCCTATTGTTGCTGTTTGCAACGCAAGCCCGGCCTTCGTGCAACATTCAGCTAACTATCTTAAATTATATCTAAAATTAGCATATTTGCTGATTGATGTTGCAATATGTAACGTTGGCGAGGGAGAGGGACCGTAGCAGGGCTCTGGCATATTAATTAGTAATTCAAAATAGTTAGCCATATTCCGTCTCTTGGCACGCAACTTGATATAGAACATACCATAAAAAACAAGGCTTAGGAGGAAATCATGGGTTTTCAAGAGAAGTGGCAAGCTTTCTGGATGGCCGTCACCTTTGCCGAAGCCGGCGAGTGGGACACGGCCACTTCGATCTATAAAAGCACCCAAAAGCGCCCGGATAAGAGGGTGTCTGACCGGAAGCGTCCCAGCGAGAGGCCGCGTCCCCGGATCTACCGGAGCTAGATAACCAAGATCTTCTCACTTAAAAGACTTTGAAAGGTCCATCATGGTTTTGAAACGATTCAAGAAGTTCATCAAGCGCCGGAAAAAGCCTCATAAGCCCCCTGAGGTGGAGGTTAAAAGACAGAGCAGCTTGCAGGATGATTATGACCGGACCATGATGGCTATTTCCTTTGCCGAGGCGGGGGCCCCGGAGCATGCTCTGGAGGTATTGCGCCAGCGTGGTCAACGCAAAATTCTGGTGCTCGGCAAAGAGGACACCTTCAGCGAACCGGTCATGGAGTACGCTACGAATCTGGCAGAGCGACTGGGCTATGACCTGGTGGCTCTGAGTGTTGGGACCACGCCGTCGGGAAAACATCTGTCGCCTTACCGGCAGCATATGCAGGATGAATTTCACCAACGGGCTGCCGCGGCGGCCGCAGTTCTCCAACAAAAAGCGGCTCCCAAAAATATCCGGTGCACGCATGTGGTGAAGTTTGGGGATGTGAGCCGAGCCGTGGATGAAATTAATCGGGAATGCCGACGGATTGAGCTGGTGATCACAGACTCCCAGGGCAAGCGGGAGGAGTTGCACGCCCGGGTGAACCTGCCGGTGTTCAGCTTGAAAACTTATCGCTAAGGGGAAATGGATTATGCCTAAACTTGCTCTTCAAAAAAGAAGGAAAGCTTTAAAGAGTACCATCATCTTCGGCGTCCTCAGCGCCGCCCTCTATGCGGCCGTGTTCGTGAATCAGGGCACAGTGATGACTTATTTTACCAAAGGAGGAATGTACGGCGCGCTGCCGGTGGCCACCGCTTTCATTTTTTCCTTTGCGCACGGTGCGTTTACC
Source organism: uncultured Syntrophobacterales bacterium (assembly GCA_965602785.1). Classification (GTDB taxonomy): domain Bacteria; phylum Desulfobacterota; class Desulfobaccia; order Desulfobaccales; family 0-14-0-80-60-11; genus JBGSLA01. The sequence goes on from CBFDAH010000032.1 coordinate 7,073, forward strand.
GGCAGCTTCTGGTCGGCTGTTGGGATCGAGCCCTCCAAGAAAGTAACCAGAGTCGAGCTCCCCGCCACCAAGCCGGCGAAGACGGTGCGTCCTCGCCCCCGGGCCCATCTGAGAGCTTAGAAACCGGTTGCTTGAATTAGCAGCGACTGATAAACATAACTTATCTAATCCCGCAGGGCCTCCTGCGGGATTAGCTTGTCAACAAATAACGCTAGCAATCACAGGAGGTTCTTAAATGCTTGGGGCAGAGCAACTCGCCTTCATTGACCTGAGTTTATACTCGGTCATCTTCCTGTTCGTGCTCGGCTTCATCGGTGGTTTGGTCAGCGGTTTTATCGGTTCAGGTGGGGCATTCGTGCTAACCCCGGGAATGATGACCTTGGGCGCCCCCGGAGCCGTGGCGGTGGCCAGCAACATGTGCCACAAATTCCCCAAAGCCATGGTGGGAGCTTATAAGCGCTACAAATACGGCCAGGTGGACCTCAAGTTGGGGGTGGTCATGGCCATTTCCGCCGCGGTGGGGGTTTTGGTGGGCATTAAGGTCCAGGAGTTTATTCTGGCCGCCTACGGGGAGGCGGGCTCCAACCTCTATATCAGCCTGGCCTTTGTGGTTGTCCTGATAGTGGTGGGAGGCTATGTTTTCCGGGATGCCATGAAGGCAAAAAGAAGTGGCATTGAAGCCGGAGTCACGAAACTGGCCCTAAAACTCCAGAGCATCAATCTGCCCCCCATGATTCTCTTCAAAACCGCTAATGTCACAATATCCTTGTGGTTCACCGTGCCGGTGGGATTTGCCACCGGCATGCTGGCGGCCACCATTGCGGTGGGTGGCTTTATCGGGGTCCCCGGCATGATGTATGTGGTTGGAGCCTCGGGGCTGGTATCCTCTGCCACCGAGCTGGTGATAGCTTTTATCATGGGGTTTACCGGCTCCATCAAATGGGGCATTCTCGGCATGATTGACATCCGGATGACTTTGCTCATCCTGGCCGGCTCTTTGTTTGGGGTTCAGCTCGGCGCCATCGGCACCACCTATGTCAAGGACTACATGGTCAAGTTCGTCATGGGCACCATCATGCTCATCGTGGCAGTGAGCCGGGGCATGGCCATCCCCAAGTATCTCGTGCAGCTTCAAATCATCTTCTGGAGCCCGGTAACCATTAAATGGCTGAACACCATCAGCTACATCTCCATGGTTATCGCCCTGGGGACCGGCTGCGTCATCATTCTGGGAGCCATGTGGAAGGGCATCAGAGCCGAAAAGGCCGCGGCCGTTCTGGTTGGCCCGGAAGCTGCGTCGTACCAAAAAACGAAAATATCCTGAGCGAGGGCAATTTTAAGCAAAGCTCGCCAGAGTTTTAGAAATTCTCTGGACAGTCCTCACGTATCCGGCTTAAAGTGGGTGGACAAAGTCCACCCACCTTACTTTGTGGCTTAAACCTGAGCATTCTGGAGCCAGGTCCCGGAGGTCCTGTCCTGGTGGTCTGGCGGGCCGGTGAGGAACCCCAAGAACAATACTCGAGGAAAACTATGGGCATGTACAAGAAATTGCTGGTGGCGATGGACGGCTCAGAAAGCAGTCTCCACGCGTTCAAGGAATCCCTACGGATCTCCAAAGAAGACATCATGGTATTAGCTGTGGCCCCTCCCTACTCGGGCGACTTGCGGGTCATGGGAACCAGCGACATCAATCAGCTGCTCCGGGAGCCGTGTGAAATTGCCCTGGGACAAGCCATGGAGATGGCCGAGGACGAAGGGGCTCAGATAAGGCCCGTCTGCGTTATGGGAGAGCCCCATGAGAGCATCGTGGATATCGCCGAGGACGAAGGCCGCGACCTCATTGTGATGGGGGTGAGAGGGGCGCAATTTGGTAGGCATCTCCTGGTGGGCAGCACCACCGCCCGGGTCATCGGCTTCAGCAGTCAAGATGTGCTGGTGGTGCCGGAAAAGGCCTCCATCGCTTGGGAACGAATTTTACTTGCCACAGACGGTTCCGAATACAGCCATAAGGCCACAAAAAAGGCCCTTGATCTGGTCCAATTCTCTGGAGGAACCTTAAAAGTCATATCAGTTCTGGAGATTTCAGCTCACATCTATGCGGTGGCGCCGGAACTCAGCGAAGAAAGAATCAAACTGGTCAAACAATATGTGGGAGATGTGAAGGAACAGGCAGCCTCTGAGGGTATCCTGGCGGAAGGGTTCGCGCGGGAAGCCGAATCTGCTGGCGATGTCATAATCGAGCTTGCCAAGGAAAAAGACAGTGACCTGATTGTCATGGGTTCCCATGGCCGGACGGGGATAAAACGGCTTCTCATGGGCAGTGTCACCAAGGTGGTCATTGCTTATGCCCCCTGCCCGGTCCTCGTTGTAAAACTCTAGCTAAATTTTCACCCCATCAGGGATGACTCCGAGACCCTGATCGTATGAGCTCCTGAGGCCCCCTGGCCTCAGGAGTTTTTGCATGGGGAGACCCCGAAGCAGCGGTTAGGCTTCTGGTATGCCGCGGCCATCTGCGGCCATAACCTTACTTCTTCTTGCCTTTAGGTTTCGGACATGGCCATCGTCCAGGCCCCGGCCCCGGGTGTCATCTTTTTCAGGGAACGCCCTCCAAAAGCCCAGGGTTTGGCTGCTTACCTGGGCTAAGTTATCACCAGGCCGCATTTCAATTGACAAATTTGTGCTTTTCCACCACCCTCAAACAAGTTTCCTGGAGTTATTGGGAAGGCCGGCGCGGTAAGGCGCCCGTGGCGCTTTAGCCTTGGGATCTCAACCTGGGCGCCCGAACCTGATGCCCATCAAGTTTTTATCCCAGGTGCCGAAAAGACAAACACAGCAGGAGGTGGCCCATGAGTTCCCCGGAACAGGGTGGCAAGCCCCCCGGGAAATTATCCCGGCGTAAATTCCTGAGCTATTGCGGCACCGCAGTTCTGGTTACGGCCTCCTACAAGGTTATTTCGGTTTTCTCCGAGGAAGTTGCCGGCCAGGATGACACGACGGGAAAATGTTGGGGTTGCCGGTTTAAATGTGAAACGAGTTGTATCAAAGGCGGGTCGGCGCCCTGTGCGGTGGTGCGGGGGCTATACGATTAAACCTTACCCCTGATTCCCCGGGTGAGATCCCTTTTTCCGTTTCGAAATCAATAGCTCCCCGATATCTTGCGGGCCTGGCAGGGCTCCCGAGACATTCCCGCCGGGGCGGGAATTTACCGGGCAGTCCCTGGCATCATCTGCCACAGTTCTCTTCCCTAAATCTTCCATCGAGTCTTGAGGCGCCATGCAGGTAGCCGTCACCAAAAACCTGATCATGTTGACGCGAGGGGCGGAAGAGTTGCTCCTGGCCAACGCGGTGGACCTGAAAACCCTGTATATCCAGAGGGGTAGAGACTACGTCAAACAGTTTCTGGATGTGGCTAACCGGCTGGGAACGGTGGCCGCCATCCAGGAAGCTTTTCCTCAGGATGTCCAACTCCTGGATATGCTGCTGGCCCACGGCATCATGGTGGAAGCCGGAGCCGAAGAGGGGTCGAGCCCGGGGGATGTGCTGGCTGAAATCGCCAAGCGGGACCGCCTCAAGGGCATGTCGGTTTTTCTCCTGTTGTCCCAATCCTGCAATCTCGGCTGCATTTACTGCCTCAACGGCAAAATGTCCTATCAAACCGGAAAGCACCTCAAGATGCAGCCGGAGGTGGCCTTGCAGAGTGTCGAGCGCTCTCTTAAAGCCCTGGAGCCGGACGGCAGACTGGAAATAGTGTTTTTTGGCGGGGAACCCCTGCTGAACTGGCCTTTAGCTAAAGAGGTGATTCTGTATGGCGAGAAATTGCGACAGGAAAGATTCCCCGATAAGCAGATACGCTACTTTCTCACCAGCAACCTGACCTTCCTGCCCGCTGATTTTATTGACTGGGCCCAGAAATACCAGATCGGCATTCTGTGCGACGTGGACGGCCCCCCCGAGATTCACAACCGCTGCCGACCCTACAAAGATGGCAGGCCGTCCCACGGCGTCATTGTCAACAATATTCACCAGCTCACGGAGGCAGGGTTGACCGTGGGTCTCAGAGCCACCATCACCGCCCTCAATCAGGACTACCTGCCGGACATCGCCAGGCACCACCAAGAGATCGGCGGGGCGGGATGCGCCTTTGTGCCGGTATGCCCGATAAACTCCGATGAAGAGCTGCTCCCTGATGAGCTGGTGCCATCCCCGGACAGGGTAATTCAGGGGGTGGTCCAGGTGTATCACAGCAAGGTGTGGGATACCCCGGATTTGTTCCCCTTCAGCACCCTGGCCACCAGCCTGACACCCGGAGAGCGAACCGTGGTGGCCTGCGGCGCTCCCTACGGCACCGCCGCGGTGGTGGATGTTCAGGGTGACGTCTACCCGTGCATCTACCTGGTGGGCGTCAAGCGTTTCTATGTGGGGAATATTCTGCACCAGGACTACCCCGATCAGCGACTGCTGGATGGGCTCATGGCTTCTTGCCACGTGGATCATTTGGAAGATTGCCGAGATTGCGTCTGGAGGTATTATTGCGGCGGCGGCTGTCCCATTAGAAGGATGACGATATTTACTAACCCTCAGGCAACTCCTAAGATTATCAACTATTGTAAACAAATGTATTGTGATTACACCCAAAAGATACTGGAATTATTATTATGGGAGAGGGCGGAAAAAACTGCCCTGGCCTTGGAAGAAGGAGAGATACAACAGCAAGATAAGGAACCTGTCACCCCGGCATTTTGTTGATTAACCACCAGGAATAATCATTCCTGAGAACATGCGGGTATTCACGGGAAAAGCTGTAGAAAAAACTTCTGGATTTCCTATCCTCCTTACCTCGGAACAATTTCCCGGTCTTATTACTCAGAGCAAAAAATTGAATAATTGTTGGAGCCTTCCTTTCATCCCCTCTCCCTTGAGGGAGGGGGTAAGGGTGAGGGTGAAAGTTAATCTATTTCACGCTCCCAGTAATAAATAGCTTTATCGGCATACGTTTCGGGGGGGTTCCCCCTGGCATGCACCCCAGCTTAAAAGTCCCCCTCGGGGGCGCGGGCTTGTGGGGCTCCTCCCGTCTCATGGGGGAAACTTTTGCCAAGGTCCGGCTCTTTGTGCTATGAGTGCAGGTATGAACCCCATGGGCCGTGATCCCGGGACACCTTCTGCCGCCCGCGCCAGGTCCCTGGCGCGCCGAAATGTTTGGCTGATCGTGGCCGTTTTGACCCTGGGGGTCATCTGCCTTACCCTTCTGAGGCCGCCTTTTACTGAGCTCATCGAACTAAAACTCTACGATTTCAAGTTTCGCTTTCGCGGTTCCCGGCCAGCGGGACAGGATCTGGCCATCGTGGCCATCGACGACGAAAGTTTGAAAAGCGTGGGGCGCTGGCCGTGGCCCCGGGAGGTGTTCTCCCAATTTCTCCAGCGTCTGAAAGAGGCCCAACCCCGGGTCATTGGCCTGGACATCATCTTCGCCGAAAAGGCGGATACCGCGGTGGCGGCTTCCGTAGACCGGCTTGGCCAGAAGTTGCGTCAACGAGGGCTGGGGTCCGAAGAGGTGCTGCAATGTCTGCGGGAGGAGAAAAAGGCCGCGGACCTGGACCGTCGGCTGGCGGAGGAAATCAGTAAGGGAACCCCCACAATTTTAGGGTTTTACTTCAAGAAAGTGGGGGCCAAGGTGATGAGTCCGGAACCGCCCCGGGCTTTGGAACCCACCGTAATCCAGGTGAGCACCTACAACATAGTCCGCCGCCTGGGTCAGAAGGGCAAAAAGTTGCCCATCATCGGCGCCGAGGGGGTGGAGGTCAACCTCCCCGAGATCAGCGCCGCGGCGGCGGGGGGCGGTTACTTTAACATGATACCGGACCCGGATGGCACCGTGCGCTGGTATCCTCTGGCCATCGCCTATGGTCCCTATGTATTCGCCCCCTTGTCCCTGGTGACCTTGCAGCATAGGCTGGACAACAAACCCCTGATGATCACCCTCTCCCATTATGGCGTCAAACAGGTACGGCTGGGCCGTGAACTCATTCCGGTGGACCGTTATGGCCGCTTTTTTATCAACTACCTGGGTCCCGCCGGCTCTTTTCCCACTTATTCCGCCAAAACGCTCCTGGATGGGAACCTACCGGCCGGGGCTTTGAAAGACAAGATAGTCCTGGTGGGGGCCACCGCGGTGGGTATCTACGATATGCGGGTCACTCCCTTTTCCGGGGTTTTTCCGGGCATTGAAATCCAGGCCACCATTATTGATAATGTGTTGCGGCGTAATTTCCTCAAGCCCTCGCCGTATTCCCCCCTCCCTGAACTTCTCATCATTATTGTCTTGGGGGTGTTGCTGGGGGTCATTCTTCCCCGGGCTTCGGCCATCTGGGTTTTGGGGTTCGCCCTATTCCTGCTGCAACTGTATGTAATCTCGAACTACCTGGTTTTCCGCCACCTCGGAGTCAACCTGGACCTGTTTTATCCTCTACTGCAAATCATCTTGGTTTCCACCGGCATCAACGTGCACAACTTTTTGGCAGAAGAAAAGGCCAGGGCCAGTCTGAAAAAAGCCTTTCAATCCTATGTGGCGCCCAGCGTGGTGGAGGAAATCATCAAACACCCGGAGCGGCTGCGGTTAGGGGGGGAACGCCGGGAACTGTCCATATTATTTTGTGATATTCGAGACTTCACCACCCTGTCGGAGACCCTGGAGCCTGAAGACCTGGCTGGTGTCCTCCACGACTTTTTGAACCCCATGAGCAAAATCGTCGTCCAGCACGGCGGCACCATTGATAAGTTCATGGGCGACGCCATTATGGCCTTGTTCGGGGCGCCCCTGCACTATCCCGATCACGCCCGCCGGGCCTGTGAAACCGCGCTGGAGATGGTGGGGACCTTGAAATCCCTGGACCAGGAGTGGGTAAACCAGGGTCGTCCCTCCTTGAAAGTTGGGGTGGGCATCAACACCGGCCTAGTGGCGGTGGGCAACATGGGGTCCGACACCCTCTTCGACTACACCGCCATCGGCGACAACGTCAACCTGGCGGCCCGCCTGGAAGGTTTGACCAAAATCTATGGCACCGAGATCATTGTCAGCGCTTACACCGCCCAGCATCTGGACCAGGGGTTTACCCTGCGGGAGCTGGACCTGGTGAGGGTGAAGGGCAAAAAGCAGCCCGTCGCCATTTACGAACTTTTGGGCCTGGGCTCCCCTGAGGCGGATCTGGCCGAATTTCTCCACCTCTACCATCAGGGTTTGCAGCTTTTCCGGGAGCAGCGGTGGGAGGAGAGCCTTACCCTCTTCAACCAGGCCTTGGCGCTTCGGCCCCAGGACTTTCACGGCCAGCGCTATGTCAAGCTCGTCCAACAATTCCGGGTGGACCCACCCGGTCCCGATTGGCAGGGGCTGGCCATCATGGAAAAAAAGTAACAGCAAAGTTGAAGCCCACTTCGCCCCCAGGCGCCTGAGGCTGGCCCAGAAAAAAGCCCCTCCTGATTCCTTCCATATCCCCCTGTGTAAAAAAGTCACACCTGGGGCATTTTGCCCCATCCTTAAAAGTTTCTAATTATATTAGGAAGTTAAATACTATTTTTTTAGTGTTTCGGAAGATATGCCGCACATGAACAATGTGTCCTTGTGATAGTTATTTTGCAACTATATAAAATTATTAACTTATTTATTTTCCCAGGTGGCAACCCTTGTGGCACAGCCCTTGCCTTTATTTCGGAAAAACCAGGTGGGGGTGGGCCGACCTTCGGGCAGCTCACACCAGGCGGGTGATGAAGGACATGGGCGGCACCCTGTTGATTGCCGAAAGAAGCTATGAACTGGGGGGTGAGTTGGAGGCCTGGGCCCAGGAGAACGGCCACCAGCTCATCTGCGTGGACAACATCAAGGATGTGTTCATGACCCTCCAGCAAGAGCGGATCAACGTCCTGGTGCTGGATGCCTGCCTCCCCGAGCAAATAGGCTATGAAGCCATTTCCATTATTAAGGGCCTTGGTCAAAAACTTCCCATTATTGTCACGGCCGCGGAAAACAACCCCGAGCTGGAGGGCCGCATCCGGCAGAAAGGCATCTTCTATTACCACGTGAAGTCATTCGGCCCGGATGAGTTGATGCTGGCTATTTCCAACGCCATGGAGCGGTCATCCCAATAGACGGCGAGGATAGCTCGATGCAACTGCAAAAAAAGCTGGAAGCGCAAGAGTTTGTCATTCTGACGGAGATGGAGCCACCCAAGGGCACGGACGTATCGAGCCTGGTAAACAACGCCGCCAAGGTGAAAGGCCGGGTGGACGCCTTTGTGATCCCGGAGATGGGCAATGCGGTCATGCGCCTAAGCTCTCTAGGCGGCTCCCTGCTCCTGGCGAACCGGGGACTGGAGACGATCATGCAGGTGTGCTGCCGTGACCGCAACCGCCTGGCCCTCCAGGGGGATTTGCTCGCGGCTGCGGCCCTGGGGGTTAACAATGTGATGGCGGTGACCGGGGAGGATATCACCATCGGCGACCACCACCGGGCCCGAGAGGTGAACGATCTCGACCTCCTGGAGCTTTTGGGCGCCATAAACACCCTGGCGGCCGGCAAAGACATGGCCGGCGTCGAGCTCAAGGGCTCCGCCAATTTTTTTGTGGGCGCCACGGTCAACGTGGCCATGGGGTCCCCGGAGGTGGAGCTCGCGGCCCTGGACCAGAAGATGAAGGCCGGGGCCAGCTTTTTCTTGACGCCCCCCATCTTTGACCTGCTGGTTCTGGACCGGTTCCTGAAGCGCCTGGAGGACCGGCCGGTCTATATCATTCCCACGGTGCTCCTGCTGAAGAGCGTGGGCATGGCCCGGTATATCGACCGTCACCTGGAACAGATAAATATCCCACCGGAAACCATCCGCCGCCTGCAGAACGCCCCGGAGCGGGTGCGGGAGTGCGTGCAGATCGCCGCCGAGCTTATTGCCGCGCTCAAAGCCAGACAGGTAAGCGGTGTAAATATCGCCACCATCGGCTGGGAGGACAAGCTGCCCCAGATCCTCTCTCTGGCCGGGGTTTGACGAGCATTGGCAGGAGAAGACATTATGGAAAGAGAACTTCAAAACGATACCCCCATGGGTTCCGTGATGGTCGTGGGCGCCGGCATTGCCGGGGTTCAGGCCGCCCTGGACCTGGCTAACTCCGGGTTTTTCGTCCACTTGGTGGAAAAAAAGCCGGCCATTGGCGGGGTCATGGCCCAGTTGGACAAGACCTTCCCCACCAACGATTGCTCCATGTGCATCCTGGCCCCCAAGTTGGTGGAATGCGGCCGGCACCTGAACATCCAGATTCATACCCTCACCGAGGTGAAGAGCCTCACCGGCGAGGCGGGAAACTTTACCGCAACCGTGGAGAAGGAGCCTCGCTACATCGACATGGTCAAGTGTACCGGGTGCGGGGATTGCGCCGATGTCTGTCCGGTGGTGGTGCCTGATGCCTTCAACGCCGGGCTGGCCGACTGGAAGGCGGCTTACCGCCTCTACCCCCAGGCCATTCCCGCCACCTTCGCCATAAAAAAGCTGACCCGGGCCCCCTGCACCTTGACCTGTCCGGCGGAGATCAACGTTCAGGGCTACGTGCAGCTCATCAAAATGGGCAAGTATAAGGAGGCAGTGCAGCTCATCATGGAGCGCCTGCCCCTCCCCGGAGTGTTGGGCCGGGTCTGCCCCCATCCCTGCGAGGGCGTTTGCCGGCGCCAGGAGATGGATGAGTCCGTAGCCATTTGCAACCTGAAGCGCTTCGCCGCCGACCAGGTGGACCTGAGCACTCTCCCCCGGCCGGAAGTGACGCCCCGGGAGGAGAAAGTCGCCATTATCGGCTCGGGGCCTGCGGGACTGGCCTGCGGCTACCAGTTGGCCCACAAGGGCTACCATCCCACCATTTTCGAGGCCCTGGACAAGCCCGGGGGCATGCTCCGGGTGGGCATTCCGGACTATCGGCTCCCCAAGGAAATCCTGGACCAGGAAATCGACTACGTCCTGAGTCTGGGGGTGGAACTAAAAACCAACACCGCCCTGGGCCGGGACTTCAGCCTGGAAGACCTCTTCAGCCAGGGCTACCAGGCAGTCTTCCTGGGGGTCGGCTGCCACGTGGGCAAACCCCTGGGGATCCCTAAGGAGGACGCCCCCGGCGTGGTGCAGGGGGTGGATCTCCTCCGGCGCCAGAACCTGGGTGAACCCCATGAGTTGGGCAAACGCCTGGCCATCATCGGCGGCGGCAACGTGGCCATTGACGTGGCCTGCACTGCCCTGCGCCTGGGCTCCGACGTGACCATCGTCTACCGGCGTTCCCGGGAAGAAATGCCCGCCTTCCACCACGAAATTGAGCAGGCCCTGTGCGAAGGCGTAAAAATCATGTATCTCACCGCGCCGGTGGAAGTTGTCACCGGGGCGGAAGGCCAGGTCACGGGCCTGGTGTGCCAAAAAATGGAGCTGGGCGAGCCCGACGCTTCCGGGCGCCGGAGACCGGTGCCTGTGGCCGGGAGTGAATTCGAACTCTCGGTGGACATGATCGTTCCCGCCATCGGCCAGGAGGCAGCCCTGTCGTTTCTGGCTGACTCCGGCATTCAGACCACCAAATGGCAGACCATCGAGGTTGACGAGACTACTTACGAGACCTCCCGGCCCGGGGTTTTCGCCGCTGGAGATGTGCACACAGGCCCCTGGATCGCCATCGAGGCGGTGGGGGGCGGTATCGAGGCGGCGGAGTCCATCCACCGGTATTTTAGGGGGGTGGACATGAAGGCGGGCCGGGTAGCGGGCAAAGAGGCCCACGAACGCTATGCCGCCCTTCCCAAGGATGAAATGGGTCAACCCCGGGAGGTGATGCCCACTTTGCCGCCGGAGTACACTTGCACCTGCTTTTTGGAGATCGCCCAGGGCTACTCCGAGGCCCAGGCCCAGGCGGAGGCGGACCGCTGCCTCAACTGCGGGGTCTGTTCCGAGTGCATGGAGTGTGTGGCGGCCTGCCAGGCCGAGGCGGTGGACCACAGCCAGCAACCGGAGAGCGTGGACCTTCAGGTGGGCTCCGTCATCCTGGCTCCGGGGTTTGCCACCTTCGACCCCAACCGGTGCGAGACCTATCAATACAAAAAATTCCCCAACGTGGTCACCAGCCTGGAATTCGAGCGTATTCTCTCGGCCTCCGGGCCCTATGAAGGCCACTTGGTGCGGCCCAGCGACCACCAGGAGCCCAAGAAGATCGCCTGGCTCCAGTGCGTGGGCTCCCGGGATGTGAAGTACAATCCCTACTGCTCTTCAGTGTGCTGCATGTATGCCATCAAAGAGGCGGTCATTGCCAAGGAGCATGCGCCCTACGACCTGGACACCGCCATCTTCTTCATGGACATGCGCACCTTCGGCAAGGAGTTCGAGCAGTATTACAACCGGGCCGAAAACGAATACGGCGTGCGCTTCATCCGCTCTCGGGTCCACACCATCGATCCTGCGCCCGACGACCGCCTGGGAATCTTGTACGTGGATGAAAAGGGGGAGATGAAGGAGGAAGTCTTCGACATGGTAGTGCTCTCCGTGGGCATGGAGGAGAGCCTGGAGACTCAGGAGCTGGCCCGGCGCCTGGGTTTGGACCTGACGGAATATAACTTCGCCAAGACCGAGCCCTTCCGGCCGGTGGCCACCTCCCGCGCCGGCGTCTATGTGTGCGGCACCATGCAGGGGCCCAAGGACATTCCCGAGTCGGTCATGGAAGCCTCGGCTGCCGCCGCGGCGTCCAGCGCCTCCCTCAGTGCGGTGCGCTACAGCCAAGCCCGGGTCAAAGAGCTGCCGCCGGAGCGGGAGATCAGCCCGGAAGAGCTGCCCCGCATCGGCGTGTTCGTGTGCAACTGCGGCATCAACATCGGCGGCATCGTGGACGTGCCCGGGGTCCGGGAATATGCCCGCAGTCTCCCCTATGTCGAGTACGTGGAGGACAACCTCTTCACCTGCTCTCAGGACACTCAGGTGGCCATGATGAAGGTCATCGAGGAGCAAAACCTGAACCGGGTGGTGGTGGCCGCCTGCTCGCCCCTGACTCACGAGCCCCTCTTCCAGGAAACCATGCAGGAGGTGGGGCTGAACAAATATCTCTTCGAGATGGCCAACATTCGCAACCAGGACTCCTGGGTGCATATGAAAGAGCAGGACAAAGCCACGGAAAAGGCCAAGGACCTGCTGCGCATGGCCATCGCCCGGGCCTCTCTCTTGAAGCCCCTGGTGGAAATCCCCCTCACCATCACCCAGCGGGCCCTGGTCATCGGGGGCGGGGTGGCCGGCATGAGCGCCGCCCTCAACCTGGCGGAGCAGGGCTACGAGACCATCATTGTGGAGAAGGAGGCGGAACTGGGGGGGAACGCCCGCAAGCTCTACCACACCATCGAGGGAGAGGACATCCAGAAGTACCTGGTGAGCCTCATCCGCCAGGTGGAAGCCCATGACAAGATCCAGTTGCTCACCAACGCTCTGGTGGTGGGCTTTAGCGGCTACAAGGGCAATTTCACCACGGAAGTGCTGGTGGGGCCCGGGATGTATGAGCGCAAAATCGAACACGGAGCCCTGGTGGTGGCCACCGGTGCGGTGGAGTACAAGCCCACCGAATTCCGCTATGGCGAGCACGACCGGGTGCTGACTCAGTTGGAGTTGGGCCGCCTGCTGGACGTGAACCCGGCCGCGCCCGACAAGTGGGAGCGGGTGTTCTTCATCCAGTGCGTGGGCTCCCGGAATGAAGAAAATCCCTCCTGTAGCCGCATCTGCTGTCAGGGCGCCGTGAAGCACGCCCTGCACTTGAAAGACCTCAATCCAGACCTGGAGGTGTTCATCCTCTACCGGGATATGCGCACCTACGGCATGCTGGAGGATTATTACCGGGAAGCCCGCAACCGGGGCGTGCTCTTCGCGCGCTTCGACCCGGAGGTCCAGCTCGATGTGCAAATTGTGGACGAGAACCTCCAGGTCACTTTCCACGACCACGTTCTGGACTTCCCCGTGACGCTCCCGGCGGACGCGGTGGTGCTCAGCGCCGCCACGGTGCCGACGGACGTGGAGGAGTTGGCCTCTCTTCTCAAGCTCCCCCGGAACGACCAGGGCTTCTTCATCGAGGCCCATGCCAAACTGCGACCCGTGGATTTCGGGAGTGCGGGCATCTTCCTATGCGGCACGGCCCACGCCCCCAAGCTTTTGGGCGAGAGCATCGCCCAGTCCCTGGCCGCGGCTTCCCGGGCCAGCTCCTTCCTGTCGGATACGGCGCAAACCATCAGCGGCATCACGGCATTGGTGGATCCGGGCCGCTGCGCGGCCTGCCTCATATGTGTCAGGGCCTGTCCCTTCAACGTCCCTGAGATCACGAGGGAAAACGTCAGCGAGATCAACAAGGCCATGTGCCAGGGATGCGGCATCTGTGCGGCGGAATGCCCGGCCAAAACCATTGAGCTGGAGCACTTTGAGG
>CBFDAH010000033.1:0-20472 GCA_965602785.1 uncultured Syntrophobacterales bacterium
TAGGAATGATAGGTCTGGGGCGCATGGGTGGCAACATGGTGCTCCGCTTGATGAAGGCCGGCCACGAATGTGTCGTCTACGCCCGCCATCCTCAGGCCCTGCAGGAGCTGGTGGACAAAGGCGCCAAGGGCTCCACCGACCTGGGTGAGTTCGTCAAGATGCTGTCCAAGCCGCGGGCTGTATGGCTGATGGTGCCGGCCGCGGCGGTGGATGCAGTGCTGGGCAACCTGACGCCGCTCTTGGAGCCGGGAGACATCGTGATCGACGGTGGCAACTCCTACTACCACGACGACATTCGCCGGGCCGCCGGTTTGCAGGAGAAAGGCCTCCACTATGTGGACGTGGGTGTCAGCGGCGGCGTTTGGGGACTGGAACGGGGCTACTGCATGATGATCGGCGGCGAGGTGGAGACGGTCCAGCACCTGGACCCCATCTTCAAGACGCTGGCTCCCGGCGTGGACTCGGCCCCGCGCACACCTGGCCGCACCGGCGAGCCGACCCCCGCGGAGAACGGCTATCTGCATTGCGGCCCCAACGGCGGCGGGCATTTCGTGAAGATGGTCCACAACGGCATCGAATACGGGCTCATGGCCGCGTTCGCCGAAGGGCTGAACATTATCAAAAATGCTGACGTGGGCAAGCGCCAGCGAGAGGTGGACGCGGAAACCACACCGCTGCGGAACCCCGAGCTATACCAGTACGAATTCAATATGCCGGACGTGGCCGAAGTGTGGCGGCGGGGCAGCGTTATCGGCGCCTGGCTGCTAGACTTGACGGCCAGCGCGCTCCACGCCAACCCGGATCTGGGCAAGTTCGAAGGCCGGGTGTCCGATTCGGGCGAGGGGCGCTGGACCCTACAGGCCGCCATCGACGAGGGCGTTCCCGCCCCCGTTATCAGCTCGGCCCTCTTCAGCCGCTTCAGCTCCCGGGGCATGGATGAGTTTGCCGACAAACTGTTGTCGGCCATGCGCTACGAATTCGGCGGCCACCTGGAGAAGACCCCCGAGAAGACGGGAGGTGGGTGATGGAGGCTCCACATTCGGATGCACTGGTCTTTTTCGGCGCCACCGGCGACCTGGCCTATAAGCAGATATTCCCGTCCATCCAAGGGCTGATCAAAGATGAGGGCCTTAACGTGCCCATCATCGGGGTATCCCGGACCGGGTCGCTTGACAAGCTCAAGGAGCGCGCCAAAGACAGCCTGGAAAGCCACAATATTCTGGATCCGGCGGCGTTCCAAAAGCTGTCGGAACTGCTGCGCGCCGTGCAGGGCGACTACGATGACCAGGCGACGTATACCCAACTGCGCCAGGAACTGGGAAAGGCAGAGAGGCCGCTGCATTACCTGGCCATCCACCCGACTATGTTCGCCGAGGTGGCCGAGGGGCTGGCCAACTCGGGCTGCGCCACCAACGCCCGGGTGGTCCTCGAGAAACCCTTTGGTCGCGACCTGGCCTCAGCACAAGAGTTGAACAAACTCCTCCACCAGTACTTTCCGGAACAGGCCATTTTTCGCATCGACCACTATCTCGGCAAAGAGCCGGTGCAGAATATCCTCTACACCCGCTTTGCCAATCCCACGTTTGAGCCCATCTGGAATCGCCACTACGTGCGCAGTATTCAGATTACCATGGCGGAAGACTACGGGGTGGAGGACCGCGGCAAGTTCTACGAGGAGGCCGGCACCATCCGGGATGTGGTGCAAAACCACATGCTGCAGGTGCTCTCCAGCCTGACCGTGGACCCGCAAACCGGCGATGACCATGAATCTGTCCGGGATGAAAAGGGACGGTTGTTCAAGGCCATTACCCCGCTGACGCCTGGGGACGTGGTGCGCGGCCAGTATAACGGCTACCGTTCTGTGCCCGGAGTCAGCTCCAGCTCCACCGTGGAGACCTTCGTGGCTGTGAAGGTGTCCATCGACAACTGGCGCTGGGCCGGCGTTCCCATCTATATCCGCGCCGGCAAAGAGTTGGCGTTGACCTCCACGGAGGTGGTGGTGGAGTTCAAGCGTCCGCCTCTGGAGACCTTCGGGGAAATCGTGCCGGTCCTCTCCAGCCACATGCGGATGCGCCTTAGTCCGGACATCAGCATCTCCATGGGACTGCGGGTGAAAAACCCGGGAGAACGGATGGCGGGGCAAGACGTGGAGCTGACCCTCGTCCGCCAGGCCGCGGAAGACATGCCGCCGTATCAGCGTCTGCTGGGCGATGCCATGCGCGGCAACGCCGAGCTTTTTGCCCGGCAGGACAGCGTCGAGGCCCAATGGCGGGTGGTGGACGGGATCCTGGGCAACGTGACGCCTCTGTATGCCTACGGCCCGCGCACCTGGGGGCCGGAAGAGGCTTATCAGCTCATCGGCAAACACGGACCGTGGCTGAACCCGCGTCCGCCGGGGAGTTAGTCATGACCAGGGAGCATGAGGTTGTGTTTTTGTTCGACGTGGACTTTACGCTGCTGGATAATGGCCACGTGGAACGAGATCTGCGCGAACATCTAAGCCGTTGGTTAAGCGCCAAGGCCCGGGACCGGTATTTCGAGATCTTCGAACAAATTCGCCATGATGTCGGCTATGCCGACTTCCTGGGAGCCCTCGAACGTTACCGCATAGAGAACTTGCATGATACCCGGGTGCTGAAGATGTCCATCTGGCTGGTGGACTATCCGTTTGCCCAGCGCCTCTACCCCGATTCGGTGGACGTCGTCGAACACGTGCGTCGCTGGGGACCGGCAGTAATCTTGTCGGACGGCGACGCGGTCTTCCAACCCCGCAAGATAGAGCGGTCGGGGCTGTGGGATGCCTTCCAGGGCCATGTGCTCATTTATATCCACAAGGAGACCATGCTGGAAGACGTGGAGAAGCTCTATCCTGCCAATCATTACGTGATGGTGGACGACAAGCTGCGCCTCCTGGCGGCCATCAAGCAGTTCTGGGGAAAACGCGTGACCACTGTGTTTGTGAAGCAGGGTCACTACGCCAACGACCCCGAGATCCTGGCCCGCTATCCGGCCGCCGACATTCAGGTAGATCGTATCGGCGACCTGCTTAACTACGATCTGGCGGCGTTCCTGAAGGAATAAATTCCGGGAGAAAAAACTATGAAAGCGACCAAGCAACTTCACGATCTGGGACAAAGTCTCTGGCTCGACAACATCACCCGCGAGTTACTCACCAGCGGCACGCTGAAGCGTTATATTGACGAGCTGTCGGTCACCGGCTTGACCTCCAACCCCACCATCTTCGATCATGCCATTACCAAAAGCTCGGCTTACGACGAAGAGATTCGCCGTCTGGTCCGCTGCGGTCACTCGGGGGAGGCCCTGTTTTTCGAGTTGGCCTTGGAAGATTTGACCCAGGCCGCGGATATCTTTGCACCCATTCACAAGCGCACCACCGGCGTCGACGGCTGGGTCTCGCTGGAGGTATCGCCGCTGTTGGCCTACGATGCCAAAAGCACCGTGGCCGAGGCCAAGCTGCTTCACAAGAAGGCCAAGCGTCCCAACTTGTTCATCAAGATTCCCGGCACCAAAGAAGGCGCCGCGGCCATCGAGGAAGCCATCTCCTCCGGGGTATCGGTCAACGTGACGCTGCTCTTTTCCCGGGACCACTACCTGGCCGCCGCGGAAGCCTACATGCTCGGCCTGGAGCGCCGCCTGGCGGCCGGCCTGAGCCTGGATGTGCATTCGGTGGCGTCGCTGTTTATCAGCCGTTGGGATAAGGCAACCATGGACAAGGCGCCGGCCAATCTGCGCAACAAGCTGGGCATCGCCATCGGCCTGCAGGCTTACAAAGCCTTCCGTGACGTGTTGGAATCCGATCGCTGGCAGCGGCTGGAAAATCTGGGCGCCCGCCCCCAGCGTCTCCTTTTTGCCAGCACGGGCACCAAGGACCCCGAGGCCTCCGATGTACTCTACATCAGCGCCCTGGCCGCCCCCAATACGGTGAACACCATGCCCGAGAAGACCCTCTTGGCCTTCGGCGACCACGGACAGATGAGCGGCGCCATGCCGCGCGATGGCGGCGATGCCGACCAGGTGGTGGCGGAGTTTGCCAAGGCGGGGGTGGATGCCGTCAAGCTGGCCGCGGATCTGCAAGAGGAAGGAGCCAAGTCGTTTGACGAGTCGTGGCAGGAGCTTATGAGTGCGATTGAGGCGAAGAGCAAGGGCTTGAAATAATTATAAGGAAGGAAATACCCATGACGGATACTTTACGGCCCACAGAAACGCAGGCCTGGCGTGCGCTTCAGGCGCATTACGAAGAGATCAAGGACGCGCACCTGCGGCAGCTCTTTGCCGATGATCCTGGCCGCGGCGAAAAATTTACCGCCAAAGGCGCCGGCCTGTTCCTGGATTACTCCAAGAATCGCATCACCGCCAAGACCATTGACCTTTTGGTCCAGCTCGCCAAAGAACGGGGCGTGGAGGCCCGACGGGACGCCATGTTCCGGGGTGAAAAGATTAACATCACCGAAAAGCGCGCCGTACTGCACGTGGCTTTGCGCGCCCCGAAGGGCATGTCCATCAATGTGGACGGCCGCGACGTGGTGCCGGACGTCCACGCAGTGCTGGACAAGATGGCCGACTTTGCCAACCGGGTACGCAGCGGTCAGTGGCAAGGACACACCGGCAAGCGCATCAAAAATGTCATCAATATCGGCATCGGCGGCTCCTACCTGGGGCCGGAGATGGCTTATCTGGCGCTCCGCCCTTACAGCGACCGCGCCATGACCTTCCACTTCGTCGCCAATGTGGATGGCACCGATTTCACGGAAGCCACCCGGGGCCTGGACGCCAGCGAGACCCTCTTCATTGTCTCCTCCAAGACCTTCACGACGCTGGAGACGATGACCAATGCCCAGACCGCCCGTCAATGGGTGGTCGAGGCGCTGGGCAGCGACAGCGCCGTGGCCAAGCACTTTGTGGCGGTATCCACCAACGCCGCTGAGGTTGAAAAATTCGGCATCGATACCGCCAACATGTTTGGCTTCTGGGACTGGGTGGGCGGTCGCTACTCCATGGACTCGGCCATTGGGCTGTCCACCATGCTCGCGGTGGGGCCGGAGAACTTCCACGACATGCTGGCCGGCTTCCATGCCATGGACGAACACTTCCGCACCGCTCCCCTGGAGAAAAACCTCCCCGCGCTCATGGGCCTCTTGACGGTGTGGTACAACAACTTTTTCGGCGCACAAACGGTGGGCATCATGCCGTACGCCGCCCACCTGGCCCGCTTCCCGGCCTATCTACAGCAGTTGCAGATGGAGAGCAACGGCAAGCACGTGGACCTGGAGGCCCGCCGGGTGACCTACGAGACCGGCCCCATCATCTGGGGCGAGCCCGGCACCGACGGACAGCACTCCTTTTACCAGCTGATCCATCAGGGCACCAAGCTGATCCCCTGCGACCTCATCGGCTTTTGCCAACCCCTGAGCCCCCTGGCCCACCACCACGACCTGCTCATGGCCAACCTTTTGGCCCAGGCCGAGGCGCTGGGCTTCGGCAAAACGGCCGATGAGCTTACGGCCGAGGGTTCCCCGGCGTTCCAGACGCCGTTTCGGGTCACGGAAGGCAACCGGCCCACCAATGTCATTTTCGCGGAGCGCTTGACGCCCAAGACTTTGGGTAGCCTGGTGGCCCTCTACGAACAAAACGTCTTCACCCAGGGTGCGGTGTGGGACATTGATTCATTTGACCAGTGGGGCGTGGAGCTGGGCAAAGTGTTGGCCAAGCGAATCATCCCCGAGCTTGAGAGCGCCACCGAGCCCGAGCTCAAGCACGACAGCTCCACCAACGCCCTCATCCGGCGCTATCGCCGTTTAAAAGGTGGAAGCCAGTAGTTTTCTGACCAGACAACGCCTTGCCGAGGTGTTGCCGTGCTCCAGGTGAACACCGACCTGGGAGGGAAAAGCATGACCCTAGGATACAACAAGCCGCTGTATATCTTGCCCTTTGATCATCGCAGTTCCTTTGAGAAAGGTCTCTACGGCTGGACCGGGGCCCTGACCCAGGAGCAGACCGACAAAATCGCCAGAACCAAAGAGGTAATTTACGACGCGTTCAAGCTCGCCCTGACCAAAGGGTTGTCCCCAGAGCGCGGCGGTATTCTGGTGGACGAGCAGTTCGGCGCCGCCATCCTGCGCGAGGCATACCAGAACGGCCACATCACCTGCCTACCCGCCGAGAAGAGCGGCCAGGCCGAGTTCCAGTTCGAATACGGCGACCAGTATACGGCACACATCGAAGAGTTCAAGCCCACGTTCTTGAAAGTCCTGGTGCGCTACAACCCGGAGGATGACCAGGCTCTCAACCGGCGCCAGGCCGAGCGCCTAAAAAAGCTCTCGGAGTACCTGCACCAGCGCGGCATCTATTTCATGTTCGAGTTGCTGGTGCCGGCGACGCCCGAGCAGATGGACCGCCTCGAGAATGACCAGACTCTCTACGACCTGGACCTGCGTCCGTCGCTCATGATGGGCACCATCAAGGAGCTGCAGAACGCGGGCGTCGAGCCGGATGTTTGGAAGATCGAGGGACTGGACCACCGCGAGGACTGTGTCAAGATCGCCGAGGTGGCGCGCCGCGATGGCCGCGACAATGTGGGCTGCATTATTCTGGGCCGGGGCTCCAACGCTCAGAAGGTCGTCGAGTGGCTGAAAATCGCGGCCGACGTGCCGGGCTTCATCGGCTTCGCGGTGGGCCGCACCTCATTCTGGGACCCGCTGGTGGCGCTTAGGGACGGCAAGGCCACCCGCCAAGAGGCCGTGGAGGATATTGCCGGCCGCTATCTCGAATGGGTAAGGGCGTTCGACGAGGGACGAGCCGGCTGAGACCACCGCCAACTCCCTCTCAGAGTGAACGCGTAACTTGAGATAGGTGGAAAAAGTCTTTTGGGAGCGGGGGCCAGGGGTCGCGGACCCCGGCCCCCTCTCCCAAACCCTCTCCCCCAACCCCTTGCATATTTAGAAAAAATCGAGGCCTTAGGCCTCGATTTCCCCAAAGCTTAAGGGGAGTTTGACGGGAGGGAAACACAGGCGAGACGCCTGTGCCACAGGGCCCATGGTTTCCCGGCCCGCCCCCCAAGATACTTTCGCAACAATCTCAAATTAGTTATGAACTTTGCGAAGCCAAGGGCCTTGGAAATGTTAATAAAAATCTACCGGGTCGAGGCGGCGCTTGGCAGCCCAGTGAAAAAAGAGGTTGCTGGGCAGCCCTTGGAAAATATAGCCGTTGGGCGGCATCAGCAGGCGGCGGATAATGGAGCGTAAGGAGTAAAACTTCTCGAAGCAGCGCCACACTCCCTTTTCGCATTCCTCCGGGGTCATGTGCCGGGGGAAGAAATTGCAGATCATGCCGAGGTAGCGTTCGGCCTCGGGATTATGCATGCGGCCCTCGGCTTGCAGCTGCTCCCACATGGGCGTGCCCTGGCGGGGGGTGGCCACATTGAAGAAGGCCATGGGAGCCTTGATCCGTTCCAGGAAGGCCAGGGTTTCCTCGAAAAGCTCCGGCGTGTCTCCGTCCAGGCCGAACATGAAGTTCAGGGAATAGAAGATGCCCCGCTCCCGCAAACGTGCCAGAAGCTCCTCGTATTCCTTCACGGGGTTTTGCCTTTTAGCAATGGATGTAATGGACTCCGGACAGACGTTTTCGATACCGATGTTCACGTGGTGGCAACCGGATTGCTTGGCCAGGTCCAGGAGTTCCTCGTCCCGGGAAGTGTTGATAGTCCAGAGACAACTCCAACGGAGATTCAGGGGTATCAAAGCCCGGAAGAGGTCCCGGGCATAGTCCCGGTGGCCCGTCAGGTTATCATCGATGAAATAGAGGTTTTTAAGGCCCGTCACCCGGACGTTGGCCTTGATCTCTTCAATTACCTCCCCTAGCGGCCGGCGCCGGTAGGTATGCCCATAGACGATGGGGACCTCGCAAAAAGCACAGTGGTAGGGGCAGCCCCGGGAGGTTTGGGTGGGAACGATCTTCACCCGGTAACGCCGGTAGTCCACCAGTTCGAGGCGGGGGCGGGGGAGCCCCTTTAAGTCGTGAAAGTCGTCAGCTTGGTAGCGGGGCTTCAGGCGCCGATGTCGGGCGTCCTCCAGCAGTTCACCCCACACCGATTCCGCCTCGCCTACCACCACGGCGTCGCAGTGCTGCAAGGCCTCCTCGGGGTGCAGACTCACGTGGAAGCCTCCCATGACCACCGGCACACCCCGCCGACGGAACTCCTCGGCGATTTCGTAAGCCCGGGGGGAGGTGGCGCAGGTACAGGTAATGCCTACGAGATCATAGGGGCGGTCGAAGGGAATGGGGGAGAGGCGATCGTCCACCAGCTCCACCTGGACGTCCTTGGGGGTAAGGCCTGCCAGATAGGGAAGGGTGATGCCTACCAGCCAGCGCGTACGACTCCTCAAGGGGCGGTGGTCAGGATATTTGGTGGTGGGCTGAACCAACAGAAGGTGCATGAACAAAACCGGAAACTATCAAAAAATATATTTACTTATTGTAATACTCCAAGACAGATTTGCACTAGAAAATCAAACGATGCTATTTACGCCACCCTTTAGGACGGGGGGATGAAGCCGCAGCAGGCTTTTCCCAGAGGGGACCCAGGAGCCTTTTGGGGGGCCTGTCCTGGGATTTTTCCTGCTAGGGCTTGCGCACCATTTGGATGACCCTGCCCTTGCCGGAGGGCTCGGGCGCCTCAGGTTCCGGGCTGGGCTTGGGGGGCACAAACTCAAGCTGCACCGGCCGCCCTCCCATGGTGAACTCCTCCCCCCCTAAATGATGGTCGTCCAGAATCCACACCATCGTCTGGGAGGGCGGGGACAGGACCAGGAGTTCCACCTGATGCCACCCCCTCTTGACATCCGGGGTGATATCGTTTACGCGAGCATAGAAGGCAGGCTGGCGGTCGAAATGTACCAGCACCAAGTCGTTGACCGCGAACATGGCGACTCCTCCTGACCACGGGCGGGCAGGCGACACAACTCTACCAGAACAACGGAAAATTTCAAGCTCCACATCCGATGCACCTAGGGTAGCGTGTTGAGCTTATCTTAGATATCTCCTTGATTTCTTATGACTTATACTCTCTCCACCTGGGGGGAGTTTGAGAAAAGGTAACTTGAGGGAGCCTGGAAAAAAGGACTACAGATGACTAAGGCCGACGTAGAATTCATCGACCTCCTGACCGAGATCTGGGAAGATTCCCGGGGGTTCAGCTTCTATCCCCTGAAGGGTCGGGTAGATGACCCCCAGTCTCTCCCCGGCGCCTTTCACCTCGTGTCCATTGCCCCTGGCGAGGTGCGGGGCAACCACCTCCACCCGGACCGCTGGGAGTGGCTCTATCCCTTCCATGGCACCGGATTCTTTATGTGGGAGCCGAATCCCGGAGACCTCCGGGAACGCCTGGTGACGGGCCACCGCCTCCTGATCCGCATCCCTCCCGGCGTAGCCCATGCCCTCCAAAACCCGGGGCCTGAGCCCATCTACCTCCTGGCCTGGCGAGAGGGTGAAATTGAGACGGCCGAGGACACGGTGCCGTATCTTTTGGGGTAGGTTCTATGGGGGGAGGGCCAGGGACCTGAGGTCCCTGCCCTGCCCCGCGCCCCCTCCCCCAACCCCTTCTGGGGTTTTCAATGGCCGGGAAATCAGGGGCGTTAGCCCCGCCTTTCCCGGCCCCCTAAAGGGGGATGGGAGGGGAGTTTGAGGGGAGGGCGGGGGAGCCGCGCTCCCCCGGCCCTCCCCTCAACTTATGCCGGCACCAGACTCACTTCCCGGGCGGCGTCAGGGGTGCTGGGGCCGGTTCTACATAAACCCAGAGGTACCCTCGCATCTCCAGCGGATAGGTCTTGCGTTCGTGGACCTTTTTGCCCCCCGGCGCCGACACCGAGAGGATCCACCAGCCGGGGCTGTCCAGGGTGCAGACGAAGTAACCCTGACGGTCTGTCTTGGTGGTCCGGGTGATGAGGGGAGCGTTCTCCTCCCCCAGACGATCCTTGGGTAACTTGTCCTGGGGGACGTAAAAGCCGTTAAACTTTTCAATCTCCACCGTGGTTCTCGTCAGGGCCCTTTTCTTGGCCACGGCCTTGCCTTTGAAGACTGAGCCTGCGGGCCAGCCGTAGGGTCGGGTGAGGGGGATGATCTCTATGGGCAGGCCCACGGTCCGGTCCCAGCCCTTTTCGGCCATGACGTGCCAGGGTTCCTTCACAAAATCCTGCCAGAACATTTTTTCTTCGGGGATAAAATACGGGGGACCCTCCAGGCAGAGGTAATAGTCCCCCGGCCCGGCGGGCTTGTATTCCACCTCAAAGGCTTTGCGGGCCTTGCCGCTGGCCTGGTCCTGGATGGTAATCTCCTTCATGGTCACCTTATCCTTCTTCCCCTGGGGAGTGACCACGAAAAACTTGGGAGCAAAAGCATCATAAACGATCATCTCAAAGGGGTGCCCCCAGAAGTACTTCCAGGTTACCGCCTCCCCCGGCTTACCGTAGCAGCCTTCCACCTGGGGCCAGTAGGTGTGAAAGTGGGCCAGGGCGGGCGCCACTAGACAGAAACCCACCATCAGGACCGCCAGGGCCAGGAAAAACCCTCTCGCTGATCTTCTCTGGATAGTCATCATTTACCTCCGTCTTATAAAAAAAACCACGAATGGCGGCGCCTTCGAGCGCCCTTGCCTTCGTGGCTGATTGCTACCAGAAATCGCTACTTACGACTGGGGTCCACCCCCAGATTGGCCCCACCTTAGCCAACCGCATGACTGTTGTCAAGGAGATAGCGCTCTCAACAAATCTTTCTGATGGAGGGAGATCCGCTCCGGGGGGAACCACGTTACTCCGCTTTACCCGCAAACAATCCTCTCCACCTCAAACAGAATTATGCCGGTATCCCAGGCGTCTTATTTGGGCTGGCCTGGGCCGGAAGCCCGTGCTACCGATTGGTGTAATACCAATCTGCGTTCATAAAGTTATTTAGCTGTAGGGGCTTGATTCATCAAGCCCTAAAAGGACGCAATAAATTGCGCCCCTACATTTCTCTTGATGAACTTACCTTTTTAACGGCAACTTGGTATAAGGGGTCGGAGGAGGAGGCAGGGGGCCGCAACGGCCCCTCCCCTACCTCAATAATCCTCCTTCCCCATCTGCTCCCTGGCCTCCACCACCTGGCGGGCTACCATATCCACTGCAGCCAGGTCCGTCCAGGGACTCAGAATAAAGGATTTGAGTGCCGCAATGGGCGGCCCCTCCTCTCCCTCATAATCGGCGTGGCGGTAGGCGGTGGTCCAGGACAGCAGCACCCCCTCCCCCTGCATGGCCCGGTCGTGCACCATCTGGAAGATGCGCCGGTTGTATTCGTTATGGGTTACCAGCTCCTCCCGGTAAGCGGGGTCGCTGACCTCCCGCTGGAAGGCCTCCTTGGCCGTCATCCGTTCAGGATATACCCGAAACAGGGTCACCGGCCCGTAATTGAAGTCGTTCAGCACCTCGATGAAAGGGTAGGCCTCCAGACGCTCCCGGAGCATGGTCGCCATCTCCACCACGTGGCCGATCAGCACCCGGAACCCCTGCTTGCCGAACAGG
The DNA here is from genome assembly GCA_965602785.1 of uncultured Syntrophobacterales bacterium. Classification (GTDB taxonomy): domain Bacteria; phylum Desulfobacterota; class Desulfobaccia; order Desulfobaccales; family 0-14-0-80-60-11; genus JBGSLA01. Next base: position 11,571 of record CBFDAH010000033.1, read on the forward strand.
CGCATGTTGGCCAGGGCCGCTAGGGCGCCGCTCCCGGCCCGGGAGCACTCCAGGGTGTAGATGCCGGGGTGATACTGGCCAAAATGATAGAGGTAGGGCATCTCCTCGGGGTGCCGGGAGAGCGGCGTCAGGTCATCCCGCTCTTTGGCCAGGAAGGCGCTGGAAATATAGGGGGCGTAGCCGGTTTTATGAAAATCCACCCCTAGAGAATCGGCCAGCCCCAGGTGGCCCAGGCGTTTGAGGGAATCCTGGAGGGACCTCAGGGTCCGGGCGTGAAACCCCAAGGGGTTGGCCTCGAAGTCATAGTCCCGAAACACTGACCAGATCCAGCCGATGACCGCATCGGCGTGGATGTGGGGAGGGCGGGAGACATTGTACTCCTGGGCCAGCTCATCCCGCAGGCGCACTATGGCCGCCAGGTCGTCGATACCGAAGGCGTCGGTGGTCCCCAGAGTGGCGATGATAACCGCCACCTTCTCCCCCGCGGCATAAGCCTCACGCAGATAGTCCTCGAGGTCGGTCAAGGACATTTCATTGTCCCGGGTGCTGGGGATGGTCACCAGATTCTTCATCCCCAGCCCCAGCCAGCCGCTGACGTTTAAGCGGGCGTAATGGGCAGAAGCGGAGGACACCACCTTCAGGTCCTCCCGCACCCCTTCCTCCATGCCCCGGCCCCCCAGATACTTCTCAATCCCGAGTTTCACACCATAGAGAATGGTGCCGGTGCCGCTGAACGTAAATATCCCGCCGGAGCGCCGAGGGTCATAACCGATGAGGTCCGAGAGCATGGCCACTGCCTGAATCTCGGCCTCGGCGAACCGGGCGCTGTATTCGTCCCAGATGATGTTGGGATTATAGAGTGCCGCCGCCATCATGGCGGTGATGGCGGGGATGGAGGCCGGGGGAATGACATTCACCTGGGAGTTGGGGTGGCCCCAGATGGGCAGGCCCCGGCAGTAGTCCACAATGTCGCTGGTGACCTCCTCCACCGAGCTTAGCTCCTCGGGAAAGCCCATCCCCTGAGCCTGATTGTAGTGGCCCCTAAGGCCGTGCCCCAGGATGGGCACCGCGGACTTTAAATCGTCCACCCGGTCCAGGAAGCGGGACAGGGTGTGGACAAAATAGCCGTCCATAATTGGGTTGGAGACGGGAAAAGGGAAGCAGGTTTTGAGGTGCTCCAGGATTTCCGTATAGTGCAGCCTTTCCGAATAGCTCACGGGCATAGAGCCTTCTCCTTTGAGGGGTCGCTTCCTGGCCCCTCTTTAGCAGAGGCCGCCCCCCGTGTCAACGACGGCGGCAGAAGCCGAGGCAGTCTTTACGCCTCGAAGATGAAGTTTGCCAAGCCCTGCGGCCACCGCGAAAACCGCCAGAACCTCAACCGGGGCTTCGGGTTCCTCTAGTACGGGGTGGTCCGAGCCTTGCGGCCCAGACACATCCTGGTCATCGGCTCGGTTTGTGGCTTCAGCGTGGCCTGCCTGGCCCTCACTTCCCGCCAAAAAATGTCAGAAAATGCCCGCGATATTCCTGGTCATAACCGCCCTGGGCGCTCCAGGCCGAGGTCATGATGCGGAAGACCTGCCGTTCATTGATGGGGGGCCGCCAGGGGCGGAATGAGGTGAGGGCCTCGAAGCTGTCCAGGATTTTCAAGATACGGGCCCAGGAGTGGATGGCGTCGCCTCTGAGGCCCTGAGGATATCCGGAACCGTCCGTGCTTTCATGGTGCTGCCGCACCATGTTCAAGACGTCCTCCGGCAGGGGCTGGAGAGATTCCAGCAAGGCCGCGCCTCGGTGGGGATGAGCCCTAATATCCTCCCAGTCCTCATCGGTCAGGGGGGTTTGATAGAAGGTCGTCCGGGCCCGGGGCATCCTCCCCAGGTCGTGGAGCAGGGCCCCCAAAGCAAAGGTTTCCCGCCCTGCTTCATCCCAGGACAGGTGCTGGAGAAAGGCCAGGGCCAGGAGGCAGACATTCAGGCAGTGGCTGAAGAGACCGGAATCGTGTCGCCGGAGCCTTCCCACAGTTTCCAGGGCGGGCCCGCCGCCACCCAGACACCGGTCCAGGCGGGTGATAAGTCCCCGGCCTGAGGCCAGCCCCACCACGGTGCGGCTCGCCTCATGGCAATAGAAATATTGGGTAAAGATCAGTAAGGTATCGGCCAAGAGTCTCAGAGGGTCTAGAGTATCCTGTTCCCCTCCGTCCTGCGTTTCCTCTACCCGGGATAGGAGGTAGTCCAGCACCTCCCCCGCCTCGGACATGGCAAAGTAGCCCCAACCACCTTCCCCGGTCTCCGCCGGGCAGACCTGACCCTGACGATAGGCCAGGACAAAGCCCCCCGGTGAGATGCCATCGGCGACAAAGACGTGAAAGGGCAGGGTCGATCCTGGAGCCAGGTGGCCAAGCGGCAAGGGGGCCAGCTCTTCCTCTCCCCCCAACAGGTTAATCCCCTCCAGGAATGCAGGCGTGCTTGGCAGCATCTAGGTCATGCCTCTTCTCACCTGGACAACTTGGTGAAAACAAAAAAGGGGAGGGGAGAAGCTGGGTTTGTTTCAGGCCATTCTCCCGTCCCCTTGCGTCTGCCGGTTGATTTCCCCTTCAGCTCAGGCTTGTCTTGCCCTCACCGACCGGGTCCCTACCCGGCGTCTTTACGCCGGGACCCGCTCCCAGAAACTAGACCATATCTTGTCCCGCTGCTCTTCCGGCCCCGGTTGGACGGCGGCCTGCTGGCCCTCAACCGGGAAACAGGAGAGCTCCACTACTTTTTTGGCGATGGTCCGCAAATCCTGAGCCGGTTTACTCTCGTCTTTATCCAGGGGAAAGGGAATCATCAGGTTCACGGCCGCCTCCACGGCCAGGTCGTGGGAAATGTGGCCCAGAATCTGGGGCTGGAGGCCCAGGAACGAGGAGGTTACCTCCCGAATGATCAGTCCCGACAGCGTGTCCCGGTCGCCCTTCACCTTGTTCACCACCAGGAAGAGATTGTAGTCCTCCAGAAGCTGCTCCAGGCGGGCTTGGAGCTCGGGATCAGAGGCCCCCAGGCGTGTAAGGATGTCCTTTATCGAGGTGACCTCCATGTCCGGGTCTTTAACGTCGGTCTGCCACAACAGGTCTATAACCTCCTCGTGCTTGGCGAACTCCCGGGAGATTTGCCGATAGAGCGCGCTCTTGATGAAACCGTAACCGTTTTGCAAAGAGGTGGCCTGGCTGGTGAGAACAGAGATCTTCCCAGGAGAATAGTTAAAGAAATCCAGGGTATTAAAGGAGGTGCCGGCGCCGAGGTCCAGCAGCACAAAGTCTGCCGGCAGCTCTTCTATCTGGCTCAAGATGCGCACCTTTTGAGAATACGTGGGGTTGGCCGCCCCCAGGATGTCGTCAGCGCCGCAGATGAGACCGATGCCTTTCACCCCGGTTTCGATGATAACATCCTCCAGGTGTTCAACCCGCTTCAGCAAAAAGTCCTCCAGAGAGTGGGGAGGAAAGCGCACCCCCATGAGGGTATGGAGGTTGGCCCCGCCCAGGTCGGCGTCCACCACGATGATCTTGTGTCCCATGCGTGCCAGAGAGATACCCAACCCCAGAGTGAAGATGCTCTTGCCGATGCCTCCCTTGCCGCCGCCGATACTCCAGAGTTTCTTGTTTATCACGGTTTGCATCCTCATCTCCTGTGGGTTTGTGTCATACCTGATTCGAGTTTACATCGGGAGTTTGGTTTGGTTTTTCAATAAAGACCACATACCCTTGCCGGCGATGGTTAAACTGCCATATGCCGCCAGAATGACGCCGAACAAGCGGTAGGATTCCGGCGCCAAAAAATAAACGGACAATCCTGCCAGCACGGCGCCGAAACCCACCCAGTAGATGGTGTTGTCGGACGGTGGGGCAGCTTGCGGGGCCTGGGGCGACTCTAGTTCGGACCGGCTCACTGTCGGTTCCGGCTGTAAGGCTTTCGGGCTCTCTTGAGAGACTGACTGGCCGGAGCTGAACAACTCATGCTCTTCATGGACCGCGTCCCAGTGATCCCACAGGTTTTTGAGATCCTCAGGATAGGCCATTAGTTGCTCTTCCAGGGCCCGCCGCACCTTCAGGGTGGAATTGTCCAGTTCCAATCCGAAATCCACCTCAGGGCCGTCCTCATCCCGGGGGCGAGCCCACAGGAGGCTTCCCCGGATCTCGGTGATCTCCCCGGACGGCAGGTGAATAATGGAGTCCCTGCCTGCAGAGCCGTCCAGGTTAAGATCCTCGGGGGCCAGGTAGGTGGCCAGAATCACCCCTCGAGCCGACAGGCTCCTGACCATTACCGGGAACTGCTGGGATTCTCCCCTTCCCTGGGAAATCTCCAGGGTGAGAGGCAGAGGCATATCTGGTCTCATTTCCTCACCAGTTGGACTTTTCGTGATCATTTTCGCCAACCTTTCTTATCTCTCTTGAAGCTGAGTTGCCGAAAAAATTCCAGCTCCTTTTCCCACTGGGTTTCGATCTTGGTTCGCAGATGCCGGTTTTCCCGTTGCTGGCGTTTGAAGAATTCCTGCCAGGCCCCCAGTTTTCCCAGCTCATAGATCATGGCCTCGTAACGGCGGCGGTCCACCACCAGGTTGTCCCCATTGAGACGAAAAAGCTCGGCCCAGCGCTCGTAGATCTCCTCTCCTTCCTCCTGACTGCCGGCGCGGTGGGCGCCGTTGGCCCGGCGGTTCCCATTATGGCACTGCCCGGTGCCGGCCGGAGGCGCAGCAGGCGCAGGAGAGAGACTGGGAAAACCGGCGCCGGGGAGCGTCTCCTCACCGGAGGCGCCGAAAAATCCCTCCCCTGGAGCCGCGCCGTTATCACCCGTAGGCGAGGAAGTCGGAGGCAGACTTTTAGCCTTGGATTGGGGCCGCTTCGGCAGCAGGCCCTCCGGTTGCTCGGTGGCGCTCTGCCGCACCAGCCGCTGAAAGTAATCCCAGCGCTGGGGCAGGTGACCTACATCCCCCAGAGGCGCATGCCACAAGAGCCCCAGGAGCACCTGGGAGTCCTTCAGCCCCACCCCTCGAGCTGCGGTCATGAGACTCTGGTAGTAATCCTCCGGCGTGGGCGCCGGGGCCAAAAGCGCCTGCATAATCGAGGGGTAACTGGTGATACGGGGATACACCTCGGCCCAGGTGAGCACCTGGGGAACTTTGGGCTGGAAAGACTCTTGCAGGGCAGGAACGCTTTCCTGCAAAAACTTGCACAGGGCCGGATTGGGGCGGGTTGGCGGGTTTTCCCAGGGCGGCCGCAGCCACCGGAGGGTGGCCTGGGCCTTGGGCTCCAGGGACGGGGGAGCCAACACCACGCCCTCCTCCCCGAAAATCATGATCTGGAAAGACTCCAGGAAATAAGAAGTGGGCGGCTGCCAACCCCGGGGAACCACATAGTAATGCTGCTCCCGGTCGGTGCCCACCTCGGCCACGCATCCGGACCCCCATTCCCCTCGCTGGTTGAAAGGCGATTGGCTTTCAGTCCGGTGTACCTCCAGGACCAGCAGTCGGGAAGGGCTCCCGGTGCGCACCCCCAGGTTGATCTGGACTCCCTCCAGCCCAAACGCCGTGACCTTGGGGGACCAGATTTCCTCGTCCTCCCGGAAATCCAACTCCAGGTCGGCCTCCCCCAGGGAATTCACCGCCACCAGGTCCCAGCCCAACTTAAGGTACTTATTGGCATACTTGATCAAAATGTCACTGTAATCTAAATTTTCTTTGAGGTTGAAGATTTGGCAGACTTCTTCTTCCCGGAGTCCACCCGGAACCTTACGCGCCGGCACCTCCGGTTGCTGCCGATGTTCATCTGGATCTTTCACCCTAACCATGGTTTTCAAACATGCTGAGACCGCGGCAAGAATTCCCCCTCCTCTTCCTGCTTTTCTGAGCCTTTTACAATGCCCTCAGAACCACAAGAAGGGGGTTGGGCGCGCGGTGCCCAAGTCTCATCCAAGTGAAAGCTCTTCCCTGAGAATTGCGGATTATGGACTCATCTCAAAACGTCCTTGTCTGCTCTGAAGAGGTCTTTACCCTAAAAAACCTGTCGGCCCCGCCCCAGACAACACAAAATTTTCCCGTAACAAGGGGCCGGTTCTAATGTTCCATCGGTTTTTCAAAGGAAAACTTGAATTTTTCCAGTGAGGTAAAAGGGCCGGGGCGCGTGAGTTCATGGGGTTTTTTTGACTTGACAGCCCCCCCCTGCACCTGCATATAACAACGCAACTCATGGAACCCAAAGGAGCCTGCCATTCTCATGGATGCTTACAAGATTGTCCTCAGTGAAACCGATATCCCCCAGGAGTGGTACAACATCCAGCCTGATCTGCCCCGGCCCCTGCCGCCGTATTTGCATCCCGCCACGGGCCAACCGGTGGGTCCCCAGGACCTGGCCCCCATCTTTCCCATGGGCCTGATCCAGCAGGAGATGAGCCAGGATCCCCTTATCCCCATCCCGGACGAGATCCTGCGCATCTATCAACTGTGGCGGCCGACACCCCTCCACCGGGCCCGGCGCCTGGAGGAGGCCCTAAAAACCCCGGCCCGCATCTACTATAAGGACGAATCCGTAAGCCCGGCGGGCAGCCACAAACCCAACACCGCGGTGGCCCAGGCTTATTACAATAAAATGGAAGGCATCAAGCGGCTGGCCACGGAGACCGGGGCCGGCCAGTGGGGGAGCGCCCTGGCTCTCGCCTGCAACTTCTTTGACCTCGAGTGCACCGTTTACATGGTCAAGGTGAGCTACTTCCAGAAGCCCTACCGGCGGTCGCTCATGCATATCTGGGGTGCAGATGTCTACCCCTCGCCCACCGATTTAACCAACGCCGGCCGGAAAATTTTAGCCAAAGACCCGGAAACCACCGGAAGTCTCGGCATGGCCATCTCCGAAGCGGTGGAGGACGCCGCCACCCACGAGGACACTAATTACTCTCTGGGAAGCGTCTTGAACCACGTGCTTCTGCACCAGACCATCGTGGGGCTGGAAACCAAAAAGCAACTGGCCCTGGCCGGGGAGGAGCCCGACGTCCTCATCGGTTGCGTGGGCGGCGGCAGCAACTTCGCCGGCTTTGCCTTCCCCTTTGTACCCGACAAACTGCAAGGCAAAGAAATACGCTTGATCGGAGTGGAGCCCACGGCCTGCCCCACGCTCACCAAAGGATCTTATACCTATGACTTCGGCGATAGCGTCGGGTTGACCCCCCTCATCATGATGTACACCCTGGGGCACTCTTTTGTGCCGCCGGGCATCCACGCCGGAGGCCTGCGCTACCACGGGGACGCCCCCCTCCTGTGTCTCCTGGTGCACGAAAAGATCATCGAAGCCCAGGCTTACGCCCAGAACCCGGTGTTCGACGCGGCCCGCCTCTTCGCCCAAACCGAGGGCATAGTGCCGGCCCCGGAGACCGCCCACGCCATCAAAGCCGCAGTGGACGAAGCCATCCGCTGCCGGGAGACCAAGGAAGCCAAGTGCATCGTCTTTAATTACTCCGGTCACGGCCACTTCGACCTGGCCGCCTATGACGCTTACCTGGAAGGGAAACTGTTAGACTTCGAATATCCCGAAGAGGTCTTGAAAAAGGCCCTGGCCGAACTGCCCATAGTACCCGGTCGTTAATAGGGATGGATCACTTTTGCCGGCAGCTGCCGTAAAGTTGTCTAGAATAGCAAGCCGCACCTACACGGTTTTCCCTGGGGAAATCCTTATAACAGGAGGACATTCATGAGTCCCGGCAATGACAACTTGCTGCACTCGAGGTGGCGGCTGGTGCTGGTGGGGGCCGTCGTGGCATTAACCGTGATCATCGCCCAGGGAACCGCTTTCGCTGCTTCTAGGCAAAAAAACTTGGTGAACATCAATACGGCCAGTCAGAAGGAACTTGAAGCAGTCAAGGGTGTGAAACGGGCCACGGCCAAAAAAATCATCGCTAACCGACCTTACAAGTCACTGGAGGAGCTCAGTAAAGCCGGCTTATCCACTAAAAACATCGGGTCGCTGAAATCATCCCTCACTACTGGGGCTGCTCCCGCCGCGGCCGAAAAAAAGGCAGGCGCTGAATCCAAGCGAGAGACGGGCTCGCGGGTAAACCTCAACACCGCCACTCAGAAGGAACTGCAGAAAATCCCCGGTATTGGCCCCAGGAAGGCTAAAGCCATCATCAAAGGCCGGCCATACAAAAGTCCTGAGGACATCATGAAGGTCAGGGGAATCAAAAAGAAGACTTATAAAAAGATCAAAGACATGATCACGGTTAACTGAAGGGGCTGCCAAGTCCGGCCCTCAAACTGCCGGTTTGACAAACCTTGGCACCCAATTAGGAGGCGGCGCCAGGAGTCTGCCTGCCTTTTATGGGGGGTACCGGCAATATCTCGGCAATCGGTTTCAGCCTAGAAAATCATTGGCAGAAAGGAGCCCTGCCGTTTCTGCTCCCAGGCCCGCTGGATGACCTGGGCGGTGAACTGCGGCAGGTTAAGTGCAGGCAGCTCGCTTAAGGGGACGAACCGGGCCGCAGTAATGTCGGAGGCGGGACGCACTTCTCCCGCCCGGTACCGGCAGGCAAAGTCGATGAGGACATAATGATAGGGGATTTTGTCTTGAGAATCCCGGTAAATCCTCTCCAGGACCGCGCTGATACCCAAAACCTCCACGGTTAGACCGGTTTCTTCTAAAACTTCCCGGGTCAGGGCCGCTTCCAGACCCTCCCCCAGTTCCACCAACCCCCCCGGCAAACTCCAGTCACCCTTGGCCGGCTCCTGGCCTCGACGCACCAGAAGCACCTCCTCCCCTCGAAAGATCACCGCACCCACCCCCACCAGGGGCCTGTCTGGATAGTGGCGTTTCATAGGCTGTATTGGGTACGTGGGGGGAGGGCCAGGGACCTCAGGTCCCTGCCCTCCCCCAAATTCTCAAATCTCT
>CBFDAH010000034.1:0-20468 GCA_965602785.1 uncultured Syntrophobacterales bacterium
ACCTCAGGGATTATCTGGAATCATTAGGCTGGAACAAGCAGCCCCCGCCGCCGCCCCTGCCCCCGGAAGTAGTGACCAACACCCGGACCAAATACCTGGAAGCCCTGAAGAGCCTGACGGGAGAGGATTTGACGTGATGTTTTTGGGGGGGGAGGGCCAAGGCCTTAGAAGTTTTTGCTCTTCCCCTACTCCACCCTCCCAACCCGCCTAGAGTAAAATCGGAATCCCTTTTTTTATAGTGGCATTCTATCCATCAGGAGAGCGCTGCCCTGGGGAGCCTGTGTTTATTGTTGAAACAGGGTTGGAGGCGCTCCAGGATTGTCTTCCCTTCTGAAAAAAAGAGCCTGGGCTTCAAGACCCAGGCTTATGCTTTAAAAATCAAATTCAGAAAAAAAACGAAGATTATATTACTTTCAGAATCTCCTCGATCACTTTTTTGAGTTTGGGCAATTCATGCTGAGTTATCAACCATACTTTTTCAATATCAACACCCATATAATCGTGAATTAAAACATCCCGCAAGCCCGCAATACGACGCCAAGGTATTTGGGGATGACGGCTACGTAGGTCTTCCGAAAGTCGCTTGGTGGCTTCTCCAATAATCTCCAATTGTCGAACTACAGCATCCTGCCAGTGGGAGGTGGTGAGGAAAACCTCATGGCCTACGGAGATATAGGATTCAATTTTTCTGAATAGCATCCCCGATATGCCGTAAAAAGACCTCATCGCTCTTCACAAATAGATGGCCTCACGCATGACTTTTTCCCGGAGATAAGGGCTGACCGCAGCTTCGGTGACTACGTGAACCCGACAGCCGAGGAAATCCTCCAAGTCTTGCTTAATAGCAACGAGGTCAAGCAGGCTTCTGTCTTCTGCCATTTCCACCAGCAAGTCTAGATCGCTGGTTTGGGTTGCCTCTCCTCGGGCCACCGAACCGAAGACGCGAACTTCTTTAGCACCGTGAAGTTCGGCGATGGTAATAATCTGATCACGCTGCTCCGCTAACAATTTTTCTAAGTTCATAAAATTTTCAGCCAAGGCATGAGACAAGAAGGGCTGGCCTGGCCCACTCTTTAATTTTGCTCGTTACTCCTGGCCCTTTCTTTTTATGATGTCGTAGGCCTGCTGGATGGCCTCGGGGAGTTTTTCCTTGTCGGGGCCGCCGGCCTGGGCCATGTCCGCCCGGCCGCCGCCGGAGCCGCCCACCAGAGGCGCGAGTTTTTTGATAATCTCCCCGGCGTTGAAGCGTTTCGTCAGGTCCTTGCTCACCAAGGCGATGAGGAGGGCCTTGTCGACGGCCCGGCTCCCCAGGACCACGATGCCGCTCTTCAGGCGGTTGGAGAGCTTGGCGGCGAATTCCCTGAGACCCTTGGGGTCCCCCGCCTCCACCTCCAGGGCCAGAACCGGGACGCCGTCCACCTGGCGCACCTGGTCCAAGAGATCCCCTGCCTGGGCAGTGGTTAAGCGCCCTTTTAAGGTTTCCACCTGCTTTTCCAAGTCCCGGGTGCGTTGCATTACCCTGGTGAGGCGCTCCACCAGCTCGCCCCGTCCGGCTTTAAGGAGGCCGGCCGCCCGGTTGAGCTCCCGCTCCTCCTCCTGCATCAGCCGCAGGGCTTCGAGGCCGCACACCGCCTCGATACGCCGCATGCCGGCGGCGATGCTGGCTTCGGTGACGATTTTTACCAGGCCGATGTCCCCGGTGCGGTGGACATGGGTGCCGCCGCAGAGCTCCTTGCTCAGGCCCGGGATGGCCACCAGGCGCACCTCTTCCCCATACTTTTCTTCAAACAGGGCCATGGCGCCGCTGGCCAGGGCCTGGGCCATGGACTGACGGGAGGTCTCCACCGGCAGGTTCTCCACCACGGCTTCGTTGAGACCCAGCTCGATCTTCTCCAGCTCCTCCGGGGTGATGGTGCCAAAGTGGGTGAAATCGAAACGGAAGCGTTCCGGGGCCACCATCGACCCGGACTGCTTAATGTGGCCCCCCAGCTCCTGCTGCAGCACCGCCTGGAGGATATGGGTGGCGGTGTGGTGCCGGGCGATGGCCTGCCGCCGGGCCCCATCCACCTCGAGGTGGGCCGCATCCCCAGCCTTCACTTCTCCTTCCTGGACCTTGCCCTGATGGACAAAGAGGTCATTGGGCAGGCGCTGGGTGTTGATCACCTCAATCTTGTAACCGGGACCGGTGATGAGCCCCGTGTCGCCCACCTGGCCCCCCGCCTCGCCATAAAAGGGGGTGGCCGCGGTGACGATCTCCACTTCATCTCCCGCCTGGGCCCGGTCCACCCGGGCTTCGCTCTTGATGAGGAACTGCACGGTGCTATCGGTGCTCAGAGTTTTATATCCCAGGAATTCCGTGGCGGGCTCCTCGGAGAGCTCCTGATAGACCAGGGGGATTTCACCGGCCTCGCCGCCCTGCCAGGCCGCCCGGGAGGTTTCCCGCTGCACCTGCATGTGCTCCTCGTACCCCGGTATATCCAATTGCAGGTTTTCCTCCCGGAGGGCGTCCTGCACCAGGTCCAGGGGGAAGCCATAGGTGTCATAAAGCCGGAAGGCCACGGCGCCGGGGAGGACCTGGCCGCCCCCGGCCTTCAGGGCCGCCAGTTCATCGGCCAGGAGTTTGAGGCCGTGGTCCAAAGTGTCGGCGAAGCGCTCTTCCTCGTTGGTCACTACCTGGGTGCCGAGGGTCTCGGCCTCCTTGAGTTCGGGATAGACGTCCCCCATGAGCTCCACCACCTTGGCGGTGACGGTGGGGAAAAAGGGTGTCTCCAGATCCAGGAGCCGCCCGAAGCGCAAAGCCCGGCGGATGATGCGCCGGAGCACATACCCCCGCCCTTCATTGCTGGGGAGCACCCCGTCGGCCATGAGAAAAGCGGTGGCCCGGGCGTGGTCGGCGATGACCCGGAAGGCCACGTTCTGGGCGTTATCCGGCCCGCCATAGGCAACCCCGGCCAGGTCTTCCACCCGGGCGATGATGGGCCTGAGGAGATCCGTGTCGAAATTGCTTTGAACTCCCTGGAGGACCGCGGCCAGGCGCTCGAGGCCCATGCCGGTGTCGATACTGGGCTTGGGGAGCGGAGTCATTTGACCGTCCTGGCTCCGGTTAAACTGCATGAAGACCAGGTTCCAGATCTCCAGATAACGGTCGCACTCGCACACGCCGATGGCGCAGTCCGGGCCGCAGGCCATCTCCTCACCCTGGTCAAAGATAATTTCGGAGCAGGGCCCGCAGGGGCCGGTGTCACCCATGGCCCAGAAATTGTCCTTTTCCCCCAGACCCACAATGCGTTCCGTCGGTACGCCGGCAATTTTCTGCCAGAGCTGGCGGGCTTCGTCGTCCTCATAGAACACCGTGGCCCAGAGGCGGTCCTTGGGAAGGCCGTATTTCTCGGTGAGAAGCTCCCAGCCCATCTCGATGGCTTCGGCCTTGAAGTAGTCCCCGAAGGAGAAGTTTCCCAGCATCTCGAAGAAAGTGTGGTGGCGGGCGGTATATCCTACGTTTTCGAGATCGTTATGCTTGCCCCCGGCCCGGACACATTTTTGGGAACTGGCGGCCCGGGTATAGGGGCGCTGGTCCTCTCCCAGGAAACACCGTTTGAACTGCACCATGCCGGAGTTGGTGAAGAGCAGGCTGGGGTCACCGTGGGGGACCAGGGAGGAACTTTGGACCGAAGTATGGCCCTGGGATTCGAAATACTGTAAAAAAGTGTCCCGAACTTCACGACTGGTCATGGTTATGAGGCCTCCTGTTCCGGGGCCGGCTCCGGAGCCGACGGCGGGGTGGGCAACAGGCCGTGCAGACCCCGGAGCTGCTTTTCCAAATCTGCGGTGAATTCCGAATGCTCCTTAAGATAGGTCTTGGCCTTTTCCCGGCCCTGGGCCACTCGTTCGTTGCCATAGCTATACCAGGCGCCGCTTTTGGTGATGAGGGCGGCTTCCGTGGCCATATCGAGGATTTCCCCTTCCCGGGACATGCCCTGGCCGAAGATGATGTCGAACTCCGCCATCCGGAAGGGCGGGGCCAGCTTGTTTTTCACCACCTTGACCCTCGTCCGGTAGCCGATGATTTCGTCCGAGTCCTTGATGGCGGCGAGGCGGCGGATGTCCATGCGCAGGGAAGCATAGAACTTGAGGGCGTTGCCGCCCGTGGTGGTCTCAGGGTTCCCGAAAAGCTGGCCGATCTTCATGCGAATCTGGTTGATGAAAATCATGGAAGTCCGGCTCTTGTTGATGGCCGCAGTGAGCTTGCGCAAGGCCTGGCTCATGAGGCGGGCCTGGGAGCCCATCTGGGCGTCCCCCATGTCCCCCTCGATTTCGGCTCTGGGCACCAGGGCCGCCACCGAATCCACCACCACCATGTCCACGGCGTTGCTGCGCACCAGGATTTCAGCGATCTCCAGGGCCTGCTCGCCGGAGTCGGGCTGACTGATGAGGAGATCCTCGGTCCTCACCCCCAGCTTCCGGGCATACATCACGTCGAGAGCATGTTCGGCGTCGATGAAGGCCGCCACCCCGCCCAGGTGCTGGGCCTCGGCAATGGCGTGCAAGGCCAGGGTGGTCTTGCCCGAGGCCTCCGGTCCAAAAATCTCGGCGACCCGGCCCCGGGGGATGCCGCCGATCCCCAGGGCCACATCAAGGCCGATGGAGCCGGTGGGAATGACGGGCACCTGGATTTTTTCGTCCTCGCCCAGGCGCATGATGGCGCCCTTGCCGTAGTGCTTTTCGATCTGCCCCATGGCATGGGCCAGGGCCTTGGCTCTTTCGGTGGAGTCGGTGGTGGTCATAGTGTCCTCTTTTATTTTAATTATTCGATTATTTCCTTTGTCTCGAAACCCAACCTCAAAGCCAGGGGGAAAAGGAGGTTGAGCATTTGCCCAAACGAGACGCCCATGCCAGTGGCCATTTCTTTAGAATAACCGCGCCTGGCGCAAAGGGACCGATAAATGGTGATGATTACCGGTAGAACAGCCGTCCTCGGCGGTTTTTACCTTTGGGCTGGGCGTCCTTCCCAGGGAAATGTTTCTAGGCAAAACTATTACTATTTTACCCCCCCAAGGGGATAACTTTCAAGGGGAGATACGTGGCCCCCTGGGGGGAGAGGTTGCTCCGGAATAAAATAACCTCGCTTACCCGAAAAGGGTCGCAGTCTGGCGAGGGCAGGGTCACCAGGCGGCGGGTAAGTTCAGGCCGACCCGTCTGGGACTTCACCCGGCCCAGGGTTAGATGCGGCGAGAAGGGCCGGTCCTCCGGGGCAAAGCCCAGGGAAGCAAACGCCGCTTCGAGCCGTCGGTGAAAATCCCGAACCACCGTGAGATCGCCCCCCACCCCCAGCCACAACACCCGGGGGTTCTTGGGGCTGGGGAAGGCCCCGGCGTCAGTTATCATCAACGCAAAAGGAGCCTGGGCCGCGGTGACGCTTTGGGCGGCCTGGGCGATGTCCTCCACCTGGGCCTCGGTGATGTTCCCGAAAAATTTCAACGTAATATGAATATTCCCCGGAGGCACCCACTTGACGTCAGCGCCGCTTTGCTTCAGCTCCTCCTGGGCCCAGGACAGCACCGACCGCAGGCTGGCCGGCAGATCAATGGCAAGAAAGGCTCGTATCATGTTCTAGTAATTATGTCCCAAAAATTTGATGATGGTAAGCTTGTATACTTTTTTCGCAAGCAGTTTTGAAGTCCCCTTTTAACAAGAGGGGATTCGACAAGCCAAACCGACCCTCGGCGATTCAGGGATTTAGTCACCCCACTCACGACACTCATTACTTGACAAGCTCCCGGCGCAGCCAATCCAAGGCGGTTTGGGCCGTGAGGGTCTTGATCATCTCCCGGTCTCCGGAAAACTTGAGGTGGCGCGTCGTTACCTCCTCTGGGGTGGCCAGGCCCATGAACACTGTGCCCACGGGCTTCTCCGGGGTCCCTCCGGTGGGCCCGGCAATGCCGGTAACCGAGAGGGCGTAATCGCTGTGAAAGGCCACCCGCACCCCCAGGGCCATGGCAGAGGCGGTCTCGGCACTCACCGCGCCTTTCTCCGCCAGGGTGTGCCCCGGCACCCGCAGGAGGTCCATCTTGGCTTGATTGCCGTAAGTTACCACCCCGCCCAGGAAATAGTCGGAGGACCCGGAAATATTAGTAATGCGGTGGCAGATGAGCCCCCCGGTGCAGGATTCGGCCACCGCCAGGGTCCTGCCCTGCTCCCTGAGCCGCATACCCACCAGTTCCTCCAGGGGGGCGCCATCGGGCCCCAGCACCACGTCACCCAGCTCCCGGGAAAGCGCCGCAATAAAGCGGTCCAGGGTTTCTTCCAAAGGCGGGCGCTCCTTGCCCCTGGCCGTCAGGGTAAGGTGAACCTCCGGAAAATTGGGATAAAAGCCCACGTCAACTCCCTGGACTTCTTCCTGAACGGCATGCACTGTCTTCTGGACTTCCACTTCCACTTTGCCAAAAAGGCGCAGGAAACGTTGCATGACGAATTCTTGCTTGCCGGCCATGGCCACCAGAATCGGCAACACCCCCGAGTCAAAGAGCAGCCGCATTTCCCGGGGCACCCCGGGCAGGAAAAAAAGCCAGGTGTCCCGGTATTTCAAGGAAAAACCGCAGGCCGAGCGCCCGGGGTCCAATATCGTGGCCCCTGCCGGTATCAGGGCCAGCTTGGCATACCGCCGGTCCCAGGCCAAGCCCCGCTGCTCGAGCCAGTGGCGCATGCGGGCCATGATGGCGTCGTCCTGGATGAGCTTGAGAGCCAATACTTCCGCGGCCTGGGCCACCGTCATATCGTCATCCGTGGGACCGAGGCCGCCGGTGATGATAACGAAGCGGGAACGCCGCACCGCCTGGCGCAGGGTCTCCCCGAACAAGGGCCCCCCATCCCCCATCACCGTAATGCACTGCACCGGCAGACCAACGTCATGGAGACGCCGGGCGGCATAGCGGGCGTTAACCTCGGCCACCTGCCCCGTCACCAACTCCGTCCCCGTAAGGATGATCTCGCCAAGCATATTTATGTGTGTTTTGGGGGGAGGGGGTAAGGGGCTGCGCTCCTTAGCCCCCTCCCCCAAGCAAAACTTCCAACACCAATCTCGTCATGGCCCCGGCGGCCACGTCGTCGAGGACCACTTCCAGGCCGCCGCGGCCCCGGCTCAGCCAGCGGATGGGCCAGGGTTTAAGGATATCCAAGGCCCGGAAGACCACAAAGCCGGTGAGGGCCCAGGTCCAGCTCAACGGCGCCCCGGCCAGGGCCACCAGGAGTCCCGCGGCCTCGTCGATGACGATGGCCGGGTGGTCCACCTTCCCCAGGAGGTCCTGGGCCGGTCCGGCCACGGCCACACTCACCGCCAGAAGAACGCCAAAGGCCAGGGCGTAGCCCCAGGGCCCCAGGTGAACCAGCAGCCACCAGAGGGGCAGGGCCGCGGCGGTTCCCCAGGTGCCGGGAGCAACGGGAAGGTACCCCGTCCCCCCGCAGGTGGCCAGTACCAGGATGAGGCGTCTCACAAGTCGGGAGCGGTTTTCCGAGGCCTTTCTTTTATTCCTTAACATCTCAGAATTACACGTATTTAATCAAATTGTCAACTTCTCTCTGTGGTCCGGCCTTCAGGCTTCGGGCCGGTGAGACCGGCCGAAATTTATCCGCCCTGGCGGGGAAACCCCCTCGCCCCCAAGCCACGGGAATATCAAAAGGGTTATAAAATGACGGGAATTCACATATAATGAAAAAATGCAATTTGAGGCCGTCGAAACCGCCGCGCCCTTGCCTCGAATTATTCCCCGGCCGGAGCACACCCTGTCTCGCAAGGACGTTCCTTTAGAGGCCCTGAAGGTCCTCTATCGTTTGCACCATAGCGGCTTCAAGGCCTATCTGGTGGGTGGGAGCGTGCGGGATCTGCTCCTGGGGAAGCGCCCCAAAGACTTTGACCTGGCCACCGACGCCCGCCCGGGGGAAGTCAGAAAGCTTTTTCGGAACAGCCGCATTATAGGCCGGCGCTTCCGCCTGGTGCAGGTTTTTTTCCGGGGCGACAAGATCATCGAGGTGGCCACCTTCCGCTGCCTGTCAGAGTTTGATGCCAACCCCGAAGAGACCCTGGCCCGCAACAACACCTTCGGCACCCCCGCCGAAGACGCGCAGCGCCGGGATCTCACCATTAACGGCCTGTTCTATAACATCGCCGACTTTTCCGTGGTGGACTATGTCGGCGGCCTGAAAGACCTGCAGGTGGGCTATATCCGGGTCATTGGGGACCCGAAAGTGCGCTATATGCGGGACCCGGTGCGGATGCTCAGAGTACTGCGCCACGCAGCCCGCACCGGTTTTACCATAGACCCGGTAGCCTGGAAAGAAATAGCGGCCCACCGGCACCTGCTGCGGGTCTGCCCGCCGGCCCGCCTCCGGGATGAGCTTCTCAGGGATTTGAAAAGCGGCGCGGCGCGACCCTTCATTAACCTGATGCTGCACAGCGGCTTGTTTTACACCATGTTCCCCGCCTGGCAGGGCCGCCTGGATAAGGCTGGTGAGGTTGAACTCCTCAACCTGATGGAACGCCTGGACACCATATACGGGGCCAACCTGAGCATCTCCGAGAGCCTCATGTGGGCCATGTTTCTCAAGCCCTATTTGCGTCGTGAGGAACTTCCCGCCAAACTGCCGGAGCGCCGGGAAGCGGTTCAGGTGAGCATCCGTAAGGCCTGTGGGGAAATCGAGTTTCCCCGCCAGCGCCAGGAGGAGGCCGCCCACCTCTTGGGGTTAGCGGAAGCCCTGAGCCATTGCCTCTGGGAGGAACGGCCGGTTCCGGCCCGTCTGACCCGGCTGGCCGCCTACCCGGAGGCCTGGCTTCTCTATCGGCTCTGCACTGTCCCCCTGGAAGAAATTGTCCCTGTACTTTCCCAAGCCGAAGTGCCTTCCCGGCCTCCCTCCTCTCACCGCCGCAAGCCACGCCGCCGCCGCCGACCCCGGAAGTCCGCCCGCCGCCCGATGGAGTCATAAGACGGGGGCGATTGGTCTTGAAGGGAGCTGCCAGGGCCTTGCCCCAGCCTTGATCAACAGGCTCGCCAGGCCAGGTTTTTTCCTGCCAGCAAATTACCCTTTGGGGTGGGGGTTACCCCCCTTGCCAGCCATCCCATTTAATAGTAAAGTAAGATGTATTTTTCAGGGAGACAGTAAGGATGTGGATGACCGCCAGTACCGACTTTTATCGCTTCAGGGGGCGCATCCTGGTGGTGGACCAGGATGAGTGGTGCCGGGAGTTTCTTTCCCAGGTGATCAAGCTCTGGGGCTTTGGGGAATACAGTCTGGCCACCACGGTGGATGAGGCCCTGGACTTTTTGGAAAAACTATCCTTTGATCTTCTCATCGCCGATCTGAATCTGCCTCAATATCGCCGGCTTCTAGAGGACTGTCGCCAGCGCTTTCCGAGCATGCGCCTAATCCTCATGCTGCAACAGCGGAGTCAGATGTATCAGGTCATCAACCTGGAACAGATAGAAATAGTGGTCAAACCCCTGAGCCTGGACGAAATGGCCCGAAAGATCCGGGAAGCCATCCATTACAAGCATCGCCTGCGGGTGGAGGAAGAGATCCTGCGCCTGAAACAGGAAGCCTTTCGCATTTAACCTTTCCTGAGGCTTGTTCTCGCCGGTCAGATCCTGAATTTTTGAAAAAATCCCTTCGGGGTTGAGCCTTGCTCAAGAACTCCGTTCTTTTTCCTTGCCTCACTTCTCCCGGACCGCCAGGAGTAGCCCCAGCCCCATCCAGAAAGCCTCCCGGAGCCGCCGCAAGATACTGAAGGCAGCCCCCAGGGTGGCCCCCAGATGAAACCCCAGAGCCAAGAGAACGTTGCCGCCGTCCTGCACCCCCAGGGCGCCGGGGATGAGAAACCCCAGGGCCGTGAAGATCATGGCCAGGGCGTCCAGGCACAAAGCCAGGGCCAAGCTAATGGGGTGCCCCAGGAGCCAGAACATCAGGTAAACCTCCAACCCGTGCATCAGCCAGGCCAGAAAAAACAGGGTAAAGGATAAAAGCCCCCGGCCGGGATGCTCCCGGTAGAAGGTGGCCATCTGGGCATCCAGGCTTTTAAGGTCCTCTTCCTTTTCCTTGAGGCGGGCCGGGCACAGGCCAAGCCTTTCCAGGAGGCGGATGCCCTGACCGCAGGGGCTCCGCCCCTGAACGAAAACGAAGGCCAGGGCGCTGCCTCCCAGAAACAGAGTCCCCAGGAGGAGGGGCCACAGCAGGGAGGTGGTCCCGGCCATCAGAAAAGGGGCCAGGGCCAGTCCCAGGAATATATAAAGCACCAGGCTCAGGACCTTGATGCCCTTTTGGATGACCACTGAGGCGGTGGCGTCCTCCCAGGGTACGCCGGAGGCAGACAGGCGAGCGGCCTTGAAAGGCTCACCTCCCAGGCCGGCGGTGGGGGTGAGGCTGTTCAGGGCCTCCCCTCCCAAGCGCAGCCGGAAGAGAAGGGCCAGGGAGGGACGGTGGACGGGGGTGAGCAGCAGGTAGTCCCAGGAGACGGCCTCCAGTAAGTTGACCAAGCCGTAGGGCAAGAGGAGCACCGGCCACCACCAGCCCACCCGGAGGAGATGCTGCCATATGGTGGACCAGCCCACCTCGTGGAGCATCCAGACCAGGAAAACGAAGGCGAGGCCCAGGAGTATCAGGTTTATTTTTCGCATGGCTTTTAGAGATTGAGGGAGGGGACAGGGACCACCGGTCCCCGACCCTCTTCCCACCAACACATTTACTGCCCCGTGTCCGGCCCCGGCCCATTGGTGGGGCTTTTGCGCATGAGGAGCACCAGGGGCAACAGGGCCAGGAACAGCAGGGTGAAAAACCAGTAGTCGTCGCAGAAGGCCAGCATCCGGGCCTGGCGCTGCACTTCCAGGTATAAGCCAGCCAGAGGCTGCTTATACTGCCACCACTGCCAATCCGGCGGCAGTCCGGGCAGGACTTCTCTTATGCGGTGCTGCCAGTTTTGAAAGGGCAGGTTCAGGGGCGTCAGGCGCTCCACCAGGTGGCTCTGGTGGAACTGGGACCGTCGGGACAGGAGCGTGGTGGCGGTGGCAATACCGAAACTCCCCCCCAGATTACGCATGAGGTTGAAAATACCGGTGGCGTTCCCCATCTTTTCCTGGCTGATGCGGGACATGGTAAGGGTGGTGAGGGAAACGAAGGTGGTCCCCAGGCCGAAGCCCTGGATTAACCGGGGCCACCAGGCGGTGTAAAAGTCAATCTGGGTATTATAATTGCTCATGAGATAGACAGCCACCAGGTTGATGAGCAGTCCGGCCGCCACCAGCCAGCGGCCGTCCATGATCTGGGTGAGGCGCCCTACAATGGGCAAGATAATAAGAGAACCAATACCCCCGTAGGCCAAAGCCCAGCCCGCCAGGGTGGCATCATAGCCCATAATGGTCTGGAGAAACAGGGGCAGGAGCATGATGCTGCCGTAGAGGACGAAGCCGAAAAAGAACATGATGGTGACGCCGGCGGCATAATTGCGCTCTTTGAAGAGGCGGAGGTCCACCACCGGATGCTTGGTCTTCAGTTCCCAGTAAATCAGGAGAGCCATGGAGGTGATGGACATGATGGCGAGGCGCACGATGAAGGCCGATGCGAACCAGTCCTCCCGTTCTCCCTTGTCCAGGACCACCTGGAGGCACCCCAGCGCCAGGATCAAAAACGCCAGGCCCACATAGTCGATTTTGCCGGCCCTCTGCTTCTTGATATAGGCCGGATCGAAGATAAACAGGGCAGTCAACACCAGGGAGAGGACGCCCACGGGGAAGTTGATGTAAAAGACCCAGCGCCAGCTCAAGGTGTCGGTGATCCAGCCCCCCAAGAGGGGCCCGATGATGGGCGCAAAGACCACGCCGATGCCCCAAATGGCCATGGCCATACCCCGCTCCCGGACCGGGAAGCTCTCCAGCAGAATGGCCTGGGAAATGGGCTGTAAGGCGCCGCCCCCGATGCCCTGGAGGACGCGAAAAAAAATGAGGCTTTCGAGGTTCGGGGCCGAGCCGCAGAGCATGGAGGCGGTGGTGAACAGGGCCAGGCAGATCATGAGGAAGCGCTTGCGGCCGAACAGCGCTGAAAGCCAGCCGGTGATGGGGAGCACGATGGCGTTGCTGACCAGGTAGGAGGTGAGGACCCAGGTGGCTTCATCCACCCCGGCGGAGAGGCTGCCGGCCATCTGGGGCAGGGCCACGTTCACCACCGTGGTGTCGATGATTTCCATGAAGGTGCCGGCCATCACCGCAATGGTGATCAGCCACTTGTTCACCGACGGGGGGCCGGAAGGGTGAGCCGCCTGCATCACCTCGTCCTAACCAGGGAGGGAAGTCTCGGTGGTGATAAGTTTGGCTCCTTGCTTGAGGCGGAAGCGGCCGTCTACGGTTTCCCAGATCCAGCCGGAATAGCCGTAGCCGCCCACGGGCTTGGTGACGAAGGCCCCATCCCAGGATTCGAGCCGGGTTTCATTCAGCGCCACGGTGCCGAACTTCCCGAAGGTGTAGCCGGGTACGGGGTGGCAGTAGTCCTCGCCTTTCAGGGCGGCGGCGGTGAGGCGGGCCTCCTCGCCCCCGAAGACTGCGGCTCTCAGGCCATACTGGTGGCGGCAGGCCCGCTCCACCACTTCGGCCATGGTGTCAAAGACGGTGGCAAAGACCATCGGCCCGAAGGACTCTTCTTGGAGTCCCAGCATGTCGTCGGTGGCATCCCGGATCACCGTGGGATAGACGAGATTGCCGTCGATACGTCCTCCCAGAATGATTTTTCCTCCCTTGGCGGTGGCCTCGGCCAACTGTTCCTGAATGCGGGTCACGGCCAGCTCGCTTCCCAGGGGGGAGACCTGGGTGCGTTCATCCTCGGGGGGGCCCACCACCAGGTGTTGCACCCGCTCCGTCAGGCGGGCCAGGAAGTCCTCATAGATGTCCCGGTGCACAAAAATTCGCTTGGGAGCGGTGCACGTCTGACCGGAGTAAGCAAACTTGGCGGTCATGAGGTCTTCCAGGGCCAATTCCAGGTCGGCGTCGGCAAAGACGATGAAGGGATCCACCCCCGGTCCCTCGAAGATCAGTTTTTTCCCGGCCTGGCGGAACGCGTCCTCGTAAGGCAGGAGGTTTTTGTCAAACCCGAAGAAAACCACGCCGGCGATGCCGGGATTGGTGAGACATTCGGTCATAAAATCTCGGCCGCTGCCGACGAAGAACTGCACGTCATCCCCGAACAGCGGCCGGTACATCTTTGCCGTCAGGTCCATGAGGTTGCTTCCCCGGGAGGCGAATTTGACCAGGACCCGGTTGCCCACGAGGAAGGCCGAGGTGATGATGATGTTCAGCCAGGCGCTGCCGTTGTAGGACAACATAACGGCGATGCGGCCGTCCGGCCCGGCCAGGGGGCGGCGCTCTCGCAGGGTGTCCGCCACCTGGGCGTACATTCTGAGGCGGTCCACCGCCATGTCCACCTCGATGGCGGTATCCTGATAGGTAAAGTTGAGCTCCCGGGCGGCCAGGGCCTGGAACTGGGACTTGTGGGCCAGGAGGACGTGGGTGAGGTCAACCACCCGGGCGAGGCGCTCGTCAAAGTTCATATCACTTGGCGGCAGCCTCAGCCCGTTTGGGGGGCCGGGTCAACAGCCGGGGACCGGAGCGCTCCCGGGTGTCGATGGTGACGTAACTGGACATGCCGAGACGCAGGGGCCGGTCCTCGGGAAAAGGCGGCAGAAGCACGATCTTTACCGGCACCCGCTGCACCACCTTCACCCAGTTGCCCGTGGCGTTCTCCGGGGGGAGCAGGGCAAAGGCGGCTCCGGTGCCGGCCATGATGGAGTCCACTTTGCCCTTGAAGGTGAACTTCGGGTAGGCGTCGATGGTGACTTCGGTGGGCTGGCCGATGCACACGTTGGTGAGCTGAGTCTCCTTATAGTTGGCCTCGACCCATAGGTCTTTGATCCCCAGGGGGACCAGGGCCATGAGGGGCTGGCCGGGCTGCGACCAGTTTCCCACCTCCACCTGCCGTTTGGTGACATAGCCGTTGAGGTGGGCGGTGACCTTGGTATAACCCTGGTTGAGGCGGGCCTGCTCCAATCGGGCCTTGGCCTCTTTGATGGCCGGTTGTTGGTCCAGGGGAATGGCGGTGGAGCCGCCGATGGCGGCCAGAGCCTCTTGGGTTTCCTGCCGGGCCTGCTCCACGGAAGCTTTGGCCACCTTATACCGGGTATTCACCCGGTCCAGGGTCTGTTTGGGCACGGTGCGGCGCTCATAAAGCTTGCGGTAGCGACCCTGGTCGATGATGGCCAGCCTCAAGTTGGCTTCCGCTTCGGCCACCTGGGCCCGAGCTGTGGCCACCTTAACGTATTGGCTGGCCAGGTCTTGGCGCAGGCGGGCCAGGGTGGCTTCGGCTTCGGCCACCGCCACTTTGAAGTCCTGGGCCTCCAGGGTGACCAGGGTCTGGCCTTTTTCCACAAAGTCATTGTTGTCCACCAGCACCTGGGCCACCCGGCCCGGCACCTGGGAGGAGATTATCCCCACGTAGCCCGAAACGTAGGCGTCGTCGGTGGAGACATAGATGGTGAGGTAGTACCAGTAGACCACCCCAGCCCCGATGAACAGAAGGATCAGGAGAATCAGGCTAATTCGTACCAGCGGCTTTCGGAGCATTAGGTGATTCCCTCTGAGGTAACAGGTCGTTGATGGCCCCCACGGCCCACAATAATTGGGCCTTGGCCAACTGATGGTCGTAGCGGGCGTTGAAAAAGTTTACCCGGGTCCTGGTAAGGAGTGTTGAAGCGTCCAGGACCTCCGTGGCGGTGCCCACCTGCTCCCGATAGCGCTCCTGGTTGAGGCGCAGGTTCTCCTCCCCCTGGTCCACGGCCTTTTCCGTGACCTTGATGCGGTCCGCGGTCTCTTTGAGGGCCAGGGAAGCGGTTTGCACGTCCAGGTGCACCTGGCTACTAAGGTCCTGACGCAGGAGCTTGAGTTGCTCAACTTTTTCCTTGGCCTGGCGCACCTGGGCCCGGGTGTCCAGCCCGGAAAACAAGCTCCACTGGAACCCAAAGATGGCAAACCACTGGGAATCATGGACATAGGCCCGGTTCTGTTGATAAAAGTGCCCGGCCTGAGCAAAGAAACGGGGGAATTGCTTGGCTCGGGTCTGGGTAATATTTTTTTCTCCCTGCTCGATGCGGCTGGTGGCGGCCTTAATATCGCTGCGCTGGTTCAAGGCCCGGTTCGCAGCCTCTTCCAGTTTCAGGGGAGGCGCCACCAGGTCCTTCTCCTCAGCCAGGGTGAGGGGCGTGGGGATGGGCAGGTTCATAAGCTTATTCAGCGCCGCGGTGGCGTTGGTTACATCATTTTTCGCAGTGATCAGGCGCTGCCGGGCATCCGCCAGGGCCACCTCGGCCTGGAGTACGTCGTTGTAAGTGGTGACCCCAAACTCATATAAATCCTTGGCATCCCGGAGTTGATCGGTGAGCTGGATGACTTCCTGCTTGGCCACCTCCACCAGCTTTTCCGCCCGGAGCACCCGGAAATATCCCTGGCACACCAGCAAGAAAATGTTGTCTCGCACCTGCGCGGTGTCCAGACGGGTGGCGTTCTTCCCCAAAATCGCGGCCTGATAGCGGGAGGGAGTGGCCCAGAAGTCGAAGAGGGTCTGGTCCACGGTCACCTTGGTGGTCCAGAAATTATTGTTAGTAACAGGGAAGTTAACGCCTTGGGCTAGCCCGCCCTGCACCCGTATCCTGGTAGCCAGATCATAAATGGTCTGGTTGACGTCGGCCTGCACTTTAGGCAGGAAGCCGGACCGGGCCCGCACCACTTCCTGGTCGGCGATGAGCTCTTCCAGGCGGCTCACCTGAAGGGACGGATTGGCTTTCCAGGCCAGGCTCAGGGCCTCTTTGAGATTCAGGGAACGGGGGGCCTCCCCCGCCTGGCCGGCCAGGGGCGTCCATACCGACCAAACCAGACAGACGCAAAGCACCAGGGGGAGTATAGCGCGTCTCATCCGGCGGACTCCTCCTGAGTGGTTTCCGGTGTGACCATGATCCCGGCAAAAAAGAGCCTCAGGACCACCGGCAAAGCCTCCTTAACGGCGTTTTTCTGTGCACCGGTCATGTGATAGTAACCCACGGCTCTCACCAGGCCTTTGAGCAGAAAGGAGAGCAGGCGGGGATCGGCAGAGATGAACTGTCTCTGGGCAATCCCCTCGTCGAAAAAGCGATTGAGCAGGCTCACGATGCGGTCCTCCAGGTTCTGGAGGAAGGGAGAGCGGTTTTCCCGGCCTGACCTGGAGCGGACCAGCTCCTGAAGATACACCGGAAAGAGCACACTTTCTTGCTCCACATAATCCAGGAGAAGAATGACCATCCGCTTGACTTTTTCCCGAGGCGAGTCAGGCTGGTCCAGGAGGGCTTCCAAATCCGACGCCATAGACTCCCCCACCTCGGATAGGAGAGCCTGGATGAGCTCCTCTTTGCTTTGGAAATAGAGATAAATGGTACCCTTGGCCACCCCGGCGGCCTGGGCGATTTCGTCCATGGTGATGGCATCCACGCCGCCCCGTTCCATTAGGTGTCGGGTAGCGGCCAAAATCTCCTGGGTCCGGAAGGCGGCGAGGACTTCCTTTTTAGTGGTGCGGGGGTTATCCATGACTTTTCGGTCAATAAAATGACTCTTAGGTCAATAAAGAAATGCCGGGGTTTTGTCAAGAAAAACTTGCAAACTCCCTGGCCTGTGGCCAAAATAATGGGTACATAAATGGTTTGCGCCTTGATCACCAGGGAACGCTGACCGGAGGGCATATGGACCGGCGGGAATTTCTGAAGAAAGCGGCCGCCTTGGGAGTGGTGGCCGGGGCCGGAAGGTGGCTGGTGCTGCCGGAAGAGCTCTGGGCCATGGCGCCCCAAGAGAAGCCGCAGCCCCTCATTGCCCAGGCCGAGGGCACCAAGTGGGACCAGATCACCGGGGAGGCCATCGAGAAGCTGGGCGGCATGAAAAAGTTCGTCAACGCCGGGGAAACGGTGGTGGTCAAGCCCAATATGGCCTGGGACCGCCCCCCGGAGATGGCGGCCAACGCCCACCCCGACGTGGTGCGCCAGGTGGTGGAGCTCTGCCTCGACGCCGGGGCCAAGCAGGTGAAGGTCCTGGACCACACCTGTCACGACGCCCGCAAGGCCTATAAAAACAGTGGCATCCGGGCTGCGGTGGAGGGTCTCAAAGACCCCCGGGCGCTGGTGGAGTTCGTGGACGATCGGCGCTTTGTAAAGGTCAAAGCCCCCAAGGCCAAGTCCCTGAAACAGTGGCTCTATTACAAAGACGTTCTAGAGGCCGACCGCTTCATCAACATCCCGGTGGCCAAACACCACGCCGAGACCCGCCTCACCATGTGCATGAAGAACATGATGGGGGCCATCGGCGGCTGGCGGGGCCGGTGCCACGTGGGGCTGCACCAAAACATCGCCGACATGAACTTGATTTTGCGCCCCGACCTCCATGTCCTGGACTGCACCCGCATTCTCCTGAAAAATGGCCCCCAGGGTGGCCGCCCGGAAGACGTGGCGGTGAAGAACCTGGTTTTCGCCAGCACCGACCCGGTGGCCCTGGACGCCCACGGCACCACTTTGTTCGGCCTCAAGCCCGAAGACATTGGCTACATCTTCCGGGCCCACGCCCTGGGTCTGGGGGAGATGGACCTGAGCAAGGTCAAGATTACCTGAGTCGGTTGGCGCTTCAGTAAAGAAAATGCCCCTCTGACGGGGATATCCCTGGCCGGTGAGGGCCCCCCGGAGCAAAAGCCATGGAAGAGCACCCCATCGATTTGGAACGACGTGAGTTCCTCAAGCGCCTGGCCGCTCTCGGAGTGGCGGTGGGGGCCGGGCGGTGGCTTGTTTTGCCCGAGGAGCTCTGGGCCATGGCCCCGGAGGCCAAAGCCCAACCCCGGGTGGCCCGGGTCCAGGGGACTAAATGGGACCAGATCACCGGGGAGGCCCTGCAGAAGCTAGGGGGCATGAAAAAGTTCGTCAACCCCGGGGAAACGGTGGTGGTCAAGCCCAACATGGGCTTTGACCGCACCCCGGAACTGGGCGCCAACGCCCACCCCCTGGTAGTGCGGAAAGTGGTGGAGCTCTGCCTCGAGGCCGGGGCCAAACAGGTGAAGGTCTTCGACTACCCGGTTGTCGAGCCCCGGATTTCCTACCAGGCTTCGGGAATCCAGGCTGCACTGCGGCAAATCCGGGATCCGCGGGTGTCGGTGGTTTACATCGACCCCCGGGATTTCGTCCAGGTGGTCGCGGAGCGGGCCAAAACCATGAAGAAGTGGTGGTATTATAAAGATGTGCTGGAGGCGGACCGCTTCATCAATATCCCGGTTGCCAAGACCCACAGCCGGGTGGGCCTCACCATGTCTCTCAAGAACATGATGGGGGCCATCGGGGGGAACCGACCTTCTTTACATGTCAACCTGCCTCAAAATATCGCGGACATGAATCTCATCCTGCGGCCGGACCTGCACGTCCTGGACGCCACCCGCATCATGGTGCAGAACGGCCCCTACGGCGGCCGCCTGGAGGACGTGGAGGTCAGGAACCAGGTCTTGGCCGGCGCGGATCCCGTGGCCCTGGATGCAGTGGGGACCACCCTGTTTGGGCGGCTGCCCTCCCAAATCAGCTACATTGTCAAGGCCCACCGGCACGGCCTGGGGGAGATGGAGCTCAACAAAATCACCATGCTGTAAACCCGGGGCCATCTTCCGGCCATAAATATGACCCTGGGGGCGGCGCCGGCGTCGCCCCTTGATTGCGTTTATAGGAACCTCTTTGTCCCACCATGCCAACCGAACAACCTGAAAAAAACCTGAAGGGCTGGCTTTATCTCCGGCGCGGCGCCCAGATCGCCTTTTTCCTCCTGTTTCTGGTGCTGTATCTCAAGGCGGAATATGTCGGCCAGGAGATTCTCGCCTGGCCGGTGGACCTGTTTTTCCGCTTCGATCCCCTGATCCTGGCGGCCCACCTCTTGACCCTGAGCCCCCTGGTGTGGGGCCTCCTGTGGTCCCTTCTCTTCGTGGGACTGACCCTGATATTGGGGCGCTTTTTCTGCGGCTGGGTCTGCCCCCTGGGCACCGCCCTGGACGGCTTTCGCCGCCTCCTGTTTCGGCCTCGCCCCGATGCGGGCGTGGCTGACCGCTGGCGCCGGTTCAAGTATTATTTTTTGTTTTTTCTTTTGGCCAGCACTCCCTTTACCCTGAACCTGGTGGGGCTCTTCGACCCCCTCTCCCTCCTTTACCGCACCCTGGCCCTGGTTTTTTATCCGGCCTTCGGCTATGGGGTGGACAAGATTAGCCTGACCCTCTACCGGCTGGGCAAGCCGTTCACCTATGTGAGCGAGCCGATATACCAGTTCTTGAAGGCCACGGTGCTGCCCTTCAAGCCGCTGGTCTATCTTTTGCCCTTTTTGACCCTCATCCTGTTTGCCCTGGTGGTGGCCGCCGAGCGGGTGGACCGGCGCTTCTGGTGCCGGGCCATCTGCCCCCTGGGAGCCCTTTACGGCCTGGTGGCCCGCTTTGCCCTCCTGCGACGCCGTCCCACGGTCCTGTGTCGGGACTGCCAGGACTGCGCGGTAGTTTGCAAGATGGGCGCCTTCGAGGTGGGCCAGGAAGCTACGACTTCTAACCCTTCCCCCACATCCCGACTCTCCCGGCACCAGACCGCGGAGTGTCAGCTCTGCTTGAGCTGCCAGGCGGCCTGTGATAAGGGAAGAGTCTCCTATACTTTCGGGGTAAAAACGGCTCGGGCCCCACTGGACCTGGGCCGGCGTCAGGTGATTATCTCGCTCGCGGCCGGGGTGGCGGTGGTGCCTTTCGTGCGCCTGGGTTCCCTGGCCCGGCGGCCGGAGGAATTTCTCATCCGGCCTCCCGGGGCTCAGGAGGAAGATGCCCTCCTCAGCCGCTGCATCCGCTGCGGCCAGTGTATGAAGGTGTGCCTCACCAACGGCATCCAGCCCGTGCTCTGGGAGGCGGGGCTGGAAGGCCTCTATACCCCGAGACTCGTCCCCCGCATGGGCTACTGCGCCCACACCTGCACCCTCTGCGGCCAGGTCTGCCCCACCGGGGCCATCCCGAATCTGAATATTGAGGTGAAACAGGCCATAGCTCTGGGCACCGCAGCCATTAACCGCACCCGCTGCATCCCCTACACCGAAGGCGCTGACTGCCTGGTGTGCGAAGAACACTGCCCCGTATCCCCCAAGGCCATCACCTTTGTCGAGGCGGAAGTCCCGGACCTGCAAGGCAAGAAAATGCTGGTGAAACTTCCTATGGTGCAGCCCGACCGCTGCATCGGCTGCGGCCACTGCGAATACGTCTGCCCCGTGGGCGGCGCCGCGGCCATTCGGGTGAAGAAGTCGTTGCGGGTGGAGATTTGAGAATATGGGGGAGGGGGCTAAGGGTCGAGACCCTTACCCCCTCCCCCAAACCCCCACCCCCAATCC
>CBFDAH010000035.1:0-20133 GCA_965602785.1 uncultured Syntrophobacterales bacterium
GACTTGAACCCCATCCTAACTTAAAACTTGGTACAACTGCTGGGGGCAGGTCACAAGGGCCGCCGGATGCACGATCCCTTCATCCGGCGGCCGTCACTTTCCCATCTCAGGAACTCCTGAATTTATTTCAATGTCTCATTAAACTAGACATTCATCTTTCTAATGTCAAGGTAAAATCCCCTTTCGGCATTTAGAGCCCTCCCCAGATTACCTGGATGCGAGGAGCTGAGAACTGCTATGACTAGAAACTTATCAAGTTCCTGATAATTCTACCTATCCAGTCCATATCAACACTTTTGGGACGTAGGCTTTAATCAGAATCCTCTCACCTTTTCCGGCTCTCTCTCTACCTTATCTCCAGGAAATTCTTCAATCTAAGGTGGCCCGTTTCTATATGCGAATCATATCCGCAATTTTTGAAGGACTGGTGATAACTTTCCAGTTTGGCAAGGTATATAGCATTGGAAGAAAAAAGGCAGGGCCTTGGATGACCCTGATTTGGGTGGTTCAGCGGGAGGGGAGCTTACTGCCTTCTTCTCCGCCTCCAGCCTGCGGCCCCTAAGCCCAAAAGACCGGTACCCAGGAGGAGGAGGGAGCCGGGAATTGGTTTAGTGGGTGCCACTTGCCGCAGGCCAAACAGAACCATGAAGGTTCCACCGATCCAGATCACGTCGGCGAATAAATGCAAAAAGTGACATAAACTCAAAACCATTAATTTCATGGCGAATCTCTCGGGAGCACCCGGGAGCAGGGGCGTTTTTGCTTGCCCTGCCCCCGGTCCTGGATGTCTAAGGCTACTTGGTGGCTTTGGGGTCTTGGGCCTCTTTATTGCCGCCGGTGGTTTCTTTTTCGGCCTGTTTCAGAGGCACAGCCAGGCCAAAGCCACAGCCGCAGCCGCACTTCTTTTGCTGGTCTGCTATTCGGAGCATCTCCTTTTTTCTCTTTTGGGGGTTAACGATTTCATGCCTGCCGGTGCCGGCAAACTTTCACTTATCCTGGAGCTTTTTTAGGTGCTCCTCAAGCCCAGTCAGTTCCTTCTTTAGCTGGTCCCGGTAGTTCTCCAAGCACTCCAGTTCTTCCGTGGCTGAAAAGAACTGGCGAATAGAAAGGCCACAGCCGCAGTCGCAATGACTTATCGAATGCTGCGTTCTTCCGGGCGTACACATAGTAATCACCTCCTTCTTAGTTCTTAAGCAATAACTTAATAATTTATTTAAAAAAATCTGGGCTATTTTTGCCTGCTTATTCAGACTCCAATTCCTTAATCCTGGCCTCCACCGAGCCGAGTTCCCTTTTTAATTTTCTTTGATACTTCTTCAGCGACTCCAGGTCGGTATTAGCTGGTTCTTGGTCACGTCCGGCGACGGCTCCTTTGCATCCGCAGGTGCAGACTTGGACCAGTTGCCGGCCACACTTTTCCAAGGCCTCTTCATTAATGGAATAGGGAATCCAATACCCTTTTCTCTCGCTCTGGACCAGGCCGGATTGCCTTAATAATCTTAGGTGCTGCGATACCGCGGAGGGAGTAATCCCCAGTTGCTTGGCGATTTCCATAGCCCCCATGGGCCCCTGGGTTTTCAGGAGTTCAATAATTTTTACCCGGGTATCCACCCCCAGGACCTTGAAGAGTTCGGCAGAATGAAATTTCATAGGAGTAATTTAGTACTTGCTTAATTATATAAGATTCTGATAATTGGTTGTCAAGCATTTTTTAAAAAATTTTCAGGCTGCCCGACTGAACTCAATGGCAAGGGAACTCAGGTCCCGACGGCAGGTGGGGTAGGCTGCGTGCTCCCCAATATCGGCCTGAGATTAGAATATGAATAGACATCCTGGGCCAAGCGGAAGAAAGCCAGGATCAGGGAATCCGAGGCTCGGATCCAGGAAGGCCTTAAGCAGGACAGAAAGGAGGCTGGGCAGTCCACCGGAAGAGCCCCTTCTACCGGCAGTCCGGGTAAAGACCCTAAACTGGAGGCCAAAGAAGTTTGAGTAAGAGTTTAGAGGAGAGACTTTCTCTTTAACGCTCTAGCTCTGTTTTTGTAGCAAAAAGGGGGCTAGTCCACCATCCATCATTCTAATTTATCATGTGGACTAGTTTTCGGGAGGCAGGTCAAGCAGGCCCGGGGTTTGAATACCCATGCCGGCTCCAGTAAGTGCAGTAAGTTAGCTAATATTTTCTAATCTTTTATCCTTTTGGGGTAGCAATATCTGGATTGTTGTCCCCGCAAGAAAACACCTCTCTCCGCATTTTTTTCGCACCTTCCATACCAAGAGACTTTTTATCCAGGCAAGCTATTGCACTCCCGGATGCCATCTGCTCCCCTGCGCTACCCCAGTTTGCCGCCTTCCCCGGCTCAACCCTGGTACCCTCGCCTTTGCTTTCAGATCTTTTGGTTTCTATCCCTAGTCTGGCCTCCTCCTCTCGTCCTGCCCTCCGCCCCCTGAGGGGCGACCGGCGAACCGTAGCCATGTTTTAAGTTAACCCAAACCCTCTCAAAAAAAGTGTCTCGCTTTTGGGTGCATCTCAGCTCATCAAACAGGAGGCGGCTCGTCTGCTCCCCGGGCTGCGCGGCCCGCCAACCCAGGCCCGTACCCGGATTCAATGCCGCTTCAATCGGGTAGTTGACATCTTCGGACGTAATTTCTACCTGAGCCAAACGTCCAATATCTACCCAGCCAGGCTCGGCGGCTGAGACATTTCGATGGCCATAACCCATAATGCGCTTGCGTCTAGAACACCCCTCATTCCCCACTCGACTTAATAGTTTGACTTATACATTGAATGGATCCTACTTTTTTCACCTCAGTCACCTGAAGGGCGCATTATAAAATAATCCCCATTACATATGGGAGCTCCAGAGGAGACCGCAAGAGGCTGGGGCCAGTTATGGTAATTTGCTTGACATTTAATATGTTTCATGTAAAATTTTTTTTCAAGTTTAGCATGTCAGACTGAAATCAGGGCCACAAGTCCTGGACAAGAATCGGACGGGGTGCTAAGTCCCGCCGATTTTTTTTTACCTGACTTGCTGTGCGCCCTGCTTTTTTGGCGGGAATATCATTGCAGCATATGCAGGAGGTTTCATGTTGAAGGAAACAGGTAAGGTTAAATGGTTCAATGACTCCAAGGGGTATGGGTTCATTTCCCGGGAAAGCGGTCCGGATGTTTTTGTGCATCACAGCGCCATCCAGGGCGAGGGCTTTCGTTCCTTGGCGGAAGACCAGGAAGTGGAATTCGAGGTAACCCAAGATCAGAAAGGCCTTAAAGCTCAGAACGTCTTCAAGCTTTAAGCCACTCGCATTTTCGAACGGCAGAATCCGGGGTTAAATATAACCAGATTCTGCCGTTTTGATTTCATGGAGGAAAGCCTTGGCACGCAATCATCATCCTTGGAAAAAGCGGGCCAAGGAAAGGAATTAAAGGTTATCGGGAACAGCATCTACCGGAAGAAACCTCGCCAAGCGCCTCACGGCAAGACTGGCACGGATAAAATTATGAGTAAAAGACTATCCGTGGCCAACCTCCCCCCCCGAGATGACCGAAGCACAGTTGCAGACCTTTTTGCCGAGGCCGGCTCTGTGGACTCAGCCAAGATTATCCCCTATCTGCACAACTGAAAGTCCTGTGGTTTCGGCTTTCTGGCTATGAAAACCCAGGAGGAGAGCCAGAAGGCCATCTCCATGTTCAACGGCCGGCTTGTGGACGGACGACCCCTAACAGTAAGGGAAGACTGGCCGCAGTCAAAATGCAACTTTGGCCGCCGCAACCGCAACTGCCGGTGACCACTTGCGTCGAATGCGCTAGTCCGAAAATCTTACCGGCACGGTCCATAGCAGACATCCATAGTGGGGAGGAGCGCTAGGGGAACTTCGAGTACATTCCTTCAGCCTACTCGTAACGGCCAAGGATATTTAAATTCTCCCCAAGGCAAGTCTGAAAAGCCTATCTCTAAGCACCCTGTCTCTGCCAATGTTTTCCCAATATTCTCAGCAAATTATCACCTATAGCTGTCCTGGAAGATTACCTCAAGTTCCCTCCCTGGGGAGGAACATGCCCATGGTGCGGGAGGCGGCCAAAGGCCTGGATGGTTTGGCAAGGAAGGTCAGCTGACGTCGAGGGAGGTATGCTCTTTCTGAATGGCGTATTTAACCAAATCCGCAGTTTTCCGGAGGTTTAATTTTCTTTTGATATTAGACCGGTGGCGGTTCACGGTATGGATACTGATGAAGAGCAGCTCGGCAATCTCCCGGCTCGATTTCCCCTCAGACAACAGCTGTAAAACCGAAATTTCCCGCTTCGTTAGGGGGGTTTCGGGCTTAACCCTGTCTGCCAATATTTGCATTATCTGATCGGTAATCAAAGGTGATAAATACGTTTTTCCTTTTTGAATGGTCCTTATGGCGGAAATGAGATCTGAAAAGGCATTTTCTTTCAGGAGATATCCATTAACGCCAATCTGTAAAGCACGATGGAGAAATTCTGCAGACTTGATCATCGTCAGGATCAAAATCTTGACAGTGGGATAGCACTTTTTAATTTCCTCAGCCGCTTCGATGCCGTTGAACCGGGGCATGAAAATATCGAGAAGGATCAGATCCGGGACTGAGCTTTTTAAAACCTCCAGAAGCTCCAGGCCATCGCCTGCTTCTCCCACGACCTGCAAATCGGGAATCTCGGCAATACTTTTTTTGATGGCTTCGCGTAACAGCGGGTGATCATCGGCCAGTAATATGCGGTAAGGTGCCATGTTCACTTCCCTTGAGGTCACTAGGAATTTCAAAAGTTATGGTGGTGCCTTTGCCTTTTTGGCTCCGGATCTCGAGGGCTCCTCGAATGAGCCGCAACCGTTCCTCCATGGCAGCTAGGCCAATCCCTTTATCTTCAGTCTGGCGACTTCGAGTCTGGAGTACATCAAAACCTCTGCCGTCATCTATCACTTTGAATGAGACATAATCATCCCGCTTTAAAATTTCTAACGAGACCTGGGAGGCTTGGGAATGTTTCATAATATTCGTCAGGCATTCTTGCAGGATGCGATAGATGGTGATTTGCACTTCCTGGGAAAACAGCTGGTCAATTTCATCGATGCGAACTGAGTTCACCTCCATACCGGCATGCGCCCTGACATTTCCGAGCAAATGTCGGATGGCCACCGGTAGACCGAGGTCCTCCAGGAGAAAAGGGCTC
The DNA here is from genome assembly GCA_965602785.1 of uncultured Syntrophobacterales bacterium. Classification (GTDB taxonomy): domain Bacteria; phylum Desulfobacterota; class Desulfobaccia; order Desulfobaccales; family 0-14-0-80-60-11; genus JBGSLA01. Next base: position 5,189 of record CBFDAH010000035.1, read on the forward strand.
AAGTCCTGGGACAGGCGGCGAACATTCTCAATAGTTTCATTCAGATACTGGAGCATTGCTTGCCCATCACCTTGCAGGGCCTTCCGAGTTTTCGGCAATTTCCTTAACAGAGAGTTAAGCTGGAACTTCAGGATTATCAGAGATTGCCCCAGTTCGTCATGTAGCTCTCGGGAGATGCGGCCGCGCTCTTTTTCCTGAATGGTCAGGAGCTGGGAGGTAAGCACGCGGAGTTGCCGGCTCGAGTCCCGCAAGTCCTCTTCGGCCTGCTTGAGCTCAGTGATATCCTGCCCCGCCACGATAACTTCGATGGGCTGGCCCACATAAGTAGGGACCAGGTTGGCGTTCCACAGGCATAATCTTGTGGTGCCGTCTCGCAGCTTGAGAGGACATTCAAAGCCTCGGGTTAATTCTCCCGTTAGTACTTTGGCCAACTCTGCCTCGGCCCTGTCCCTGGCCTCTTCAGGAACGAATATTTCAAACGCATCTTTCCCTAAAACTTCCTGGCGCTGCCAGCCGGTAAGGCGTTCTGCCTCCTGGTTGAACACCAGGAGGCGGCGGGCGGGGGAAATGGACATGATAATGCTGCCCACGGTGTGAAACAGGGTGCGGAAACGTTCCTCGCTTTTCCTGAGCCTCTCCCCTATCAGAATGCGCTCCTCTATTTCCCGCAGCAGTTGCTCGTTGGCCAGCCTCAGCTCGGTGGTGCGCTCCTCCACCCGGAGTTCCAGTTCAGCATGAGTTTGCCGCAGCGCTTCTTCCCCCTGCTTGCGCTGCAGAATACTCCAGGTGCCTTCCATGAGCAGGGCGAGTTGAAAAAGATCTCCTTCGTCGTAGTCGTGTTCCTTGTTGGCCACCGCGGCCACGGCCACCGTACGCCCCCCTTCCACCACCGGCACGCCCAGGAAGCGGGACAAATGGACATGACCCTCTGGGTAGCCTCTCTTGCCCGAGTGGGCCGCGGCGTAATCATTGACCAGAATCGGTTGGCGCTGTCTCACCGCTTCGGCCCACAGCCCTCCCTGGGTGATGGGGAAATGGACGGGTTTGCCATCAATGGTGCATTGGTCCATGGCCCTTGCTGACCACAGATGACCATGCATGATTGTTTCATCTTCGCTAATAAAGCCCACAAATCCGAACTTGCTTTCCGTTAGTCTGACACAATCATCCACCACCGCCCGGGTAATTTCGACCAGCGGGGCAGCACTCATCTGGTGTAATCTTAACAAAGCGGCCAACCGGGCCTCATTCAATCTCACGACCTCCTCCGCCCGCTTGCGGTCCGTGATATCTGTGAAGGAGGTCCGGCAGAGGCCCTTCCCTGTGGCATCCTGGATGAAGATGCTGTCCATCAGGGCAAAGAATCCCGCCCCTTCTTGGGGAGTGAGCCTGATCTCCGTGCGCTGCCGTTCCTGGCCCCGGAAAACTCTAGTGACATGGCGGCGGCATTCCTCCCGGTTTTCCCTGGCCGCAAACAGGGGGAAGGGCCGATGGAGGAGGCGGGACCTGGGGATCCCCAATTGCCGGGCGGCAGTGAGGTTGGCTTCCAGGATCAGGCCGGCTTCATCCAGGGTGAGGTAACCCAGGGGGGCAAAGTCATAGAGGTCGGTATATCTGGCGTGGGAGGCTTCCAGCTCTCTCTGGGACTGACGCAGCTCTTCATTCTGCATCTCCAACTCAATCTGGTGCACTCGCAAGTCATGCAGTAGGGTCCGCATTTCTGCCGGGGCAAGCTCTTCGGGCTCAGGCCTCCTGGAATTCAGCAATTCCTCGGCTTTCTGGCGTAATTCCTGAGTCTTGAGCTGCTCCCTTTTTTTCTTTTTCATGGCCCCCTACTCCGCTTGGCTTACCTGCGCCCGGTGTTCCCCGTCTCCGTCCCCCAGAGGGTAGGTCCCCCGTCTGGCCTCCCCTTTCGATCTTGGCCCTTTACTTCTTCGTGGTGATCTCCTCCAGGGCCAGGAGAATCAGCGGAGGTTGGCCCTCGCTGCCCTGGACTTGACGGGCATTGAGGAGCATCTTTATCCGGCCAATGTTGGGAAATTCGTGCTCCACCTCGAAGTCCTCAAAGTGGGTATTCTTGGCGATGAGCTCGTTGAGCAGGGTGCGCAAGCGGGGAATGTCCCACTGTCGGTTGCCCAGGTTGAAAATCAGCCGGTTTCCCGTCTCTGCCTGGGAGGTCTGGAAGGTATTATAAAAGGCCCGGTTGGCCGACAACACTTGCAAGTCGCGATCCAGGACTAAAAGGGGCTCCCGCACCGTATCTACGATGTTCTCGGCAAAGGTCCTGGCCGCCTCAACTTCCTGCTCGGCTCTTTTTCGGTCGGTGATATCAATAAAGGTGACAACCACGCCGTTGATGACATTTTCCCTGGTGCGGTAGGGCAGGATACGCATGGTGAACAGCTTGCCGTTTTCGGCTTGGACCTCTTTTTCCAGGACTTGCAGGGTGGTCAGAACGCCTTCGGCGTCCTGGTGAAGCTGGTCATAGGCGATTTTCGAGGTGATGTCGCACAGTGACCGGCCGATATCTGTGGGGATCAAATTGAATAATGCCGTCATGCCCGGGGTGAAGCGCTTGATGCCCAGGTCGCGGTCCAGGAAGATGGTGCCGATTTCCGTACTGGCCAACAGGTTATTGGTATCATTGCTGAGTTGGGTCAATTCATCTATTTTATTCTGCAGCTCGGAGTTTACCGTCACCAGCTCCTCGTTGGTGGACTGCAGCTCTTCTTTGGCGGTCTCCAGCTCTTCGTTAGTGCTTTGCAGCTCCTCGTTGGTGGATTGCAGCTCTTCATTGGAGGATTTTAGTTCTTCGTTGGCGGCCTCCAATTCTTCTATGGTGGTCTGCAGGTACTCTTTGGTGGATTGCAGCTCCTGCTCCAGGTTGATGACCCGCTGGTCGATTTCGGCGCTCACCGCCGGGGCCTTGCCCTTCCTCTTGGCGCGTGGTGAAACCGGCGTCTTCTCCTCAAAGACGACGAGATAGAGATCCGAGGGAGCCCCAGACTCGGCCAAAGGGCGGATGAGCAGGTCAACTACTGCCAGACTGTCCCCCTCCCTGATCTGCACCCCGGAAGAGGGGACGGTTTTTCTCTCTTTGACGGCCTGGTGGAGCGCGCTGGCCAACTTGTGCCGCAGGTCCGCATGGGCCATTTTCAAGATATTGAAGCTGGGCTCCCCCGTGGGCGGCGCCAGGTATTTGGCCGTGGCGCCCTGGAAATAGAGGATGTCGTATTTCGCATTGACGAGCACGCAGGCCGGCGCGTATTGTTCCAGGATGATTTTTTCCATCAATTGGCGCACGCTCATCTCCCGGGCGGCCTCCGGTATCAGAGTTCTCTCATCCTGGGCCGACATCAGGGGCACCCGGAGTGGCACCGGGTGGTCCATTCTCAGACCAAATTCTCCCTTGGACTGGTAGATTTTCCACTTCAAATCCACCGGGGCAAAATAGTCGGAAAAGCCGCTGATGCTCTCGGAAGGACCAAGATAGAGAAATCCGCCCGGATTCAGGCTGAAATGGAACAGCGGCAGGATCTTTTTTTGTAACTCCGCATTCAGGTAAATCAGCACATTGCGGCAGCTAACCAGGTCTAATTTCGAAAACGGGGGATCACTGATGAGATTTTGCAGGGCGAACACCACCATCTCCCGAATCTCTTGTTTCATCTTGAAAATCCCGTCTTTCTTGGTAAAGAAACGCTTGAGCCGCTCCGGTGAAACAGTTACGGAGATGCTTTCGGGAAACGCAGCCAACCGGGCCCGTTCGATGGCCTCGCCATCGATGTCGGTGGCAAAGATTTGCACCTGGGAGTGCTTCCCCAACCGCTCCATGACCTCACTAAAGAGCATGGCCAGGGATAAGGCTTCTTCGCCGGTGCCGCAGCCGGGAACCCAGACCCGCACAGAAGAGCCCGCCGGTTTACTCTCCAGGATTTGGGGAATAACCTTGGTTTCCAGAACTTCAAACGCGGCTGGATCTCTGAAAAAACTGGTCACGCAGATGATCATGTCTTTAAAGAGGGCCTGGACCTCCGCCGGGTTCTCTTGCAGGTAACGGTAAAAATCGGCAATGTGCTTGATCTTATGGACCGCCATGCGGCGCTCAATCCGGCGGCGGATCGTCGTGGGTTTATAATGAGTAAAATCATGCCGGGTGTTGGTGCGGATCAACAAGAGGATTTTCGGAACAAAATTATGGAATTCCTGGGCTTCTGAGGTGGATTTCTTCGGTCCCTCAATATAAGGGTGTCTTACGTATCTGACGAGTGTTTGCGGCATCTTTTCCACCGGCAACACGTAATCCACCTGGCCGGTGTCGATGGCGCTTTTCGGCATGAAGGGGTATTTGGCCTGGGACTCGGCCTGGGCCATGGTCATGCCGCCGGCCCCTTTGACTTCTTCCAAGCCCAGGGTGCCGTCAGTGCCGGTGCCGGAGAGGATGATGCAGACGGCCCTTTCACCCTGATCTTCAGCCAGGGAACGGAAAAAATAATCAATGGGCATCCTGACCCGGGGCGAGGCGGCCGGCTCCATGAGGTGGAAAATGCCGCTCAAGATGGCTACCTCTTTATCCGGTGGATTGAAATAGACGCATCCGGGTTCCACCGCCATGCCATCTTGCACTTCCATGACCTTCATCTGGGTGTCTTTCTTGAGAATTTCCCCCATAATGCTTTTATGCTTGGGGCCCAGGTGCTGGATGATCACAAAGGCCATCCCCGCTTTCGGCGGCATATTCAAGAAGAAGGTCTCCAGCGCCTCCAGCCCGCCGGCTGAGGCCCCGAGGCCGACAATGGGGAAAGGTTTGGGGGCGGCAGGCTTCTGACGTTTCCTTGGTTTCATGAAGCTCTCCTCAAGAAAATGTTCCCTGGCAAGGCTCTTATTACTCAGAGCAAAAAATTGATTAACTGTTGGAGCCTTCCTTTCATTCCCTCTCCCTTGAGGGAGAGGGTCAGGGTGAGGGTGGAAGTTAATCTATTTCACGCTCCCGGTAATATAATCCTGAGGGCGGGAGTCGCTCACCATGAATCGTTACTGGTAAAGTGGGCCTGGGTGCTAACTAATACAGAAAAAAAAGGCTCAAAACCCACGCTCTGGCGGACCGCAGTCGCTATGGCGAACCGTAGTATAGATGTGTCCGAAAGCAGAGAGGAAGCGGCATGAATCCCCAGGAGTAGCCGCAAGCCTTTGTGGGCAGCATCTTTTCCAGGAGAATGTTGCTTAACATAGCAAATTTTTTTCTAAAAATCATTTTTTTCCCTACCTAAATTTAACCACTCTGGTCGTGACTACTTCCCCCCTTTTATGGTTTAAAGGGAGCTCCGGATGGTTACCCTTTCTGGTCATCTCCCTGCCGACACTTCAAAAGGTGCAAGGAGGTGCGCTCTATCCTGGACCAGGGCCTGAGCGTCGCCCCATCCTGACCCTCCTCTAATAAAGATAGTCACTTGTGACCACCGGAAAATACTCCTTTCCTGGGATAGCTCTTTCCTGCCAAAAGCATAATATAGTCTAGTGATATATTTGCTATTCTTAACCGGAAGGACCGTCGGCAACCGGCCACAGAGGAGACCGTGAATGAGCCAGAAGGACGTCAAGGTAATATTTTCGGAATTTGATGGTTATTGCAAGACCCTGGATAGAAACGGCTGTATTAGCTATCCAGTCACTATTTCCTGGTCTAGAGTGGGGCTCTGTCACGGGCAGCCGGTGGTGGTGATTCTTAAGGAGCCCCGCGCCGCTGGTGACCTGCCTCCCGGCGAATTGCAGGTGCCCGCGGAGATTTTGGACGAGGTGAGACAGGCTGGATATGGCGCGCAGCCTCTCAGCGTGGAGGAAATCAAGGATTATTGGCGGGAGGCTAGACGGCTGAGCGTCAGAAACCATTGGCACCCTGAGGCCAGGTTAATCCAATATTAAGTTTATCTTGCCCATTATTATCAAACACGTTACAAACAGGGTCTATAAACTTATCAGCATCGACCTGGAAAATAAAAGGAAGTAAGCATGACCATCAAAGATAGAGAGAATAGATGAAGGCCCTGTTCATCTGCCCTGAGTTCCCGGAAACCTTCTGGAGTCTCCGGCATGCCCTTAAGTTCCTCAGCGTCAAGGCTCTCGGACCGCCCCTGGCTCTCCTCACCGTGGCCGCCATGCTGCCCCCGGATTGGGACAAGCAACTGGTGGACCTGAATGTGGAGCCGCTGACGGAGGAGCACCTGGCCTGGGCTGACCTGGCCTTTGTCAGCGCCATGACCGTCCAGTTTCCCTCGACGGACGACGTCATCCGGCGCTGCCGGACTGCGGGAGTCAAAGTCTGCGCCGGTGGAGTCCATTTCAGCACCCCGGGCGCGCCCTTCGAGCCGGTGGATCACCTTTTCGTCGGCGAAGCGGAAGAGCTCCTGCCAATCTTCCTAGCGGACCTGGCCCAGGGCAAGGCGTTGCCGGAATACCGGGCTTCCCGATATCCAAGTCTGACCTGCTCGCCGGTACCGGCCTGGGAGCTTCTTAACCATTCTAACTATTTGAACATGATGCTCCAGGTGTGCCGGGGTTGTCCCCACGACTGCGACTTTTGCCATGTCATCGTGCAATACGGCCGCCACCCCCGCTACAAAGAACCGGACCAGGTCGTGGCCGAGATCCAGGGGCTCCATGACTCAGGGTGGCGAAGGGACATTACCTTTGCCGATGACAATTTTATCTGTCATCATGGCAAGGCCAAGGCCATCCTGCAAGCCGTAAGTCGCTGGCAAGCCGAACACGGCTATCCCTTTCAATTCTTTGCCCAAGCCAGCCTCGAAGTGGTGGACGATCCGGAGTTATTGCATCTCATGGCCCAGGCGGGTTTTGTAGGGCTGTTCCTGGGGATCGAAACCCCAGACCCTGCTTCGTTAAAGGAATGTAATAAGCGCCAAAATCTTAACCGGGACCTGATGGACGCAGTGCGGACCATCCAGGCCCAAGGCATTGAAGTCATAGGCGGTTTCATCGTGGGCTTTGACTCGGATTCCCCCAACGTCTTCGACCATCAGGCGGATTTTATCGAAGAAGCCGGCATTCCCTCGGCCATGGTCAACCTGCTGAGCGCTGCCCCCGACACCCGTCTGTATCGGCGCCTGGAGTCAGAAGGACGCCTTCTGGGCGACAGTGATGGGGACACCGCCATGAATGCTGGCTGCCTGAACTTCATACCCAAGATGGGTCGGCAGCGTTTACTAGATGGTTACAAAACCCTCCTGGACCGGCTTTTTGCGCCTGAGCCTTACTATCAGCGAGTCCTCGCCTTCCTGGAGCATTACCGCCCCAACCCCCTCCTTCCGGCCCGCTTCCCCACCCACCGGGAAAGGCTGGCGGTTCTGAAAATCCTCTTTGCCTTGGGCTTCAAAGAACCGGGTCGACGGGCCTTCTGGTCTTTCCTGGGGCGTCTCCTCTGGCGTCATCCCCAAAGTTTCCCTCTCGGGATAACCATGGCGGCACAGGGCTTCCATTACCGTTTTATAACGCACCGGTTCTGTGCGGCGCCCTTTGAACCGGCTCCTGAGATGCTCCCCGCAGCTAATCTCCCGCAAGAACCCTTTTCCTACCCAGACCAGCAACAAGAGTTATTACTCAGAGGAAAAAAATGATTATCTGTTGGAGCCTTCCTTACCTCCCCTTTCCCTTGCAGGAGAGGGTCAGGGTGAGGGTGAAAGTTAATCTATTTCACGCTCCCAGTAATATCTCTTTGCCGTAAGCCTTATGTCCCGGCTGGATCGAGCGGATAGAAAAAAAGTGGCCCAGGATCGAGGGATATTCCGCGCCTTCACCATATTGGCAGAAGGTGCATTTAACCGCTCTTTATCAGAAAGTTTAGGATTTGATAAAATGTGTTTTTATAGTGACGTTAGCTTTTCCAAATCTCCTGGAGGTTTGTCTGGTACCCCGCCTGGGACCGGAGGGACCGGTGGTGTTTGCCGCGGTGGCCAAGGAAGACGGGGCCAAGGAGGCGGCGGTAAAGGCCCTAGGGGTGGGCTTCCATAAACTTGACCCCCGGGACCTCGAGGTGGGGACGCCCTCCCCTCACTGTAAAGGCCTTCTTTTCAGCGTCCAGGCTCCTGATGTGGCGGTAAGCGCCTGGGCCCGGCCCCTACAAAACGGCTGGCTGGCCATGGCCCTGGTTTGATAAATAATTCCTTCATTACATTACATTTTACAAACAGGTCTGATAAAAGAGAAACTGCTTCCCCCTCTCGATATATCAAGGATGGCGCAAAGTTTTTGCCTGTGGTAGCGCAGGCTAAAGCCTGCGGCTACAGTAAGACGAGCATAAGGAATAATTCAGAAACATTAGTTTCTTAATTATGAACAAAACAAAGGAGGCCGGAAAATGGAAAATCTTACTTATTTAATGAACTATGAAGAATATAAGAATTACTCATTAAAAAATCTCATAAATAAAATTAATAATAATACTAAGCTCAGTTTAAATAAATTAATAATTGATAATTTAATTTTTATAAAAAATAATCCCATAAAAATAGGAAATGGTGTATATTTCTTTTTCGATAATGATGAATCTTTTTATATCGGCAAAGCACAAGCGAGAAGTTTTGTAGAGAGAATCCCAGCGCATTTCGATATTAGAGAAAAAGAATCATCTGGATGGGGATTTAATACTTGCTTAAAAAAGATGTTGGAGAAAAGAATATCAAATTCTTTTGAGGAGGCTGCCAAGAGGCTGCTAAAAATGAAGCTTTTCCTAATCAATTTCCAAGAGCAAGATAACTTAGACAAATGTTGTAGGCCGTTAGAGAAACTTTTCCGTTATCTCATTCCCCCTAGCATTAATCCAATTTCTGGAAAACAAATAAAAATATTGGACCGGAAAATGAATCAAGAAATGTCAATAGAGGAAAATATTTCAATTTTACAAAATACTTAAACGAAAACACTAACCCTCAACCAACCCCTATCCCCCTGATAAGGGAGAGGGTGTCGAGCGGAACCTGGTTTTTTTTTCCGGGCGAAGATATCTTGGTTCTTATTAACAACAATTTAATACTTTTAAGAATCTTTATAAAACAAATACCTTAAACCAATAATGGCTTAGAAATTCGTCCTGAGGTCGTACTTTTGGATTTTCTGGCCCAAGGTCTTGCGGTTGATGCCCAGAATGCGGGCCGCCTCACTGCGGTTTCCCTTGGTGCGCCTGAGAATAAATTGGAGGTAGCGCCGCTCCACCTCCTCCAGGGTGCACTCGCCGTCGCTGAAAACCTGGAAGTCCCCCTGTCTCCCTGAGATGAAGCTGGGCAGATGCTCCGGTTGAATGAGATTCCCGTCCTCCAGGATGAGGATGCGTTCGATGGTGTGCTCCAGTTCCCGGACGTTTCCCGGCCAGGGGTAAGCGGCGAGTATTTTCATGGCCGCCGCGGAAACTCCCTCGATCTCGCGTTTGCTCTTCAGATTGTATTTGTGGATGAAGTGATCCACCAGGAGGGAAATATCCCCGGTGCGTTCCCTGAGGGGTGGCAGGTGGATGGGAATGACACTCAGGCGGTAGAAAAGGTCCTCCCGGAAGTCGCCGGCCTTGGTGGCTTCCCGCAAGTCCCGGTTGGAGGAAGCGATAATGCGGACGTCCAGCTTGATCCGCCTCTGAGTTCCCACCGGCATGAACTCCCGCTCCTGAATGACCCGCAGAAGTTTGGCCTGGATGTTGAGACTCAGATTGGCGATTTCGTCGAAAAAAAAGGTGCCGTGATTGGCCAACTCAAAGAGGCCGTGCTTGGTCTGGTGGGCCCCGGTGAAGGAACCCTTGACGTGGCCGAAAAGTTCGCTTTCGAGCAGCGACTCCACCAGCGCCGAGCAGTCCACCGGGACGAACTCCCGATCCTTCCTGGGGCTTAACTGGTGAATGGCCCGAGCCACCAGCTCTTTGCCGGTGCCGGACTCTCCGGTCAAGAGCACCGTGCTGTCGCTAGGCGCAGCCCGTTTAATCTTGGCATAGACCGTTTGCATGGCCGGGCTCTGGCCCACAATGTCTTCGCGCCCCAGACCCGCCCGATCTTCGGCAAGCGTCGGCAGGGGCTGCACCCGGTGATGCATGGTATCCTGGGCTTTCGCCACCAGGGCCTCTAGATGGTCTAAATGGAAGGGCTTTACCAGATAGTCCAGGGCCCCGTGTTTGATGCTTTCCACCGCGTCTTGGATGTTGGGGTAGCCGGTGATCATGATGACCAACGTTTCAGGATAATCCTGGCTCAAGCGCTTCAGAACTTCCAGGCCATCCATGTCCGGCAGGCGGATATCCAAGAACATGATCCCCGCCGGCCGGGCGGCCATCATTTTCAGGGCTTCTCCTGCCGTGGCGGCCAGCCGCACAGTAAAACCCAGGCGCTCCAGGGCCTGGGCAATACCGGTGCGCACCACTTGTTCATCGTCCACTACCAGGATCCGCCAGGAGAACTCCCTGCCCTTCATACCCTCCATACTAACCCAACACGGTGGGGAGAAGCACCCGAAAAGTGGAACCTACCCCCACCTGGCTCTCTACCTCAATGGACCCACGGTGAGCCTCGACAACGCTCTTGACTATGGGGAGTCCCAGACCGGTGCCGATGACCTGCCGGGTCTGAGGGCTTTTTACCCGGTAGAACTTGTCAAAAATCTTGGGGAGTTCCTCGGGCTCAATGCCGATGCCCTGGTCCCCCACCCGCGCCTCCAGGAAGTCCCCCTGAGGCTGGATCGAGATGGTCACATCCCCGCCATGCGGAGAATAGTTGATGGCATTGGCGATCAGGTTGGTAAAGACCTCCTCTATACCCCGGCGGTCCGCCAGAATGGCGGGAAGGCCAGGAGCCGTCTCCAGCTTGAGCTTTACCCGCTGGACATTCGCTTGCGCTTCCAGAAATTCCACGATCTCGACCAGGATCTCAGGCAACTGCACAGGAACCTGCTCGAAGTGGCGGAAACCGGCCTCCATCTTGGCCACATCCAGGAGGTCATTGATGAGATCCAGAAGCCCCTGGAGCCTGAGCTGGGCCCGGGAGATGAGTTCCCGTTGCTTGGCAGTGAGTTCCCCGGCCAGGCCTTCCAGGATGACGGCTTGCTGGAGTTTAATGGCAGAAATGGGCGAGCGCAGCTCATGGGACACCATGCGGACAAAGTCGTCCTTCATTTCGTCCAACTCTTTGAAGCTGGTAACGTCGTGAAATACGGTGACCGTACCCAGTATTCGGTGGTCGGGGCCGTGGAAGGCGGCGCTCAAAGCCCTAAGGTGCAGCCGGCCGCAGCACAGCTCCTGGGAGATGGTCCTGGTCTCCTCAGGTATCGATACCAGCGACTGGATGGCCTCTCGCATGGTTTCATCCTGGATGAAGGCGTCGAGGGGAGCGGGCGGAGAGGGGCCGCCCAGCCCTAAAAGGTGGTAGAGGGCGGCGTTCACCAGCACCACCTCCAGGTCCCGGTTGGTCACCAGGACGCCGTCGCCCATGCAGTTGACAATGGTGTGCATGCGGCTTTGCTCCAGGGCCAGGGTGTAGAGATTGCGGGCCCGTTCCTCTTCGAGTTCCCGGGCCTGGCTCGCCAGGCGCTGCTTTTCCAGGGCCCGGCGGACGCACAGGGTCAGGTGTTCGAGGCGGAAGGGCTTGGTGACAAAGTCGTAGGCCCCCTTCTTCATGCACTCCACCGCGTCGTCCACGGTGCCGTGGCCGGTGATAATGATCACGGGAATGTCGGGATACTGGACGCCCATCTTCTCCAGGACCTCCAGGGCCCCCATCACCGGCATCTTGAGGTCGCAGAGGACCACGTGCACCGGCTCTTGGGACAGAATATCCAGGGCTTGCTGGCCGTTTTCGGCGGTGGCCACCCGATAACCCTCGGGCTTGAGGATCAGGCTGCAGCCATCCCGGATCACCTTTTCGTCGTCCACCACCAGGATCGTATAGCGCTCTTTCATCGTGGTGTTTTCCATCAGGGATGTGGTGGTTGAAAAAAGGGCTTTCAGCTTGGGGTTGGTGGTTGTGGGTTACCTTGGTTATCTGACCTGGAGCACCGTCTGGTGGCGTCCCACCCACGTGGTAAACTGAAAATTTCGGAGGGTTGGCCCGGCAATGACGCCAGGCCTCTCTTTAACCCTGCCCCCTAAGGTGCTCTGTCAGTCGATGGCAAACGGCATGGTCCTGGCCTGCTGATCGTCCAGGGGCAGGCGGATGGTAAAAGTGGCGCCTGCGCCAGGCTCGCTCTCCACTTCAATGGTGCCGCCGTGCCGCTGGATAACCCCGTAGACAATGGACAACCCCAGCCCGGTGCCCTTGCCCACCGGTTTGGTAGTATAAAACGGTTCGAAGATCTTCTCCAGGAGGTCCGCAGGAATACCACAGCCCGTGTCCGAGAAGGTAAGGTCTACCCCACCCCCCTCGGGGCTGGGCTGCGTGGTGATGGTAATGACGCCCTGGCCGCGCATGGCGTCCGCGGCATTGAGGAGCAGATTGGTGAGAACTTGCTGGAGCTGGCCCGGGTCACCTGCTACCTGGGGCAACTCAGGGTCCAGGTTCTGGATGACCTGGATGTTATGGAAAATGGCCTGGTGGCCGATGAGCTCCACACAGCGGCCGATGATGTGGTTCAGATCAAACAGGGTCCGCTCCCCCAGGGACTGGCGGCTAAACTCCAGGAGGCGCTGCACGATTTCCTGGCAACGCATGGTTTGAGTGATAATTTCTTCAATAAATTCTTTGCCTTCTGCCTGGGGGCCTATCTCTCGCTGCAGAAGTTCGGCATAAATAAGGATACCCGATAGGGGATTGTTGATTTCGTGGGCCACCCCGGCGGAAAGCCTCCCCAAAGAGGCGATCTTCTCCGCCTGGAGGAGCTGGACCTGGCTTTCTTCCAGCTCCCGGCGCATTTTGAGGATTTCCCTAAGGTCCGCGAAGATGCCCACACTTCCCACCTCCTCATTCTGCTCCCGGATGATAGCCGCGGAGAAAAGGACCGGCACCTCCTCGCCGTTTTTGTGGATGAAAGTTATCTGGGAGGTATTGAGCTTGTCCTTGGGGCCGTGCTGGTCGCTGCGCATGCGCCGCATCATCTCGGTAGCTACGACGGGAGGGTAAAACTGCCGGAAGACCTCGGGGTGGCCGATGACCTCCTCCGCCTTGTACCCCAAGATGCGCTCCGCCCCCTCGTTGAAAATGAGGGGGTTGCCCCGGCGATCCACCACCACTATGCCGTCCACCGAAGCCTGAATGATGTTGTTCAAAAAGCTGATGGTTTTGTGGAGCTCCCGCCCGATTTTCACCCGGTAGCTCAAGTCCCGGAGGTAAACGTAGGTTATGACATTATCCCCCACCCGGGTGCCGGCCATGCTGGTCTCGAAAACCCGGCGCTCACCCCCGGAAATGAGACTGGGTTCCAGGGTGCTACAAAACTGTACGTCCCATGGGAGCCCTTCCCGGACCAGGAGGGCCACCTCGGCGGCGGAGCGGCGGTGTTGGGGAGAGAGAACTTCGCCGACATCCTCACCGATGAGATCCTCTCTAGACCGTTGGGTAATTTTGGTCATTTTAGAATTGGTGAAAATGATGTGCTGGTTTTCGTCCAGCATCACAATGCCTTCCTGGGAAAGCTCGGTGAGAAGCTCGATCTTTTTTTCGGCCTCCACGATGGGGGTGATGTCCCGGATGGCTTCAAAGCCGCCAAGGACCTGGCCCGAAGAGTCGGTGATGAGTGAGGCGTATACGACCACGTGCATTTCACGGCCCTGGCGGTCCCGGACCACCCGACGCAGCCCCGACATCGGAGCCTTTTGCTGCATCACCATCCGGAGCACGCATTCTTCAGTGTCGCACTGGGCTGTGTTCAGGAGGGTTCCACAGGTCATTCGCCCCACCACTTCCTCCCTGCGGTAACCGGAAAGCTTCACCATGCGCTCGTTGATATGGGTTATCACCAGGTTGGGGTCCACCAGGAAAAAGGGGGCGGGGAAATTCTCCAGGATGCTGTTCAGGGTGGCCTCCTGGATCTGCATCGCCCGGCGGGCCTGGTAGTCCCTGCGCCCCTCCCGGCACACCACCAGGCAGCCCAGAGGAGGTTCCCGGTCTCGGCGAATGGGACTTAGGCTTACCAGCAGGGGATGCGTTTTCCCTCCCTGGTCTTCCACCGCGAAGAGCAGGTCTTCGAAGCTTTCTCCCAGGTTCACAGCACGACTGAGCCAGGTACGCCAGGCGTCCCGGTCCTTCAAGGCCACAGGTTCACCCACCCGCAGGCCCTCCCCGAAGAGCCGGGCCGCCGCCTGATTATTAAAAACCAAACGCAGGTTGCGGTCCATTACCAGCATCGGGGTGTGGACTGCTCCCAAGAGAGTGCGAAGCCACTCCTCCGACAGGAGAGGGGTTGCAGTCAACCCGTGGGGCGCCGCCTTGTCTTCAGGAAAAACCCTGTTGCCATGCTGCATGACGGTCTCCGCCTCTGGGGGTACTCATTTGGGGGATTCCTTCTCCCGGAGTTTCCCGCCCGGTGGCTGTGGGCTCTCTGGCCTGCGGTCTTGGGAAACTGCCTCCATGTGCAATTGTATCACATTGACCCGGCCTCTGCCGATGAAACTCAACGCCACACCCAGCGTGTACAAACAGCCAAAAGCAAGCGACCTTCTTGAGCTAGTTTTATAGTCTCTTTCCCACCCGTCATCGCAATCTAGTAATTAATTGCCAAGGTTAGCGAATTTTTATAAGCGTTTTTTATTCCCCCCTTTTTTAAAGGGGGGTTAGGGGGTATTTGTCTATCCACTTGAAAATACTAAATCACCCTTTTTCAAAGGGGTACTTTAGGCGTTCCTTATCTTTATGGATGCTCGCAATTACTTACCCTTATTTATTCAACTAAGTACAAGTAAGTAGAAGCGTTTTTCCCGGCGCACCCTGGCGGTCAGGACACCGGCGCCTCAAAAACCTGGCCCAGCACCG
>CBFDAH010000036.1:0-19556 GCA_965602785.1 uncultured Syntrophobacterales bacterium
CAGATTCTTCCTGGCTAGGCAAACCGATGCAGCCCAGACTGGCACCACCCGGTAATGGTGGGCCAGGGGAAAGACCGAGGCCTCATGCGCCTACTACCCCCGGCATGGTAAAAATCTTGGGGCATAACTCGGATGGTTTAATTTTGCGCTAATTGTAGATTAATTAAAATAATGCCTCACTTGCTATTTTCGATAACTTGTCAATGTACCCGAAAAGAATGAGGCCACAGAACCGGAATCAACAGGTCCTGTGGCCCCACCTAAAGGATATCTGCTTAATTTCTGAGCTTGTCAATCACCTGACCCTGGGAATTGAGGAGGGTGACCTCCACCGCAACACCGCCATCCAGGCGGTGAGTAGCGCAGCTCAGTCACGGATCGTAGGCGCGTACGGCCATTTCCACCTTGTTCAGGATGCCCTGGTCATACGTGCCTTCCTTGATGAACTCCTTAGCCGCCTGGTTGATGCTCATGTTCATGGCGGCGTTATTATGGGTGGAGCCCACAATCAGGTTGAGGCTGGTGATGAGGCCGTCATTGTCCATGGTATAGTCATGGATCAAGGTGCCCCGGGGCGCCTCCACACAGCCCACGCCTCTGGCCTCCCGGGGTTCGATGGGCACCCGGATGTTGGTGTCGGTGATTTCCGGATCCTCCAGGAGTTGCACGGCATGTTCTGCGCACTGGAGCATCTCGATAAGGCGGGCGTAGTGGTAGAGTAGCGTCAGGTGCGCCGGCCGCCCGAACTTTTCCCGGAACTCCTCGAGCTCAGCCTGGGCCAGCGGGGTGGCCATCTTGTCGGCCACGTTGACCCGGGCTAGAGTGTTGGTGCGATAGACCCCCTGGGGGTTGGCCAGGTCCATGGCGAAGCCGCCCCACTTCTTGGCAAAGGGGAACTTCTGATAGGACCAGTCCTCGATGTGTTCGCCAATATGGTCCATATACTGGTCGTAGGCGAAATCCTCGAACGCGCCGTCGGGCTGCATGAGCCGGAGCTTGCCGTCATAGAAGTCCAGGGCTCCGTCCTCGGTCACCGTGCCCAGATACCCCACCTTGATGACCCCGATTTTCTCGATGGCCTCCAGGTATTGTGGGAAGACGTTCTCCTTGGCGAACTTAATGGTGAACTGGGAAAAATCCAGCAGCTCTTTGACTGCAGGGAGCATCTCCTGACGCTCCGTTTCGGTCATGGGCTTGCTTACCCCGCCGGGCACGCCGAAGGTGGGATGGATGGCCCGGCCGGCGAAGTTCTCTATAAGCTTGGCCCCCAGGTGCCGATAGTGTACCACCTGTTTGGCGATGTCGGGCGCGGCCTTGACGATGCCGATGACGTTGCGCACCGAGTAGTCGGCGTCGGGGCCGATGACAAAGTCCGGCCCGGCCAGGAAGAAGAAGTGGAGAATCTTGTCGCTGACATAAGAGATGGACTGCATGAGTCGGCGGAGCTTCACTGCCGCAGGGGGCGGCGTCACCCCGAACAGCGCATCCGTGGCCTTGGTAGAGGCCAGGTGGTGGGCCCAGGGACAGATGCCGCAGATGTGACATACAATGCGAGGCATCTCCTCGGCCGGGCGGCCTTCGCAGAATTTCTCAAAGCCCCGCAGGGTCTGAACGTAAAACCTGGTGTCGGAGACGTTGCCGGCGTCGTCCAGGAAAATGGACACCTTGGCGTGCCCTTCGATTCTCGTTACCGGTTGGATATTAATGACTTTGCCCATATCTTTACCCCCTTATCTCCGCACTGGCCGGGCCGGGAGGGGCCTCAGCATGTTATGACCGCCGACGTAGCGGTTCATCATGGCCCGTCGGTCCAACAAGGATTTGGCGTCCAAGCCCACCGAGGTAAGCGCTCCCATCATGTCCACCATGGGGTTGGCTCCCTTGCGAATGGGTCCGAAGCAGGCCCGGCAGGGAGTGCGAGCCTGGATGCAGCGGGGAACTCCTTCTTTGCCGGCGCAGCCCGCCAGGGTCACCGGGCCCATGCATAGAAAACCCTGCTCATTGATGCAGCGCATCTTTTCCAGGCCTTCTTCGGGATTGAACTCCATGTTCGTAAGCCAGCGCTTGACAGCGCCGCCGCCGGACTTCTGTTCCCGGATTACCGGACAGGTGTCGCAGACGCTGCGCTCCGCGAGCTTCCAATCGGTCTTGCCTTCCAGAAGCGCGGTGAGGGCGTCCACAATCCAATCCGGGTGGGGCGGGCAGCCGGGGATGGTGATATCCACCTTCACCACCTCGTCCACCGCCATACAGGTAGGGGTCCACTTGGGTACGTTGGGATCGCTGGGATCCGGGCCGGGTTCAGTGGAAGGGCATTGGCGGAAAACCTTTTCAAAGACGTCTTCATTTTTCCACATGTTGGCCTGGGCGGGGACACCCCCGTGAGCGGCACAACTTCCCAGGGCGATGAGCACCTTGGCTTTTTTGCGGATTTCCTCCAGTTCGTGTTTGTGCTCTTCATTCCGCACCCCGCCGGATACAATGGCCACATCGGCTTCAGGGATCTCCATTTCTGTCTTATCCCCGAGTTGACCAAAAAACTTGTGGTCCACCAGGGCGGTCATGTGGTGAAATTCGAGCAGGGGCAGAATGTCCAACAGGGGGTCGCCGATGTTGAGGATGGAAATTTCGCACCCTGCACAGGCGTTTAGCCAGTCTTCTACGACTCTTACCGCCATCTCCTCCCTCCTTCATGGTAGGTGTTGAGATTAACTTGCTGATTGCTCGGCCGCAACCCGCCGGGAGTACACTAGAAACTGATCCTCAATTTCGAGCAATTCCACCTCGAAGCCCTCCTGCACGTAGGCCTTCATGGCCTCCTGGGCTGCCTCCCGGGAATCATAGGTGACGTTATCCCACAAAAACTTTTTTCCGTCGATTTTATAGGACAACTGTGCGGTCATGGATTCTCATCCTTACCAGAAAAAACCATTTCAACGGTTGCGAGCTTCATTACCCGTTGCTGTAAGGACTGGGGCCCAGCTCCCGCAGGATTTCCGTCATTTCAGACATCACATCCGCAAACTTCTGGGCTTCGGAAGAGGAGATCCACTCGAGGCGGAAACGCTCGGGCTCCAGCCCAAAGTCCTCCAGCATCAGGTCGATACCTTCCGCCCGGCTTTGTGCTTTGACATTACCTTCCAGGTAATGGCATTCTCCCAGGTGTCACCCGCACAACATGACGCCGTCCGCCCCCTTGGTGAGGGCGTTGATCACCAGGTTGGGATGCACCATGCCGGAGCACATTACCCGGATGATGCGGCCATTGGCAGGATACTGGATTCTCGACACCCCGGCCAGATCCGCGCCGGCATACGAGCACCAGTTACATAAGAAAGCAATAATCAGCGGTTCGAACTGGTCTTCCATATTCATGACTCGTCATTTAACCATAGTTAAGATTCTGTGGCTATAGAAAACTTTACGCCACTTCCAGGGCCGCGTCCACCATGGCTTGGAGCTGCTCCATGGTGAACCCCGACACTTCAATGCCCTGCTTGGGGCAGGTGGCCATGCACGAGCCGCAGCCTTTGCAATGCACCTCGCTCACCTCTACGGTCTTTTTTACGCCCCCCGTGCTCATGTACTCGAGGAGAGTGATGGCCCGGAAGGGGCAGGTGTCCACGCAGAAGGCACAGCCGTCGCAGTTTTCGTCGATGGGCCGGGAGACGGTGGACTCCAGCAGTAATGAGTCCTTGGCCAGAATGGTGGAAGCCCGGGCCCCGGTGGCCAGCGCTTCGGCCACCGACTCCTGCAGGGGCTTGGGATAGTGGCACAGCCCCGCCAGGTAGATGCCTTCGGTGGGCGCATCCACCGGTTTGATCTTGGCATGGCCCTCGGTGAAAAAGCCCTCGGCGTTCAAGGGGATCTTGTAGAGCTCAGCCAGGGGCGCATTGTGGTGCGGGACAATGGCAGTGGCCAGGGTCAGGACGTCCACCTCGAAGGTCACCGGCATCTGGAGAATGTGGTCCTTCACCGTAATCCGGATGCGGCCGTCCGTCCCCTCTGCCGCTACGGGTGGGTCCTCCTGGTGATACCGAATGAAGACCACCCCCGCCTCCCGGGCCGCGGTGTATAACATCTCCCGCTCCCCATAGGTGCGCATATCCCGGTACAGGATATAAACGTCCTTGTCGGGGTCCCGTTCCTTGATCTTGAGGGCGTTTTCCACTGAGTGGGAGCAGCACACCTTCATGCAATAAGGCCGCTCAGGGCACCTGGAGCCCACGCACTGGATGAAGGCAAAGGCCTGGGCTTCTTTGAGCCGGTCGGTTTCGTTGATGAATTCCTGGTCCAAGTCCAGACCCAGCAGCACATTGGGGTGCCTTTTGTAGAGAAACTGGCCCTCCGGACGATACGGCTCGGCCCCGATGGCGATGACCACCACGCCATGGTTGATGACCGCGCCGCTGCTGAGCTTGGTCCTGAAGTTCCCCACAATCCCATCCACCCCGGTGACAATGGCCTTATAATGCACGGTAATGCGGTGATGGTTGAGCAAGGTGGCGAGGAGCCTATCCACCCGCCACCCCACCAGGCCGCCCCGCCAGGTGCTGTGCAGGCGCAGGGCGTTGCCCCCCAGACGGTCTTTGCGCTCCACCAGGTGCACTTCGTAGCCCTGCTCCGCCAGTCCCAGGGCCGCGGTCATGCCGGAAACGCCGCCGCCGATGACCAGGGCCTTCTTGTTCACCGGCACGGAGAGATAATCCAGGGGCTGCAGCAGGCCAGCCTTGGCCGCTGCCATGCGCACCAGGTCCTTGCACTTGTGCGTGGCTTCCTCGGGATTATGCTGGTGCACCCAGGTGCACTGGTTGCGGATGTTGGCCATCTCAAAGAGATATTTATTAAGTCCGGCGTTCCTGAGCATGTCCTGGAAGATGGGCTGGTGCGTGGAAGGACTGCAGGCCGCCACCACCACCCGGTTCAGGTCGTGCTCCTTGATCATCTCCACCATCTGGGCCTGGGCGTCCTGGGAGCAGGAAAAGAGATTGGCCTGGACATACTCCACGTTGGGGATGTCTTGGGCATATTTGACAATTTCAGGGATGTCGGCGGTCCCCCCGATGTTCAAGCCGCAGTTGCACACGAAAACGCCGATGCGAGCGGGCTTCTCCGAGATGTCCTTTTCCGGGGGGAATTCCTTCTCCCGGATGAGGGTCCCCTTGGCCGCGGCCAGGTCCATACTGGCCGCCATGGCTGCGGCGCTGCCTTCCATCACGGTCTGAGGGATGTCCTTGGGGCCGTTGAAAAAGCCGCAGGAGTAAACGCCCGGCCGGGAGGTGGTCACGGGCTTAAAGCACTCGGTGTCCATGAAGCGGTTGTGGGACAGACGCACCTTGAGCTTGTTGGCCAGCTCAATGGTCTCCGGGGTGGTGACTCCGCCCACGGACAGGATTACCATATTAAAGGTTTCTTCTTGGAGTTCGCCTGCTTCCGTGGCGTAGCGCAAGGTGAGGTCTTTGGTCTCCTCGTCTTCGTGGATGGAGTGCACCCGGGAGCGGATGAGGCGGGCGCCCAGGTCTTCGGCCCGGTGGTAATACTTCTCGAAGTCCTTCCTCGGGGTGCGCATGTCCATATAGAACACCGCGGTGTCCAGGTCGGTCCCCTGATGTTCCTTGGCGATCATGCCCTGCTTCAGGGAAGCCATGCAGCAGAAGTTGGAGCAATACGGGTGACACTCCTCCTTTTCGCTGCGCATACCCACGCACTGGAGCCAGGCGATTTTCTTGGGTTCCTTGCCGTCAGAGCGGCGTTGGACGTGGCCGGCAAAGGGGCCGCCCGGCGACAGGATGCGCTCGAACTCCAGGCTGGTATAGACGTTAGGGAAACGGCCATAGCCATAGTCGACGAGGGGGGTCGGGTCGTAGGGCTTGAAACCCGGGGCCAGAATCAGGCTCCCGGCCTCCAGGGTGACGGTTTCGCCATGCTGCTCGTAGTCGATGGCCTCAGCGGAGCAGGACTCGGCGCACAAGCCGCAGTCCCCCGTGAGGAACTGGATGCAGTTGTCCCGGTCGATCATGGGGGTGTTGGGCACGGCCTGGGGATAGGTGCGGAAGATGTTCCCCCGACTGCTCAAGCCCAGGTTGAACTCCGCGTCCTTGGGTTTGGCGGTTTTGCCGCTGATGCCGCCGATATCCCGGAAGTGTCCGGTGGGGCAGACGAACTGGCAGGCCCCGCAGGTTCGACACACCTGGGAAAACTCCCCGAAGGGGGTGGTGACTTCCCGTTTGGCGCCCCGGTTCACCATGCTGATGGCCCCCACGTCCTGGACCTCCAGGCACATGCGCACGCACTTGCCGCAGAGGATGCAGTCGCTATCCCCCTCGGAGAAGCTGGGCGCCTCGAGGCCCACCTGCCGGGCCATTTCCTGCAGCGCCGGCACTTCGGGGCAGCGGGAGAGCAAGAGGTCCATGACCAGGCGGCGGCCTTCCAGCACGTCCGCCGTGTCGGTGTTGACCACCAAACCCTCGGCCACGGGATAGGTGCAAGAGGCCGTGAGCTGGGTGCGGGGACCGGCGGTCACCTCCACCAGGCACAGGCGGCAGCCGCCGTAGGGTTTGAGGCCTTCCTGGTGGCAGAGGGTGGGGATGTTCACGCCCATCTGGCGGGCGGCTTCGAGAACCGTAGTGCCTTCGGGGACTTCAATGTTTTTGTCGTTGATCGTTAAAGTGACCATGCTACCTTTTCCCATATCTACTCCACCACAATGGCCCAAGTTTTCAGTATTTTGTAGGGTGCGTCTTACGCACCAATTAATGGCGCGCTGAGCGCGCCCTACATGCGCTACTCCACCACGATGGCGTCGAATTTACAGCTGTCGAAACAGCTACCGCACTTGATGCAGTTTTCCTGGATGATCTCATGCACTTCTTTTTTGGCCCCCTTCACCGCTTCCGTGGGGCACTTCAGGCGGCACATCTGGCAGCCCGTGCAGTTATCGGCAACCACCTCAAAGGTGATGAGGGGCTTACAGACCTTGGCCGGGCACTTGCCGTCCCGGATGTGGGCCTCGTATTCCTCCCGGAAGTACCGGATGGTGGAGAGCACCGGGTTGGGCGCGGTCTGGCCCAGGCCGCAAAGCGAGGTCTTTTTGATCAATTCGCTCATTTTGACCAGTTTGTCGATGTCCTCCTCGCTGCCCCGACCTTCGGTGATGGCCTCCAGCATCTCCATGAGGCGCAGCGTCCCTTCCCGGCAGGGAGTGCACTTGCCGCAGGACTCGTCCTGGGTGAAGTCGATGAAGTACTTGGCCACGTCCACCATGCAGTCCCGCTCGTCCATGACGATCATGCCGCCGGAACCCATGATGGAGCCCAGCTCCCCCAGGGACTCATAGTCCACCGGGGTGTCCAGGTAGGCCTCCGGGATACAGCCGCCGCTGGGGCCGCCGGTTTGCACCGCCTTGAACTCCCGGCCCCCGGCGATGCCGCCCCCGATGTCGAAGATCATCTCCCTCAGCGTAATGCCCAGGGGAATCTCCGCCAGACCGGTGTTGTTGACCTTGCCCACCAGAGCGAAGACCGTGGTGCCTTTGCTGTCGTCCGTGCCGAAGCCGGCGTACCAATCGGCGCCCCGCATGATGATAGGCGCGATGTGGCTCCAGGTCTTAACATTGTTGATGATGGTGGGTTTGCCCCAGAGGCCGCTCTGGGCCGGAAAGGGGGGCCGGGGACGGGGTTCGCCCACTTTTCCTTCTATGGAGGCAATGAGGGAGGTCTCCTCGCCGCACACAAAGGCGCCGGCGCCCTCGCGGATTTTCAGTTTAAAGGAAAAATTCGTCCCGAAAATCTTGTTGCCCAGGAGGCCAAGCTCCTCCGCCTGCTGGATGGCGATTTTCAGGCGGTGAATGGCCAGGGGATATTCCGCCCGGCAGTAAATATAGCCTTCGTGGGCCCCGATGGCAAAGGCGCCGATGGCCATGCCCTCGAGGACCGCGTGAGGGTCTCCCTCCAGGATGCCTCGGTCCATGAAGGCCCCCGGGTCCCCTTCGTCGGCATTACAGATGACGTATTTCTCGTCGCTGTCGGTTTTTCGGGCGAACTCCCATTTGAGGCCGGTGGGAAAGCCGGCCCCGCCCCGACCCCTGAGCCCCGATGACTTGACCTCGGCGATGACCTCCTCCGGGGTCTGGCTGGTGAGGACCCGGTGGAGGGCCTGGTAGCCCCCCCGGCCAATGTATTCCTCGATGCGTTCCGGGTGAATGAAGCCGCAGTTCCTGAGAGCGATTTTCACCTGCTTGCCGAAAAACGGCAGGTCTTCGTAGCCTGGAACCTCCACCACCAGGTTGGGGGGATGGGGATTGGCGTAGGGCCGTGTCTGCCCTTCCACCAGAATGTCTTCCTCATCGATGCGGCACAGGAGGTTTTCCGGGTAGACTTCCCCCTGGTTCACCGCCTCCATCAGGGCCTCAGCCTTCTCCGGGGTCATGCCCTGGTAGGAAAGGCGTACCTTTTTGGGGTAGACCACGTCCACCAGGGGCTCCCGCTGGCAGAAGCCGATACAGCCGGTCTTTTCCAGGGCCACGTCCAGGCCCAGTTCGGCGATTTTGGCCTCCAGGGTGGCATAGACCTTGTCCGCCCCCGCCGAGATGCCGCAGGTGGCCATGCCCACCATGATTTTGACTTTGTCAGGATAGGTAAGAGCCAGGCCCTGCTTTTTTATATCTTCAAGTCGTTCTAGAGATCTGATCTTCATCCCGCCGCTTCCTCCTCCGCTTCTTCCTGCCCGTAGGACTCGGCATAGGACTTGAGGATTTTGGGAACCATGCCCGGGGTGAGGCGTCCGAAGGTGTCCTCGCCCACCCGCATGGCCGGGGCCAGAGCGCAGCAGCCGATACAGCGCACCACCTCCAGAGTGAAAAGCATGTCCTCGGTGGTTTCGCCATGTTTGATGCCGAGTTCCCGCTCCAGGCGGTCGAGGAGCCGGGTCGAGCCCTTGACGAAACAGCCGGTGCCCATGCAGATATTGACGATGTGCTTGCCCCGGGGCACCAGGGAAAAGGCGTTATAAAAGCTTGCCACCCGGAGAATCTCCGCCAGCGGCAGCTTGAGTTCGTCGGACACTTGCTCCAGGGCCGGGCGGGGCAGCCAGTTGAATTGGCGGTTGATGTCCAGGAGGATAGGCAGGAGATTGCCCCGCTCATCCCGGTGGCGGTCGATGATACCGGTGACCGCTACCTCCTCCGTGGCCTCGGCGTACGCGGCCCGGGCCCGAGCCTTCTCTTCCGGGAGTTGGACCTCGTAGCGCACAGGGCAGACCTCCAGACAGGTGCCGCATCCCGTACACTTGGCGGGGTCCACAAAGCGGGCTTCCTTGTCGACGACAACTTCGAGATGCCCCGGCTGGCCGCTGACATCCTTGACGTTGGCCAGGGTGTGGATTTCGATGTTGGTGTGCCGGCCGACCTCGACCAGCTTGGGTGAGATAATTCACATGGCACAGTCGTTGGTGGGGAAAGTCTTGTCTATCTGAGCCATGGTGCCGCCGATGGCGGGTCCCTTTTCCACCAGGTATACATAATAGCCAGAATTGGCCAGGTCCAGGGCTGCTTGCATGCCTGCGATGCCACCGCCCACTACTACCACTGAACCAAGCACTGTTTCAGACATAGGTCACCTCTCAAGTTCCCTTACAATAACATGTATACACATGCTAGTGTCAAGAGCACATTGTTTCAATCTGTTTCATAGGAGCGCTTGTGAACCCCGGCCGAATGAGGCTATAAAAGAAAAACGGGGTGAAGACCCACCTTTCCTTGGTGATTCGATTATCTGTCCACCGGACTATGTCCTTGACAGGGAAGAGGCCCTTCAATTAGGATAACCTTCACAAGCATACGAGCAGGGGGTGAAGAGCTTGGCGGTATTGACCAAAATTTCCCGGGCTCTCCATCTCGTCCAGCCGCGGCGGGAAAAGTCCGGATGACGGGGTGAGCCTGGAAAACAGCGCCATGTGGTGGCCATAACAACATAAAGGGCTTCCCATGCAAGAATTCAAAGTGCTGGTAGCAGACTCCGACAAAGATTTCCTGGAGGCCATCGTGAAGCGCCTCCAGGACCACGAACTGGACGCCAGCGGCGTGGACCATGGTGAGGCGGCGGTGCAACTGTTGCACAGTCAGGACTTTGACGTGGTGATCCTGGACGAGGGCCTGCCGGGTCTGGATGTCATCGGGATCCTGAAGGACTTGAAGCTGAAGCAGCCCTTGACCGAGGTTATCATGGTCACCGGGGATGCCTCGGTGGAGTCAGGAATCCAGGTCATGCAGCTCGGCGCCTTCGATTACGTCATGAAGCCGGTGCCCCCTGACGAACTCGTGGATAAAACACGCCAGGCCTATAAGCACAAGCTGATCCGGGAAAGGAAGCTGTAAGGTCGGCCCGCTTTCAACCTAACGCCACTTCAAGGTATCTCTTCTCCGCTTCAGCCCGGGACAGCCATTCTCGTTCTAGTGGGTCTGGTTTCATCTCTCGCCCCAGGGCCACGGCTACTCCCCAGTAGCCCCCGCCGCCCCCACTTTTTTTATAACATCGTGCCCTTACCCTTGCTCACCGCGTCGCTCTGGCCCTGCGTCCCAACCTGGTCCCCAAGCCGGGTAGGGGCATACGCGTCATAAGCAGGGGAGGGGAGGGGGCCGCCTCGAGATCATGCCATCTCTGGCGCCTGACGAATCTCGCCCATGCCGTTCGGTTGCCAGTTGCGCAAAAAGAAGTCGTGCCAGATTTGCGTGCACAAAACCCCCATCAAAACTCTGCCATAGTCCCCCTTACCGGATCTGTGTTGACTCAAAAGAGAGCTAACCACTGCGGGATTAAAGTAGCCGTTTTCCCGCAGGCGTTTGGTCGACAGCATCTCCCAGGCAAATTCCGGCAGTTCTTCCCTGAACCATTGCTGGTACGGGGCGGTAAGGCCGCGCTTTTTGCGGTTGCGGATCTCCTCCGGCAAAAGTCCTGTCATTGATCGCCGCAGGATATGTTTTTCCCGGAATTTTCGCATTTTGAGGGCAGGGGGAATCCTCGCACACAACTCCACCACTTCGTGATCCAGGAAGGGAACTCGAACCTCTAAGGAATGGGCCATGGCAACCCTATCCAGTCTACTGACCATATAATCCTGCAGCCGTAATTTTAGATCAAAGAACTGCAATTGGACGAAAGGATGCCACTTGCTGAAATGCTCTGGAAGAGCCGGGTATACCTCCGGGTTATCTCCCTGTTTAAGCCTTTGCTGGAAATCGTTTGAGAACAGTTTTTCCTGGAGCCCGGTTCCTTGTGATAGGCCGATGAAATATTTGAAGCGGGCTAGGTTCATCTCCCGGGGCGCCAGAAGTACATGGTTCTCACCCGGCCAGGTCCAGCGCAAGACCGGCAAACGCACCAACAGGCGACGGAGGCTGAGGGGCAACTGGCAGAAAGGGCGTGAGAGCTTGTCGGCCAGATAATACGAATACCCCCCCAAGATCTCATCTGAGCCTTCTCCCGCCAGTACGACCTTGACACTTTGTGAAGCTAATCGAGACAGGATTATGCGAGGAATTTCCACTCCCGACGAAAAGGGGTCTTCACAATGCCACACCGTCTGGGGCAATAACTGCAAATCGGTGTTCCGACAAATGGTCCTCTGGTTAAAAACACCATAATTCGGATAAGCATCCAGGGTCTTTTGGCCGTGAAACTCATCGAAGTCAAGATTTTCGAATTTAAGTGAAAAGGTCTGAACCGGCTCCCGGGTGATCTGGTGCATCAGGCTTGCCACCGCGCTGGAGTCGATACCGCCGCTGAGCCAGGCCCCCACAGGTACATCGCTTTGGAGATGGAGGCCCACCGCTTCGGTAAGCTTCCCCCGCAGGGCTTCGGCCCATTCGTCCCCCGTTCGGTGGAGATTGTATTCCCCCCGCGGCGGGAAGTCGATCTCCCAGTATTGGCGGATACTTAACCTGCCTTGCTGATAGGTCAAGTAGTGTCCGGCCGGGAGACGAGTGATTCCGGCTAGCGAAGTTCGGGGGGTTACCACAAAGCCGAAATCAAAAACATCTCTCAAGGCCTCGGCCTCAAGGCGGGGAGTGATACGGCCGGAGGCCAGGATAGCTTTAATTTCTGAACCAAAAAAAAGGCCATCGGCCACCTGGGCGTAGTGGAGAGGCTTGATGCCCAAACGATCCCGGGCGAGAATGAGGCGGCGACGCTTGCCGTCCCAGAGAGCCAGACCGAACATGCCCCGCAGATGGTGCAGGAACTCGGTGTCATAGTCTTCATAGAGGTGGACGATTACTTCCGCATCCGAGGCGGTTCGGAAGCGGTGTCCGGCAGCCAGAAGCTTGCGTCGCAGTTCTACATAGTTGTAAATCTCGCCGTTACACATCACCACAATGGTGCCGTCCTCATTCGCCAGCGGCTGATCCCCGCCCTCAACGTCGATGATACTGAGACGCCGCACCCCCAGACCAACACCTTTGGCGACGTAAAAGCCTTCGCTGTCAGGGCCCCGGTGGCGTAAAATAGCCGCCATGCGGCTGAGCATGTCATGATCAACCGGCTGCTCAGGATCACGGGGGACGAAGCCACAAATGCCGCACATGGAAGAATCTCCTCACCCTTTCAGCGTCCGCCTGGCCCCAGACCGCAACCCACCCCTCCTGAAATTAGTAGTAACTCAGAGGTCTCTTATAAAACCGGTTTTTCCGGGAGGACGATGGGGACTAGCCGCCCTCGGCCATTATTTGAGGAGGCCAGGGCGCCGGCGTTAAAGCATCGTCGCCAATCTGGGATATGCTGCAGAGGTTTTAACCTAAGATTATTCAAAAGTATCTTGAGGGGTAGGCCGGGGGACACCTGGCCCAGTGGCACAGGCCTCTCGCCTGTTTTTCCCTCCCCTCAAACTCCACTCCCAACCCCCCTTTAGCTTTGGGGAAATCGAGACCCAAGTCTCGATTATTTCAAAATATGTAAGGGGTTGGGGGAGAGGGTTTGGGAGAGGGGGCAGGGGTCCGCAACCCCTGGCCCCCTCTCCCAAAAAAACTATTTGCAACAATGTCAACCTATCACACCTGCGCGATTCCCACAACGCACGAGCATCCGGGCCTCACTGCTCTAGTGGCACTACGAGCAGTTCACTGACCGGGCCTCGGCCTGAGAAATTCCCGTCTTGGCAAGGGAGCTGCCCCCACGCTGGGGAATTATTCTCTTTTCTCGTATTCTCTGGGAGTTGGGAAAGAAAAGTTTTTGGGTGAAATTTTTTCCGAATTGACAAGGATATCCAGAGAGTTATAATAAAAACCTGACATCCGGAGATAGCTGCCCCAACGCCCCATAGGTGGCCATGATTTGTCGTGTTTGAGGAAGCTAATTTGCCTGGGGAAAGGTGAGTCGGCTTTTTTTGTTCAAAGAATGTCTCAAACTATAAACAGAAGAAGAAACTTCTAAATAAGATAACACACCGAAAACATAAAGTTAAATGCTTTGACGGGGAACTTTTCAGAAGGCTGAAAATTCTCGTTACTTGAAAGTGCCATCTAGAACCTGGATGTCTGCCACACCGGATCATTGATGAGACTATGAAAAATCCCGCTCTAGCATTCCTCCGAAAATACGGGCATACTTCTCTCGTTAGCCTGGGTTGTGGTCAAAAGCTCAATCGGATTGACAATCACCTCCGTCTCATGACCGCCTTAAATCTCAACTACTACGTTGGCATTGATTGTGTGCCCTACATCACTCTGTCATCTCCCAATTTGTTCTTGGACCCTGATGCCATGACAGAATTGCTGACGGAATATTACCGGGGTGAGTCCCAAAAGTTCTGGGACATGGTTAAAGTATTCCCGAACATCTGGGTGGAGGAACTGGAAGGTGTTCATTGTGCAGTGGTGATCTGTCAGAGAACCTTGCCTGAGTGCCGCTGGGAGGAGGTCATCATTTCGATGACCCCGAAGCTGGTGCTCCAAGAGGATCTCCATGGATGCGAAAGGCAGCAACTTAGAGGGCGTGGGTACGTGCGGAATTGGAGCAAAATCAGCCAATACGGCTTGCAGCCTTTTCGGGCCTGGCCTATTTTTCCAGGGGAACGCAATTTAATCCTCTGGCGGCGTCGAGATTTTTGTGATGAGGAGATCCAGGCTAGCAGGTGGAAGGTTCTCTGGCGTCTCTGCGAGCGGTGCATTGGATGAATTGACCCTGGGGTTATTCAGTGGATTGCGAAGAAGACCGGATACCCATAAAACGTTCCTCCCTGAGAAAATATTCCCCCTTCACAACTAGAATGATATTACACCGGGCTGCCTCTCTTGAGCGTGGCCAGCCCTTCCCCTGCCCGCCGGAGTTAAATTTGAGATTGTTGTAAATAGTCTTTTGGGAGAGGGGGGTGCCCACGGGCTGGAAGCCCGTGCTACTGGGGTCGCGGACCCCTGCCCCCTCTCCCCCAACCCCTTACATATTTTGAAAAAATCGAGGCCTTGGGCCTCGATTTCCCCAAAGCTTAAGGGGGGTTGGTAGGGGAGTTGTAGGGGCACGGCTTGCCGTGCCCAAGGGCGGGGGGCCAGTGGTCCCCCGGCCCGCCCCTCAAGATACTTTCGCAACAGTCTCAACTTACTAAGCCACCGGCCTCAAGGAACCCAGGAGTTAGTCCATGAACTCCTCCTCCGGTGCCCCTGGTTTCGCCTTGCCAAGATGATAATCTCGGCCAATCAACCTTGTTTTTACCCTCTGCCGGGTTTCTTTTAAATGACCTGTCTCTCCCACGTCCTCATCATCCTGGACGAAGTTCAGTTTCCCCGGGGCTCGACGTGGATCAATCGGCCAGCTTGACGATGGTGCGCCCCCGATGCTTCCGCTTGAGAATGAGGTCGATGCACTCGTCCAGTCCGGCCAGGTCGACCTCGGTGACCACCTTGTCGAGGTTGGCCAGTTTCCAGTCCCCGGCGATCTTCTCCCAGACCTTAAGGCGAACCTCCATGGGGCAGTTCTGGGAGTCGATGCCCACCAGGGTCACCCCCCGCAAGATAAAGGGATAGACGGTCAGCGGCAGGTCCGGAGAGGCGACGTTGCCGCAGCAGGTCACTACCCCGCCATATTGGCTGGCTTTGATGGTGGTGGCCAGGATGGGGCCGCCCACGCAATCCACGGAACCGGCCCACAATCCTTGCAGGAGCGGCTTGCCGCTGGTGTCGGTGGCCTCCTCGATGCTGATGACCCTCTGGGCCCCTAACTCTAAAAGATACTCGGTCTGATCCACGACCCCGTTTATGGCTACCACCCGATAGCCTGCCTGGGCCAGAGTGGACACCGCCACGCTCCCCACGCCGCCGGTGGCCCCGGACACCAGAACTTCCCCTTTTTCCGGGGTGACTCCCAGGCTCACCATCTTATAAATGGACAGGGCGGCGGTAAACCCCGCGGTGCCATAAATCATGCTCTCCCGCAGGCTGAGGCCGGACGGCAGCTTCACCACCCAGTCAGGCGGCACCCGGATATACTGCCCGAATCCCCCGGGAGTGTTCATGCCCAGATCGTAGCTGGTGACGATGACCTCGTCCCCGGGCCTCAACGCCGGGCTGGCGCTCTGTGCCACGACACCCGCAGCATCAATGCCCGGAGTGTGGGGATATTTTTTCGTGACCCCTTTGTTGCCGGTGGCTGACAGCACGTCCTTATAATTTACTGACGAATACGCCACCTTGACCAGGACGTCCCCCGGCGGCAGCTCATCCACTGACTTCTCTCTTATGCTCCTGAGGTAGCGGTTATCTTCGGTTTCCGTCACCACCATGGCTTTAAAGACTTTCGGCGTCATGTGGCGTTCCCTCCTTTGCTTACCATGTAAAGATTGTCCGTCTTGTTCGTGGACCAAGCGTCCCAATATGCCCTCAGACAACTGCTGGATCGATGCCGAGGAGAGCCGCCAGGCTTCCCCTGGGTAACCGAATCTTTGCGACTCTGGGACCATTGGCCCGGACAAAACCGACCGGTCGGTCTTATTTTAATAAGGCCATGAACCCTTGTCAAGGAAAACACGGTAAAATATTTTACGCAGAGATAAATTCCCCAGGGTTCAGAGGACTTGGGCCGACTAGAAAACTTTGGGCCTTATCCTCCCTGAAGGACACCCGGGTACTTTCTGCTGGGAGCGGTGCGGCAGGATTTCGGCAGGGTAAATCCCAGTGGCGGCCCTCTGCAGGCGCCGCCCTGGGACATGGGTGAAGTGGTAACCTATCGTGTTAACTTTGTGTAGCGGCAAAGAATATTTTCCATGCGCCGCGCCTGGTTATAAGCCCGGAGGACCTCCCGCGTATAGGCTTTGGTGCAGGTAGTGTTATACCTACTCAACACTTTCCTGATATCCCCGTTGTATCTATGCATAAACTTAGCCAGGACAGCCGCCCCGCCCATGATATTTTCCCGGGGGTCGTAAGGATCAACACCATACTTTTTGGCGGTACCCTTGTGCAATTGCATCAGTCCTATGCATTTCCCCCTTCCCGATCTCGCTTCCTGCTTATATCTCGATTCGATGGCGCAAACCGCCTGGATGAGATACGCGGAGATGTGGTATCGGTCTGCTGCTTCCTTGATATAGCCCCAGTATTCCTTATTGAGCTCGAGTCGGCCAATTTTAGGAGGTGTGTGGGGCCATGGTTGGGCCCAGGCCGGGATGGTTAATGAGATTGATAAGAGAATAATTATGAAAAGATTTTTCAAACCTGATTTTCCTCCTGTTATTTTAGCTTTACGGTGATGATCTCAGGCACGACTCGGAGTAAGGGGGCTAGACCGATATTAGAAGGAATTTCGGTAGGTTGGCTCAACGAGCGGCCTTGATTTGAACTAAGGTTCTATATATATCAAGACCGGAACTCATTTGTCAAGGACCGAGTCACCGGATCCTGTCATCTCGGAGAGTTCTCAAACCATGAGAATCAGGTGTTTATTAAGGTTAGCCGACCTCTGCCTTTCTGGTCAATTGGCTGCCAGCTTTCCCAGGAGAGCTGGCGCCGGGTGGGAGGGGTTCAAGAGGGGGATGCACTTCCTCTTCGCCAAGAGAAGGGTAGGGCAACAAGGATTCCTTGGGGGGATTGATGCACTCACGAAACGGCAGGAGACACCACACGGCTTCGCCCATCCTCAGGATATGGGCTCCTGGATACCGCGTCTCAGGAAACCGTCAGGCGGGTGGGGAGGTTGCCGCCCCCACCCGCAGCCCTGATAAGGACGCGGCTCTATATAAAAATCCCCCTGGCTTTCCGGCTGACAGATTGGGCCAACCCTCGTCCTTTACTCCAAAACTCCCGGCTCCCCACCGCCCTGCCTGCCTCACTCGCTGTAATTTCTAACAATCCTGATTCCCCAAACAAGGCACAGGAGGGCATAGCTGAGCATGACGCCCAGGGAAACCAGGGTATGTGTGGTTAGGGACGGGTCTCGCAGAACCTGGTTGGTGTGGGTTAAAGGCAGGACGGCAATAATGTGCCGCAATACTGAGGGAATGCGCTCCAGGGGAAAGAAGGTGCCGCAGAAAAAGGCCATGGGCAGGATGAGGAAGTTGCTGAAGGTGGCGTTGTCCTCGTGGGAGCGGGATTTCATCCCCACCACCACTCCGAAGGCGGCAAAAATGATGCAGTTCAGCAGCAAAGCGGCCAGGAAAATTGGGTTCACCCCCACCGTGCCGCCGAAGATAAGACCCATGACCAGGAGAATGCTGGAAGCCAGGAGACCCCAGAGAACCCCGGCCAGCACCTGGCCCACCACAATGGCGGTGGGGCTCACCGGGGCCTGAAGGTAAATTTGCAAGGTGCGAAAATGCAGCCGGCTCACCGTCAGGTTGGTGGAAATCCAGGTGTAGGCGTTGATCATGGAGGTCACCGCAATGAGGCCGGGGAGGAGAAAATCCAGATAGGTGGACCCGGGCACGGACACCTGCCGGCCCAGCCCCAGGCCGAAGGCCAGAAGATATAAGAGGGGCGTGAAAATGATGGAGGCCACATATCCCAGCCGCAGAAGCCGCCGCTGAAAGATGAGCACCTCCCGAAGGAACACCGGATACCACTTCATTGCCCCAGCCTCTCCCCGGTCAATTGGATGAACACGTCTTCCAGGTTGGTCTCCCGAATAATCACCCCTTCCGGCTCCGCCTGGGCATGGCTGTAAGCCTCCTCCTTATCCTTGACCAGGAGGTATTTCTTGCGGCCGCGGTTCAGGGACTCGATGACGAACCCTCCCACCCGCTCGTTCAGGGCCTTGGGGGTGTCCAGGGCGATGAGCCGGCCATGACTCAGAATCCCCACCCGGTCGCACAGGGCCTCCGCCTCCTCGATGTAGTGGGTGGTGAGCATCACGGTGATGCCCTGGGCTTTGAGTTGCCACATCATGTCCCACACCTGCCGGCGCACCTGAGGGTCCAGTCCCACCGTGGGTTCGTCCAGGAAGAGCACCCGGGGGCTGGAGAGGAAGGCCCGGGCGATGAGGAGACGCCGTTGCATACCGCCGGAGAAGTCCTTCACCAGGTCGTGGGCCCGTGAGGTTAGCCCCCCGAACTCCAGGGCTTTCCAGATGCGGTCTTTCAAATTTTCCAAACCGTAGAGTTTGCCGTAGACCAGGAGATTTTCATAGGCCGTTAACTCCCGATCCACGTTTATTTCCTGGGGGCAGACGCTGATGAGTTCCTTGACTTGGAGAGGTTGCCGCACCACGTCGAAGCCGTTTATGCGGGCCCAGCCCCGGGTGGGCTTGGTCAGGGTGGTAAGCATCCTGATGGTGGTGGTCTTGCCGGCCCCGTTGGGCCCCAACAAACCGAAGATTTCCCCGGCCGCCACCGTCAGGGTCAGGCTGTCCACGGCCAGAATTTTGGGATATTGTTTAGTCAACTCATGGGTTTCAATCATAGTGAACGGTTTGTCCCTGTTCAGTAGTGTCCGGCATGACCGTTGCCATAAATAACCACGCAGGTAAGATTATGTGCCGGGAATGCTGAATTATTACTCAGTGCATAAAAATAATTAGCAAATATCCCACCGAAAATCCCCTCTCCCTTAAGGGAGAGGATTAGGGTGAGGGTGAAAAAAATAATCTCTTTTTTAGCTCCTAGTAATACCTGGTTTTTGGGAAGGCGCGCCCGTCCCGCCGCCTGTCTCTGAATATCAAATCTCCTTCCTATTGAGAAGGGTTCCTCAAATTAAAGAAAACGCTGGTGGCACAGGCGTCTCTTCTCAAGCTGGCGCAGGCTAAAGCCTGCGGCTACATTTTACCCTCCTAAGGACGGTCCGATAGGGCAAATTCCTCACCGGACACAACTGGTTCTTGTTTTATTTGGGAATAGCAACGGCTTAGGGGAAGGAGTCGGGCTCAAGCCGTTCTTTAACAATAGCAGCCATATAAAAAGACCGCAAATCTGGTTCACCCCGGTGACTGATAATACCTAGTGCTTTGACTTGGTGCCCCAAGGTGCTGGAGGACGGCTGATTCCTCTGGCAGGGCTGGGACGGAGGCGATTACGAGGTCTACTCCTATTAACTGGTTCGAGAAGGAGGGCTGAAGCAGAGAAACGTTGGTGTCCAAGGTTTGGCAACC
>CBFDAH010000037.1:0-19458 GCA_965602785.1 uncultured Syntrophobacterales bacterium
CCCCAAAAACCTCTGACCATTAGTTTCCCTCTGTGGTGTCGCTGAGATGCATGGTAACATTCCTGCCCAGACGGGAGGATATTCTTTGGGAGGCCAAAAGTCAAAAGGTTTTCGGAAAGGCGGGGTGGGGCCAGGCCCCAAAAGCACTAACTCAGGAATCTTTCCAAAGCTGGCCCAAATGGGATATACTGAACTTAAGATTTCTTGCTCACCGAGGAGGAGACATGTCTAAGAAGAAATATCGGGTTCGGGCGGAATGCCCAGCATGCGCCTGCGGCGACATCAGTTTCTTAGGGCCGGAAGCACTCAAGGAAAAGTTCATCGGGGATAAAAAAGAAATTGACGTCCTGTGCCCCATGTGCGGCACCAAACACCAGGGTGAGGTGGAAGAAGAGAAGTCCTAAGGCATCTCTGGACAATCTGGGGCGCTCCCTGCGCCTCGTCCAATTAAGGGCGGAAACCGGAAAAGTAAAAGTAAAGGGGCCGCACTCCCCGAAGTCGGCCCCTCTTCTTTTTCCATGGACATGGTGTGGCAGCTAAACTCTCGTTCAGGAAGTCGCCTCCGCCGCTAACTTAGAAGTGCAATGGGGGCAGCGGCTGGCCTGGATGGGGATGCTGGTGAAGCAGTAGGGGCAATCCTTGGTGGTGGGTTCGGCCGGGGGTTCCTCCTGCTCCCTTTTCATGCGGTTGATGCCCTTGATGACCAGGAACACCGCAAAGGCCACGATAATAAAGCTAATAACTGTGTTGATGAAAATCCCCAGGTTGAGGGTGACGGCTCCGGCGGCTTTGGCTGCGGCCAGGGAGGCGTAGGGTCCCGCGGCTTTGGCCCCTTCTTTTAAGGTGATGAATAAATTAGAAAAGTCCACATTTCCCAGGAGCAGGCCGATGGGGGGCATGAGCACGTCGTCCACGAAAGACTTGACAATGGTCCCGAAGGCCGCGCCGATGACGATGCCCACGGCCATGTCCACCACGCTCCCCCGCATGGCGAATTCTTTGAAATCTTTGAACATCAATTACCTTCCATGGCAATGGTATTTTAGGCTTCTATCCCAGTATCGTTACCTGGAAGGAACTCAGGGTTTATAGTACATCAACCCATGGGCGAAAGGGGTAACGGTTTCCTCCAATTGGCGTTGGTTTTCGACGGGCATGGGAGCAAAGTCCTGCACGGCCGCGGCCAGCTCCTTGACATGGTCCGGAGTGTCGCAGCCGATGACCACCAGACTCACCGGCTGGCTCAGGGCATAGTGCACGTAGTCCCTGACCGGCGCCAGACCGAGCTGGGAGACCAGCCCCCGGGCCAGGACCTTCATGCCCACCACCCCCAGCCCCCGGTCCAGGGCCTCCTGGGCCAGAGGCAGGAAGCTCTGGGCTCGGGGTTCCGCCGGATTGACCGGCAGGAGCACCGTGTCAAAGTCATAGAGATCCAGGGCCCTTCGCAGAATGTCAGGATCATGGTGTCCGGTGACCCCGATAAAACGGGCATAGCCCTCCTCTTTGGCCCAGCGGAAGACCTCCAGGGCCCCGCCAGGTGCGGCCAACTCCTCCAAATCGTGAGTGGTGCGAACATCGTGCACCTGCCACAGATCCAGGTGGTCGGTATCCAGATTTCTGAGGGTCATGGCCAGATGCGTCTCGGCTTCGCTCCGGGTGCGGCCGTGGGACTTGCTGTTGAGGAAAACTTTGTCTCGCTGACCTTTGAGGCCCATCCCCAAGTAGGCCTCACTGCCAGAGTAGGCCCGGGCCGACTCAAAATAGGTGATGCCTGCCTCCAGGGCCGCCTCGATGACGGCCTGGGCTTCCCGTTCGTAGCCAAAGGTGCGCAGCACCCCTTCGCCTCCCAACCCCAGTATGGTGACGCTGGCCCCGGTGCTTCCCAGAACCCGCTGCGGCAACGCCATGGCAGCCTCCTTGAGAATTTATTGTGGGGGGAGGTGGGGGATCGCAGATCCCCCACCCTCCCCTCACGCTCCCCTCCCAACCCTTTAGGCGTCCGGTAAGGCAGGACCTGCTGGTCCTGACTTACCGGCCATTAATGGGCCATCCCTAAGGGATTGGGGGAGGGGGTGTGGGGGAGGGGGGAAGGGTCTCTGACCCCGGGAGCACGGGCTTCCAGCCCGTGGAAACTCCCTCACCCACATACATGCCCACCTCCTCCTTGACAGGGGGGGGTGGGTTGTTAAGCTGTAATGTAAGTATGGCTGTGGGAAAAGTAAAGGACGGGGGGAATTATCCGGTATTGGCCGGGGCTTTGGCTCAAGCGCCCCGGTCCACGGGGGTCTATTTATTCAAGGATGCCCGTGGCCGGGTGCTCTATGTCGGCAAGGCGGTGAACATTAGAAACCGCCTGGCCTCCTACCTCAAGGCGCCGGAAAAGCATGACCCCAAGACCGCCCTGATGCTAAGAAGAGCGGCCCGGGTTGATTTTCTCCTCACCTCTAAAGGGCGGGAAGCCCTGATCCTGGAGCGCAACCTTATCAGGCAGCACACCCCCCGGTTCAACGTCCGCCTCCGGGATGACAAAAATTTCCTGTGCCTCCGCCTCAATCTCAAAAAAACCTTCCCGGCCCTCCGTTTCGTGCGCCGTTTTGCCCCGGATGGCGCTCTGTATTTCGGCCCCTACACCTCAAGCGGTGCGGTCCGGGAGACCCTCAAGGTCATGAAGCAGGTCTTTGGCCTCAGGACCTGCAAAGAACGCCGTTTTGCCCCCCGGACCCGTCCCTGCCTCGAAGGCCAGATGGGCCGGTGCCTGGCGCCCTGCTCAGGCGCCGTGAACGAAGAGGACTACCGCCAGGTGGTGCAGCAGGCCGTGCAGTTCCTCCGGGGGCGGGGTCGCAATCTCCTCCGGGTCCTTAAAAAGGAGATGGATCAGGCTTCGGGAAATCTTGATTTCGAGCGGGCGGCCCTGCTCAGGGACCGCGTCCAAGCCATTCGCCACACCCTGGAACGGCAAGACGTGGCCCGCCCCACGTTCAAGGATCAGGACGTGGTGGGGCTGGCAGGGGAGGGGGAGGAGGCTCTACTATTGGTGCTCCTGGTGCGGGGAGGGCTGGTCAGCGGCAGCCGGGAGTATTACTTTTCGGAAATTCCCCCGGGCGGCGACCTCCTGGGAGATTTCCTGAAGCAGTACTACGCCGAAGGCAGACCCCTGCCGGATGAAGTCCTGCTGCCCTGCGCCACCCCGGATAGAAAAGTGCTGGCCGAAGTGTTGAGCGACCAGAAAGGGAAACCCGTGCGTCTAGTGACGGTGAAGGGTGGGGGAGGGGGCCAGGGGTCACAAACCCCTGCCCCCTCACCCACAGCCCCTCCCCTCAAGTCGCTCAGCGAGCGGGGCCGCCTCCTGGGGTTGGCCCGGGAGAATGCCTGGGCGGCCTTACGCCGTCGGCAGGAGTTGCCCCGGGCCGGGGACCCCCTGGCGGATTTGCAGGAGAGGTTGAAGCTGCTTCGGTCGCCCCAGCGCCTGGAATGCCTGGACATTTCCACCCTTCAGGGGGAGCAGCCCGTGGGGGCCCTGGTGGCGTTTACCGGGGGCCGCCCGGACAAGTCCGGCTACCGTCGCTTCCGCATCCGGGAGGTGGCCGGCCAGGACGATTATGCCATGCTCCGGGAGGTGGTGCGTCGGCACTACGGCAAAGAGGGTGTGGCTCTCCCTGATCTCCTGGTGGTGGACGGCGGCAAGGGCCAGTTGGGAGTAGTACAAGAAACCCTGAAAGACCTCGACCTCGCAGACCTGCTGGTGGTGGGGCTGGCCAAAGCCGGGCGCCACGCCGGCCGGGAGGTCCCGGACCGCCTATTCCTGCCGGGGCGCAAGAATCCCAAGATGCTGCCGGCCTCCTCTCCGGGGTGGCTGTTGCTGTTAAGACTTCGGGATGAAGCCCACCGTTTCGCCATCACCTACCATCGCCGCCGGGCCCGGAAGGAGCTGATGGCTTCGGGCCTGGGCCAGGTGCCGGGAATCGGCCCGGTGCGCCAAAAGCGGTTATTACAGCATTACGCCAACCTGGCAGAGCTGAAAAAAGCGAGCCTGGAGGAAGTGAGGGCGGTGGGGCGCCTGCCCGGTAAAGTGGCCCAGAGCCTCAAGAAGTGGCTTAAGGAGCATGACCAGGAGCAGTCAGCGGTTCCGACAAAACCTGTCCAGTAAATACACGAGAGAAATTTATAGTGCCCTGAAAAGTTCCTCAGCCTCCCCCGCCCTCCGCTGGGGGGAAAGTGGTGGGATAAGGGGAGCTGGTCTTTTCATAGTTTTCGGTTGATCCCAGGCTCATCAACAACTATGGTGAAAGTCTCTGGAGGGGAGTGATGGGGAGATCTGCCCCCCTCTCCCTGAAACTATGGACCACAGACCCAGGATATCCGGGCCACAGAAGCCATGCTAAAGACCCTGCCGGGAAGATTATCAGCCATTTTTTTGGTTATTTGCCTGTATTTCATTCCTTTTTATCAGCAACAGACCGCCGCTCCGGGGAGCAGATGGAATAATCTCGAGATCATCAGCCAGGATGGTGCGGAGGCTTCTCCTGATAAGACACCGTATTTTGCCGAGAATTTCGTCAATCAGGCCAAATCAGGGATAAGATGTCACGTTTCTTCCAGCGCGGTGGCAGGAAAAGAAAAGCTGATCTGCACCTGGTATGCCGGTTCCCGGGAAGGCGCCCGGGATGTGGCCATTTACCGGGCCTTTTTTACCGAGGCCAACGGCCGCTGGAGCGAGCCCGGCGTGTTGCTGGACCGCTCCACCTGTTCCCGGGAGCTGCGGCGCGCCGTCAGAAAGCTCGGCAATGCCCTAATTATGAGGGATAGCCGGGGCCGGCTGTGGCTCTTTTTTGCTTCCAATGTGTTCGGCGGCTGGTCCACCACCTCGCTGAATTTCAAAGTTTCGGTAGACGCAGGCCAGACCTGGAGTATCAGTAAAAAATTAATCCTGAGTCCCTTTTTTAATCTGACGAACAACGTCAAAAATAATGGGGTCAACCTCAATAACGGCTCGTTTCTGCTGCCGGTCTATCATGAATTCATTCGCAAATTTTCCCAAATGGTATGGATTCGTCCGGGACATCCAGACCCCTCCTATGAAATTCGCAAAATCACCCACACCGGCAAAGCCATTCAACCCGCCCTGGTTCATCCGGGCAAGCAAAGCCTGGCGGCTTTTTTCAGAAATGCGGCCTCCGTGGGCCGAAAATATATCTTGCGGTCAGACAGTAGTGATGTGGGACAGACCTGGTCAAGTATACAAAACACCCCGCTTCCCAACCCCAACTCCGGCTTTGCCATGCTCACCCTGAAGGATGGGGTCTATTTAGGGGTGATCAACAACTCTTTTGAAAATCGCCACAACCTTACCCTAGTCCTGTCCCGGGACGCCGGCCAGACCTGGAAGACCCTGAAAGTCCTCGAAAATAGTCCTGGAAAAGAATTCTCCTATCCCTTCATCATCCGCAGCAGCCGTTACTTTCATATTACGTATACTTACGATAGAAAACGTATCAAGCATGTAGTCTTTAATGACACCTGGCTCAAAGGGCTAACAGCATATGGTGATTAAAGAGTATTTCCAGCTTCTGTTCCCGTTTCTGTTAGTTGCGTGGCTGGTTTTTCGGGTGGCTTCAGCAACTACCTGGCTGCAACCGACAACCTCCTTGATGAAAATCTTAGCCCTGGCACTAGCGGCAGTTGTCACGTTTTATCCTTTTACCGGTCTGTCTCTGGCTGAATATTTACTTTCCCTCAATCCCAACTATTCCCTGGGCAGCCTGGCGCTGATGGTTATTTTGTTGTGGCCCCCGGTCACCGGTAAGGTGCTCCTGTCAGACCGACACCTATATGAATTCTGCCTTTGGAATGTGGCGGTCTCCCTGGCTTTGTATCTGTCCTCTCTCGGCTTGGTGGCGTATGATGCCTACGCCCTGGGATACAATTTTTCCATCTGCTTTGTCATTATGGCTGTGATTACGATAATTTTGGTTTGGCGGAGCCATCCCCTATCGTATATTTTTCTGGTCTACATCATAGCTTTTAACCTGAAGATATTACCTTCAAATAATTTCTTCGATTACATCACGGATGGTTTTCTCTTGGTACTTTCCTTTGTTTCAATAATTTATTTAACTATTATAAGAAAAAGCTGGGAGTTAAATACTGTAATTCGAAAATAACTGTTAAAGATAACTGTTGCCGCATAAGTTCGGGAAAAAGTTTTAAGGAACGCCGGCGTCCGGCAGCCTCAGGCCTTTGGGTGCGCCGGGGCTGGGAGAAAGGTTGTCTAAACAAAAATTTTTTAATTTAGAACTGGTCCATTGATGCCGACAGGTGTTGGAAGGAGGTTCACGATGCTGGAATATTTGCCGGAAAGTCAGGGCAATTTCCTGGGGGTCAAGGGCAGCGGTAAACTCACCGACCATGATTATCGTGAGGTCTACGTGCCCCGGCTGGAGGCCACCGTTCAGGAGTACGGCAAGGTGCGGCTGTTGTTCTACATGGATGAGAGCTTTGCCGGTTGGGAACTGGGCGCCCTATGGGATGACACCAAGTACGGCATGAAATACAAAGATAACTTCGAGAAGCTGGCGGTGGTGGGCGGCGCCAAATGGATCGAGGTGGGGATCAAGCTCTTCTCCCGCCTCATGAAGGGAGAGGTGAAGACCTTCCCGGCGGAGCAGCTGGCCGCAGCCTGGGACTGGCTCAAGGCCTGATCCGGAAGGGTGATTTTCAAGAATAATTCAGGTTATTGAAAAACCCTGGTTAGGAAGGGAGTGGCCTCTTAGGCCGTCGGCTAAGAAGAATTCCCTCGTATGGGGTGGGGGGAGGGGTGCGCCAGCCCTGGCCCCCTTCCCAGAAAATCTTTGTTCCACAAGGAGCTAGTATAGTTGCATAAATCAGCGTAAGTAATTTCGAGCATCCTTTGGAGATCAGGAACCCATAAAGTCCCCCTTTGAAAAAGGGGGATTTAGGGGGATTTTCAAGCAGATAGAGAAATCCCCCCTAACCCCCCTTTAAAAAAGGGGGGAAATAAAAACCGCTTTTAAAAATTCGCTAACTTTCGCAATTAAGTACTAGTGGCGGGCGTTCAGGGAAGCCAGGCCCTTGATCTGCTCCTGAGTGAGGCCGAAGCGGCGGTCCCGAGCCTGAAACTCTAACAGGGCCCTGATGAGCTCCTCTTCCCGGAAGTCGGGCCACAGGGTATCGGTGAAGTAAAGCTCGGTATAGGCAGTCTGCCACAGGAGAAAGTTGCTCAGGCGGTACTCGCCGCTGGTGCGGATAAGGAGGTCCGGGTCGGGCATGTCCGAGGTGTAGAGGCGGCGGGCAAAGGTTTCCGGGTCGATGTCCTCCGGCCGGAGGCGCCCCGCCAGGAGGTCTTCCAGCAGGGAGCGAGCCGCCTGGACGATTTCACTCCGGCCGCCGTAACTCAGGGCCACGGAGAGGGTCATGCGGGCTCCCTCCCGGGTGGCCGCCGCCACCCGTTCCAGCTCCCTCTGAACGTTGGCCGGCAGGCGCTCCAGATCCCCGATGGCCTGAAAGGCTATGTGGTTGCGCTGCATTTCCGCCAGTTCCCGGCGCAGATAGCGGAGGAGAATGCTCATGAGGGCCCGAATCTCTGTGGTGGGGCGCTGCCAGTTCTCTT
Organism: uncultured Syntrophobacterales bacterium; assembly: GCA_965602785.1. GTDB lineage: Bacteria > Desulfobacterota > Desulfobaccia > Desulfobaccales > 0-14-0-80-60-11 > JBGSLA01. The sequence goes on from CBFDAH010000037.1 coordinate 7,628, forward strand.
CCGAAAAAGCGTAGAGGGTGAGATATTCGATACCCAGCCGCCGGGCCAGGCGCACTACCACCCGCACCGATTCCGCCCCGGCCAGATGGCCCTGCACCCGGCGCAGAGCCTGACGCTGAGCCCAGCGCCCGTTGCCGTCCATGATGATGGCCACGTGGCGGGGCAGGCGGCGAGGATCCAAGTTAGCGGCGATTTCAGGGAGGTCGTTGGCAGGGGCCATTAAAACGACATAATCTCCTGTTCTTTTTCGGCAGCCTGGGCATCCACTTTCTTGATGAAGTCATCAGTGATCTTCTGGACTTCATCCTGAGCCCGGTGGGCCTCGTCTTCAGAGAGTTCCTTGTCCTTCTTCAAATCTTTAAAGCGGTCATTGCCCTCCCGGCGGACGTTGCGCAGGGCCACCTTGGCCTCCTCCCCCATTTTCTTCACCACCTTAACCAGCTCTTTGCGCCGTTCCGTGGTGAGGACCGGAATGGGCAGGCGGATGAGCTTGCCGTCATTGGCCGGGGTGAGGCCCAGGTCGGACTTCAAGATGGCCTTCTCAATGTTCGCCAGCAAGGTGGGGTCCCAGGGCTGCACGGTGAGAAGGCGGGGCTCCGGCGCCGCCAGGGAGGCCACCTGGGGGAGAGGCATGGTGGTGTCATAGGCTTCCACCTTGATCCCCTCCAGCAAGGCCACCGAGGCCCGGCCGGTGCGCACCCGGGACAGGTCCAGGGCCATGACGTCCAGGACCTTATTCATCTTCCGTTTCACTTCCTCCAGAATCTTCTCTTTCATGGGGACTCCACGATCGTGCCCACCTCCTGGCCCAGGAGAACCTTTACCATATTTTCCGGTTCCAGGAGCTTGAAGACGATAATGGGGATTTTTTGTTCCATGGACATGGTGACTGCTGTCGAGTCCATGACCTTGAGAGATTTTTCCAGAACTTCGAAGTACGTGAGGCGGCGGATCATTTTGGCTTCCCGGTCCAGGACCGGGTCCCGATCGTAGATGCCCGCCACCTTGGTGCCCTTCAGGATAGCCTGGGCCCCGATCTCCGTGGCCCGGAGGGCCGCCGCGGTGTCAGTGGTGAAGTAGGGGCTTCCCGTTCCGGCGGCGAAGATGAGCACCCGGCCCCTCTCCAGGTGGCGCATGGCCCGACGGCGGATGTATGGTTCCGCCACTTCGTGCATGGCGATGGCGCTTAAGACCCGGGTGGGCATACCTGCCTTTTCCAGGACGTCTTGCAGGGCGATGGCGTTGATCACCGTGGCCAGCATGCCCATGTAGTCGGCCACGGCCCGCTCCAGGCCCATGGCGCTGGCCGCCAGCCCCCGGAAGATGTTGCCGCCCCCCACCACGATGCCCAATTCCACCTGGAGAGCCAGAACTTCTTTGATTTCCTGGGCAATAATCTGCAAGGTCTCCGGGCAGAGACCGAACTTTTTCTCTCCGGCCAGGGTCTCGCCGCTTAGCTTGAGGAGGACCCGGCGGTATTTGAGCTGGTCGGGACTCACACAGTCCTCATGCCCCTACCTGGTAGCGTGCGAACCGGGCCACGCCCAGCTCCCCGCCGCTGGCCTTCCCCGCCTCCTTAAGAAGCTGGGCCACGGTGATGTCCGTGTTCTTCACAAAGGGCTGCTCCACCAGGCAGATTTCCTTGAAAAACTTTTCCAGGCGGCCGCTCACCATGCGCTCGATAATGTTCTCGGGTTTCCCGGACTCCTTGGCCTGGGCCTCGTAGATGGCCTTTTCCCTGGCCACCACGTCCTGGTCCACCCCCTCCCGGCCCACGGCCAGGGGGTTGGTGGCGGCCACTTGCATGGCCAGGTCTTTGGCCAGGGTTTGTAGCTCAGCAGAATTCGAGCCGGCGGTCAATTCCAGGAGCACCCCGATCTTGCCGCCGAAGTGGATGTAACCTGCCACGGGGCCCCCGCCGGCGAACCGGATGAAGTGCCGGAGGCGGATGTTTTCCCCGATCTGGCCGATGAGTTCGGTGAGGTATTCCTGCACTGTGCGGCTGGGATCTTCCTGCCAGGGCTGGGCCAGGAGGGCCTCCAGACCATCAGGGGCCTGGGCCGCGATCTGGGCCGCCAGAGCGGCGCCGAAGGCCTGGAAAGAGTCGGTCTTGGCCACGAAGTCAGACTCGCAGTTCACTTCCAGGATCACCCCGGTTTTGCCGTCCGGCGAGAGATGCTCCCAGATGGCGCCCTCACTGGTAGCCCGCTCGCCCCGCTTAGTGGCCACCGCAATGCCTTTTTGTCGCAAATGGTCGACCGCCGCTTCCAGGTCACCATCGGTCTCCTGAAGGGCCTTCTTGCAGTCCATGAAGCCGCAGTTGGTTTTATCCCGCAGCTGTTTTACCAGGTTGGCAGTGATGTCCAAAATGTTTCCTCCGTACCCCTAAAACGCTAATATTTCCAGTCAGAATGGTTCTGACTTGCAGGTCTGGCAAGGGTAATAAGTGGCGACCTGACGCCGGTGTGCTAAGCTTCCGTAACCTCGACGGGCGTTTCCGGTTCCGGAGCGGGCGCCGTCTCCTCAGGCTCAGGCGCCGCCTCGGCGGCCCGGGCTTCTTCGATCTCGGCTTCGGCGAGTTCTTTATCCGCTATCGCCACCAACCGCTCTTCCCTGAGCTTGGCCCCCTCGATACAGGCGTTGGCGATGCGGGAGGTCAACAGCCGAATGGCCCGGATGGCGTCGTCGTTCCCCGGGATGGGATAGTCGATCTCGGTGGGGTCGCAGTTCGAGTCCACAATGGCCAACAAGGGAATCTGCACCTTGCGGGCTTCCTTCACCGCAATGGACTCTTTGCGGGGATCCACTACGTAAACGATATCGGGGAGGCGCCCCATGGTCTTGATGCCCCCCAGGGCCCGCTCCAGCTTGGCCGCCTTCTTTTCCATGAGAAGCACTTCCTTTTTGGGAAAGCGCTTCAGGCTGTCGTCCTCTTTCATGGCTTCGAAGTTTTTCAGGCGGTCGATGGAGCGGCTGATGGTGGTGTAGTTGGTGAGCATGCCCCCCAGCCAGCGATGGTTGACGTAATACATGCCACAGCGGTTCGCCTCCTCGGCGATGGCATCCATGGCCTGTTTCTTGGTGCCTACGAACAGGACGATGCCCCCGTCAGCCACTGTTTCCACCACGTAGTTGTAAGCGGTCTTGAAAAACTGCACGGTTTTCTGCAGGTCGATGATGTGGATGCCGTTGCGGGCCCCAAAGATATAGTGTTCCATCTTGGGGTTCCAGCGGCGGGTCTGGTGGCCGAAATGGACACCGGCCTCCAACAGTTCCTTCATGGTAACAAATGCCATATTTCCTCCTGGTTAGGCCGCCGCGCCGCGCCTAGCGGGGTCACCCTGGGGCACCAGCCCGCCCTCACAGCGCGTGTGAATTTAAAATCAAGCAATTCTACCAGAGAATTGCAGTTTCCACAATATATTTTCCTGAAGGGGATTGGTGGTGAGGAGAGCCTCAGACCCCCCATTTTTCAAGGCCCGGAGAATTCCAGGGCATTGGCTACCCCAACGGCGGAGTCACTCTGGGAGGCAAAGGCTGAGGCTCAGGCGGCTCCAGTTCCCGGTAAGTTAAATGGCGCAGGTGCGGGTACCTGAGAAGGATAAACCCAGCCACGGAGAGTGACGCCAGGCTCCCCAGGGTCATGGCCAGGCTGGGGCCCAGGTAGGTGGCCACCGTACCGTAGAGCATGCTCCCCAGGGGCACGGAGCCGATGATAATGAGGCTGAAGAGGCTCATGATGCGGCCTCGCATCTGGTCCGGGACGTTGAGCTGGAGCAGGCTGTTGCCGGTGGAAAGCTGGGTCACCATGCCCACTCCCATGAGGGCCATGGCCACCAGGGCCAGGTAATAATTGCGTACCAGGGACAGGGCCAGCAGGCCTGTTAGAAAGAGAGCCAGGCCCCCGAGGAAAGACGGCATGGGGGGCCGCCGGGTCAAACGATAAGCCAGGGCCAGCCCTCCCAGAAACGCCCCCAGACCGCTCACCGCCATGAGAAAACCGTAGCCCTTGGGACCGGCCCCCAAAACGTCCCGGGCCAGGATGGGAACCAGGACATGGTAGGAGTGGCCCAGGATGGAGACCGCACCCATAAGGACCAGGACCAGCTTCAGGTCCCGGTGCTCCTTCAGAAAGTCCCGGAGCTCTCCCAGGGACTCCCGGAAGGACACCCAGGGGGCGGGCTCGGGTGAGGGGAGCTTCATCCAGAAAAGGGCCACGAAAACCGCCAGGAAGCTCACGGCGTTCAGAAAAAAGCAGTTGGCCAGGCCCACCTGGGCGATGAGGAGGCCCGCCAGCGCCGGCCCCAGCACCCGGGTGCCATTGAATAAGGTGGAATTGAGGGCAATGGCGTTGGGGAGATCGGCCTTGCCCACCAGCTCGGCGATGAAGGACTGGCGGATGGGTATGTCGAAGGCCAGGGCCGTGCCGGCCAAAAAGACCAGGAGGCAGAGAAGCCAGATGGTCACCAGGTCTGAGGCCACCAGGGAGCCCAGCCCAAAGGCCACCAGCATCATGCCCCCCTGGGTGAAATACAGGAGCCGTTGCCTGTGGGCTTGGTCCGCCACCACGCCACCCAAAAACGAGAAAAACAGAATGGGGAGAGTGTAGAGAGCGCTGACCAGTCCCAGGTAGAAAGACGAGTCAGTGAGGATCAGGACCAGCCAGCTCAAGGCCACCGACTGCATCCAGGACCCCAAAAGCGAGATGCCCTGGCCGCCGAAAAACAGCCGGAAATTGCGATGCCGCAACGACGCGAAGGTGTCAAATTGTGATAGGTTCATGTGTACCAGTGACTTTGAGGGAGGGGGGATGGACGCTCCCCCGGCCTTCCCCTCACGTTCACTTCATCCGCGCTCCGGACTCGCCGGGCCATGCATGTAAAAAAAAAGTGCTATAATTGTAGGAAAAGACCATCGGTCGCGCAACAATCAGCATCCCCCGGTGGTCATCTCTCTTTGGCAGGACGAGAGGTTGGCGCCTTCCGGGGAACGCCCCGCGGTTGGGGTTGTGGAGGCCGGGAGAGACTTGACAAATTCTAAGCCTCGAACCTATAGTTACATGATTTTATCCGAAAAGAGTAAATTATGATGGCGCTCGGGTATTTCCTGAAAGCAGCGGCTGATGTGCTCAATTGGGTCCTGGTGATTTATATGTGGCTGATTATCGCCCGGGCCATATTATCCTGGGTCAATCCGGACCCCTACAACCCCATTGTTCGCTTTTTGTATAACGTCACCGAGCCGGTGCTGTCATATCTCCGGCGGCGGCTGCCCCTGGTTTATGGCGGCTTGGACCTCTCACCCCTTTTAGTCCTGGGGGCCATTATCTTCCTGAAAGTATTCCTGGTGGGGACCCTATACGGTTATGCCGCCAAGCTCATCCATGGATACTATGGCTGAAGCGGTCATGTCCGGCTTTTTTCTCCCCACCTGCCAGGGGTATGTCCTTAAGCTGCACGTGGTGCCGGGGGCCGGCAAGACCGCGGTGGCCGGCCTCCACGGTGACCGTCTCAAGGTGAAGGTGGCCGCCCCCCCGGAAAAGGGCCGGGCCAACAAGGAACTCCTGAACTTTCTGGCCCGCTCCCTCAAGGTGCCCCGCCAGGCTGTGCACCTCACCGTGGGGGCCACGAGCCGCGCCAAGGTAGTGGAGATCCACGACCTTTCCCCGGAATTACGGTCCCGCCTCACCTCACTTCTCCCCCTCACCTAAATCTTTCCCCCTGGTATGTAACGTCCCCGCCTTGACAAGGTTCCCGGGGATGATAACTATAAACTTGATTTAAAGTTTTACCGAAACATTAATAGATGATGTTTGGGGGAGAGACTATGGCGGACTATTATGACATCTTGGGAGTGAGGCACAACGCCACCCAGGATGAAGTAAAGGGCGCCTACCGCCAACTCGCCCTGAAATACCACCCGGATCGCAATCCCGGAAACAGGTTCGCCGAGGAGGAATTCAAAAAGGTCTCTGAAGCCTACCAGGTCCTGTCCGACCCTGAAAAGCGCAAGCTTTACGACCTCTATGGCCACGCCGGGTTAAATGGTTTTGACTTGGGGGGCTTCGGCGGCTTCGAGGATATCTTCAGCACCTTCGGGGACATTTTCGAGGATTTCTTCGGCTTCGGACGCCGCCGGGGCCGGGCCACCCGGGCCCAAGTCGGGGCGGATCTCCGCCATGTCGTCACCCTCACCCTGGAGGAGGTCCTCGAGGGAGTGGATACTGAGTTCAGCGTCGAGCGCCGCACCGTCTGTCACTGCTGTGAGGGGGAGGGTCTGGAACCGGGTACCAGTCCTGAGACCTGCCCCACCTGTAACGGCCACGGCCAGGTGAGCCAGACCCGGGGCATGCTCCGGGTTTTCAGCAACTGTCCCGCCTGCCGGGGAGCTGGCAGCTTCATCCCTCACCCGTGCGAGGCCTGCAGCGGCAGCGGCATGACCCGGGAAGAGCGCCGGATGCAAGTGCGCATCCCCCCGGGGGTGGACAATGGCATCCGGCTGCGCCTCCGGGGCGAAGGGGAGGCCGGGCGCTTCGGCGGGCCCCCGGGTGATCTGTATATCGAGGTCCAGGTGGCCCCCCATCCCTTCCTATTCCGGCAGGGGAGGGACCTCCTGTATCGCACCGACCTCTCTTTTGTGGAGGCGACCGTGGGATGGGAGATTACCGTCCCCACCCTGGACGGCCAGGCCCCTCTCATCATCCCCGCCGGCTCCCAGTCCGGGGCAGTCTTTACCCTCAAAGGTAAGGGCCTCCCGGACCTCAAAACCAAAAACCGGGGCAACCTCCTCGTGGAAATCGGCCTCAAAACCCCCCTCCACCTTTCCCCCCGTCAAGAAGAACTCCTCAAGGAATTCCTCCAGCTGCAAAGCGACCTGACGAGCTCTGGCTAAACGACCCTGACGCCACCTCACCGGCAGAGACGATTCCCTTCCAGCAAGCCTCCTCCCGCCAGTTGTATTTAAGTGGCGCCCAAACAGGTAACTTCAGAAGGTGCCGGAGTCAAATCTTCTTTATGGTCGGTGTCACAGGCGTCTCGCCTGTGTTTCCCTCCCCTCAAGCTCCCCTCTCAACCCACCTTAAGCTTTGGAAAAATCGAGGCCCAAGACCTCGATTTTTTCAAAATATGTAATACCATGCTGCGCTCATATAAGGCATTTATCTGTAGGGGCGTGATTTATCACGCCCTAAAAGGGCGCCATAAATTGCGCCCCTGCATTTCTCTTGATGAATTTACCTTTTTGACGGCAACTTCGTACAAGGGGTTGGGGGAGAGGGATTGGGAGAGGGGGAGGGGCTGGTGGCACAGGTGTCCTCACCTGTGGAAGACCGGTAGCACGGGCTTCCAGCCCGTGGGCACCCCCCTCTCCATCAAGATTATTTGCCACAATCTAAGGTTAATTTGCCGCAGAGCCAACAATCTCACGCAGTGTTTTGATAATCTCCGATGGCTCCAGGCGCACAGTATAGTCCGGATCTGCAAAGGCCAACCGAATCGTGCCATCCGGCGCCACGACGAAGGTTGCCGGCATTGGCAGCTCGTAGGCTTCGTCAGCATTGTAATCTTTTAAATCCACCCCAAATTTTTGTTTATAAAGCTCCCGCAACGGCTCACCCATCGAGAAAACCAGGCCGTATTGCCGGGCCACTTTATTGCCTGGGTCGCACAGTACCTTAAAGCCGAGATGGTGCTTTTCCGTCATGGTCAGCGAATACTCCGGGGTCTGGGGAGAAATGGCCACCATGGAGGCCCCGAGGGCTTTGATCTCCGGGGTAATGTCCTGATATGCCTGCAACTGCAGGTTGCAATATGGTCACCAGGTGCCGCGATAAAACGTCACCACCACCGGCCCCCGGGCTAAAAGCTCGGCCAGGGCCACCATCTCTCCGCTGGCGTTCGGCAAGGTAAAATCCGGACCCTGCTCGCCGGCCTTTGGGGCCTGTTCAGCAATACCGGAGCGCACCAATTCTTCGGTGGCTTTATCCATAATTGCCACATCTGCGGCACTGAGCTGGGCCAGCACCCCTTCCTTGAACTGTTGCAGCGATTCCTGTAACGTCATCTGCTCTCCTCTCTTTGCCGAATTTCTCGTTTATCCCTGAAGCCCCGAGTGTTCCCTCACTTCCGGGGGCTGGGTCAGCCTGGCGGGCGGGGTTTTTCTGGCGGGTTTCGCCCCGAGAGCATTGCTCCCTGCGGTTTAGGAACATCATCTCAAAAACCACGGGGACCAGAAAGAAAAAAGTGGCTGAAAAGTTTCCCCCTGGGGTCCTGACTTGGTATGGTATGGTAAAATTCCTCGATAAGCTGGTGCAGAGACTCTGAAAAAAGTGACAGGCGGGGAGTACCGGGCGACAGGTGGTGGCCGGGAGAACCTGGCATTATTGACCCAATCACCCAGTTTGCCAAAGGCAATGTGGGGGACCAAACAAGGAAGGCATTATGAGCACCATATGGATGTTGGTCATTTGTATCAGTGTCTTGTTTGCCATAGTGAACGGCAGAATTGATGAGTTCACCAAAGCCATGTTTGAGGCGGGCAAAGCATCAGTGGAGATTTGTCTGTACCTGGTTGGTATTGTATCTCTGTGGTTAGGGATTACCAAAATATTGGAAGATTCTGGGATGATGTACAAACTCTCGAATTTCTTTCAACCTGCCATTTCTTTCCTTTTTAGGAAAATCCCGAAAGGCCATTCTTCCATAACTATGATTACCCTGAATATGCTGGCAAATTTTTTGGGCATTGGCAATGCCGCCACGCCCTTGGGCATCAAAGCCATGGAAGATCTTCAGACCCTGAATCCCAAGCCCCAAACCATAACCTTTGAAATGATGCTCTTCATCGTCATTAATACCTCGAGCATCCAACTTATTCCCTTTACCGTCATCGGGCTGCTGGCCAATTACGGCTCCAAGAACCCAAGTTGGATTTTTATGCCAACATTTATTGCTACCCTTATCTCCACCGCGGCTGCCATTGGCATCCTGTTTCTCTATAAAAAATTCGCTGACAGGGATAGGTAATATGGAAAAAGTAAATATCGCCTTCCAGTATGTGATACCGATTTTTATATTTATCACGATTGTTTACGGGTTTGCCAAAAAGGTATCCGTCTATGAGTCTTTTGTCACCGGCGCCAAAGATGGCATAGAAATCATCCTGGGGATTTTTCCCTATGTCCTGGCCATTTTCATTATGGTCAAGACCTTTCAGGCCTCGGGAGCGCACGAATTTCTCCACGGCATATTTTCCACCGTGGCCTCTCCCTTCCAAATACCCCCCGAAGTCTTCTCGGTGGCCATGGTAAAACCTTTATCAAACGCGGCCACCCTCAGTATTTTCACGGAAGTGGTCAAAACTACCGGGCCTGAATCCCTGGCCAGTGTCATGTCGGCGGTTATTATGGGCAGCGCCGAGACGACGTTTTATGTCTTGGCGGTGTATTTAGGGGCAGTGGGCATCAAGCAGGCGAAATACCTGGTTCCCGTCTGTATTACGGCGGACATAATTGGCGTATTCATCGCCATACTCATTGTGAAGTTGCTGTTCTAACCGGATGGTGCCAAAAAGCTTTCGGGGGAGGGGGCCAGGGATCACAGACCCCTGCCCCCTCTCCCAGGCCCTCCCCCAACCTATGATGAAAATAACGAGGCCTTGGCCTCGATTTTTAGAAAAGTTAAGGGGGGTTGGGAGGGGAGTTTGAGGGGAGGGTGGGGGGCCTGCGGTCCCCCAGCCCTCCCCTCAAGATTCTTTCATCAAGCCACCTCTAGCCATACTTCAATTCCCCCTCCTCCAATGAGTTGATCCGGTCCCTCAGCATGGCGGCCCGCTCGAACTCCAGCTTCTTGGCCGCGGCCTTCATGTCCTTCCGCAAGCGGGCGATCTGGCCCGGCAGGTCCTCCATCCGATAGGGGACCTGCTCCTCCGCCGCCAGGGGCACCGTAACGTAGTCGGCTTCGTACACCGAGGCCAGGACGTCCTTGATGGAACTCTTGATGGTCTCCGGAGTGATGCCGTGGGCCTGGTTGAAGTCCTCCTGGAGGTGTCGCCGCCGGTGGGTTTCGTTGATGGCCGCCTGCATGGAGGGGGTGACCGCGTCTGCAAAAAACAGCACCTCGCCATGGAGATTGCGGGCGGCCCGGCCGCAGGTCTGGATGAGGCTGCGCTCGCTGCGCAAAAAGCCCTCCTTGTCCGCGTCCAGGATGGCCACCAGGGAGACCTCCGGCAGATCCAGGCCCTCCCGCAGCAGGTTGATGCCGATGAGGACGTCGAAGACCCCCAGGCGCAGGTCCCGGATGATCTCCATGCGCTCCAGCGTGGTGATGTCCGAGTGCAGGTAGCGCACCTTCAGCCCCAGGTCCTGGTAGTACTCCGTCAAATCCTCGGCCATGCGCTTGGTGAGGGTGGTAACCAGGACCCGCTCCCTCCGGTCCACCCGGGCCCGAATCTCCCCCAAGAGGTCGTCCACCTGGTGGGTGGCCGGCTTTACCGTGATTTTGGGGTCCCTAAGGCCCGTGGGCCGGACGATCTGCTCCACCACCTGGCCCTGGGCCTTCTCCAGCTCATAGGGTCCGGGGGTGGCGGAGACATAAATGATTTTTGACATCCGGTCTTCAAACTCGTCGAACCGCAAAGGCCGGTTGTCCAGGGCCGACGGCAGCCGGAAGCCGTATTGCACCAGGTTCTCTTTCCGGGAGCGGTCCCCCCGGTACATGGCCCTGAGCTGGGGCACCGCAATGTGGCTTTCGTCGATGACCACCAGAGACTTGCGGGGGAGGTAGTCCAGCAGGGTAGGGGGCGGCTCCCCCGGGGCCCGGCCGGTGAGGTGCCGGGAATAGTTCTCGATGCCATGACAAAAACCCAGCTCCCGCATCATCTCCAGGTCGAAGAGGGTGCGCTCCCCGATGCGCTGGGCCTCGATGAGCTTGCCCTGGTTCTCGAACCAGGCCACCCGCTCCCGCCTTTCCGCCTCGATGGCTGTCAGGGCCTGGCGCCGCACCAGCTCCGGCGTGACATAGTGGCTGGCCGGGTAGATGGTCACTTTGGGCAGGGTCCGCAGGGTTTTGCCCCGCAGCGGGTCGATCTCCTTGATGGCCTCCACCGTATCCCCGAAGAACTCCACCCGGATGGCCCGGTCTTCCTCGTAGGCCGGGAAGATTTCCACCCGGTCCCCCCGCACCCGGAAGGTCCCCCGGTGGAAGTCCAGGTCGTTCCGTTCGTAAAGAATCTCCACCAGCTTGCGCAGCACCTCCCGAGGGTCTTTTTCCATGTCCTCTTCCAGGTACAGCAGCATGCCGTGGTAGGCCTCCGGTGACCCCAGGCCGTATATACAAGACACCGAAGCCACGATGATGACGTCCTGGCGTTCCAAGAGGGAACGGGTGGCGGAGTGGCGCATGCGGTCAATGGCTTCGTTGATGGAAGAGTCTTTCTCGATGTAAAGGTCGGCCTGGGGGATGTAGGCCTCCGGTTGGTAGTAGTCGTAGTAGGAGACGAAGTACTCCACCGCGTTGTCCGGGAAAAATTCCTTGAATTCGCCGTAGAGCTGGGCCGCCAGGGTCTTGTTGGGGGCCAGGACCAGGGTGGGGAGGTTTATTTGGGCGATGACATTGGCCACCGTGAAGGTCTTGCCGGAGCCCGTCACCCCTAAGAGCACCTGATGGGGCTGGCCGGCCTTGACCCCTTGGGTCAGCTTCTTGAGGGCCTGGGGCTGGTCCCCCTTGGGCTTAAAATCAGTAACAAGTTTGAAGCTGTCAGACATCATTAATTCTTATCGGCTGGCAAGGCGAATTTGTTGTGGGGGGAGGGGCAGGGATTTGAAATCCCTGCCC
>CBFDAH010000038.1:0-19185 GCA_965602785.1 uncultured Syntrophobacterales bacterium
TATCAGGAAATCATGGGGTTGACCTCGACCAGCCAGTGACCGGCCGCCAGGAGCGGGCGCCGGGGCCGCTCAGTGCGCCCGCCCCCATTCCTCCCCACACCGCCATCATCCTGAACAGCATCGCCGACGGGGTTTTTACGGTAGACCTGGACTGGCGTATCACCTTCTTCAACCGGGCGGCGGCGGACATTACCGGCATTCCGGGAGAGGAGGCCCTGGGGCGGCCTTGCTGCGAAGTCTTTCGGGCCAATGTCTGCGAGACGGACTGCGTGCTGCGGCATACCTTGGAAACCGGGTCGCCGGTGGTGAACAAACCCATCGTTATCCTCCGGGCCGACGGCAAGGAAAGTCCCATCAGCGTCAGCACGGCACTCCTGAAGGATGAAAAGGGCCGCATCATCGGCGGAGTGGAGACCTTCCGGGACCTGAGCCTGGTGGAGGAGTTGAAAAAGCAGCTCACCCGCCAGTACCGCGTGGGGGACATCATTTCCAAGTCACCCCTCATGCAGCAGCTCTTTTCCCTGGTGCCAGAGGTGGCCCGCAGCGACAGCACCGTGCTGGTCGAAGGGGAAAGCGGCACCGGCAAAGAGCTTCTGGCCCGGGCCCTCCACAATCTGAGCCGCCGGGCCAAGGGGCCGTTTGTGGCATTGAACTGCGGGGCCCTGCCGGACACCCTCCTGGAATCGGAGCTCTTCGGCCACACCGCGGGGGCCTTTACGGACGCCCGCCGGGACCGGCCGGGCCGCTTCGCCCTGGCCCAGGGCGGCAGCCTCTTTCTGGATGAAATCGGCGATATCTCACCGGCGCTCCAGGTGCGGCTGCTCAGAGTCCTGGAAGAGCGGGCCTTCATGCCCCTGGGCGCTACCAAAAGCGTCAAGGCCGACGTGCGCATCATCACCGCCACCCATAGAGATCTGGCCGCCATGGTGGAGGAGGGAACCTTCCGCAAGGACCTCTACTACCGCATCAATGTGGTGAAGCTCAAACTCCCGACCCTGGCTCAGCGTAAGGAAGACATTCCACTGTTGGCGGAGCACTTCATCAACCGCTTTAACCGGCTCCACGATAAAAAAATCGCCGGCCTGACCTATGACACGCTGGCAATTTTCATGCGCCACGACTGGCCCGGGAACATCCGGGAACTGGAAAACGCCATCGAACACGCCTTTATTCTGTGCCGGGAGGGTTTGATTGGCCCGGAGCACCTGCCGGAACACCTGGGCCTGGAGGGAGCGGCCAAGCTGCCGATCTTCGGCCTTACTCTAGACGACATTGAAAAACGGGCCCTCTGGGAAGCCCTGGAGCGCAACCGCTGGCGCCGCCTGGCCACGGCCCGTGAACTGGGAATTGACAAGAACACCCTGCGCCGTAAAATCAAGCGTTACGATCTCACCCCACCTACCGAAAGCTAATTTCCCTTTTTAGCTTCACAATTTCCGACACAACACCACCAGGAAAGCGGCCGTCTGGGGGCACAGTCGGCGGCCCAGACGCTCACATAGGGGAGCCAAGGGCAGGAGGCGGGGATTTTTTACCGGGGGGTAATACAAGGCTCGCCGCCAGGTGAGCGGGGAAAACCCGGTTTGGGTGAGGAGGCGGACGGCCCGAGACTCGCTGAGAAAATCCACCTCTCGCCAGAGGGAAGGCTTGAACCAGGCCTTCACTTTGCGCTTCAAGGTCCAGAGGCTGAAGCGGTTGAGCAGGGCCAGCACCAAGAAGCCGTCGGGCCGGAGCACCCGGGCCAACTCCTGCAGGGCCGTCTCCCGGCTGCTGATAAATTCCAGGGCAAGAAGACATAGGGCGCCGTCGAAGCTTTCCGGGGGAAACGGCAAAGCGGTCACGTCACCCTGAAGCCAAGCTAGCGCCCCACGGGCATCCCTGGCCTTCCCCCGAGCCCGGGCCAACATGGCGGCGCTGCGATCCAGCCCCACCACCGCAGCTCCCCGATCTGCCAGGGGCAGGGTGAAGATGCCGGTGCCACAGCCCGCCTCGAGAATCCTCAGGCCACGCAGAGGTGGCAACACCTCCCACACCGCCTCCTGTTCACAGTGCCAGGCCCACTTCCCCAGGGGGGTGTCAAACCACTGGTCATAGGCGATGGCCTGCTGTTGATCTTTGAATGCCTGCATCGGGGATAAAGCAAATAGTCTATTGGGAGAGGGGGGTGCCCACGGGCTGGAAGCCCGTGCTACCGGAGTCGCGGACCCCTGCCCCCTCTCCCAAACCCTCTCCCCCAACCCCGTAGGGCGCAACTTATGGCACCCTCAGGGCTTGATAAATCAAGCCCCTACGTGGGGTTGGGAGGGGAATTTGAGGGGTGTAAAACACAGGCGAGACGCCTGTGCCACAGGGCCAGTGGTCCCCCGGACCGCCCCTCAAGATACTTTCGCAACAGTCTCAAGATAGCCGTTTGATTGCGCCTTGGCATTAAAACTAAACGAACAGGCTGAGGCGAGCGGTTATGATTTTCCCAAAATTTTTCCCAGCTTCCACAAAAACAGCTGAGCGCTCAGCATGGCCAGATCCCTCGGTGAGATCTCAGGGTAAGAAAGACTTCCACCGGGCGCCATCCTGATCGCTCATCGGGAAAGTTAAGCTACCGCGATGGCGGCCTCCACCTGGGCCTCCAATTGATCCAAAGTGAATCCCGCCACATCAACGCCCCTCTTGGGACAGGTGGCCATGCAGGAGCCGCAGCCCTTGCAGAGCACCTCGTTTACTTCCACAGTCTTTTTCACTTGCCCCTGATACATATATTCAATGAGAGTGATGGCCTGGAAGGAGCAGGCGTCCACGCAGAAGGCGCAACCGTCGCAGTTTTCGTCGATGACCCGGGAAATGGTGGATTCCAGTTCGATGGAATCCTTGGCCAGGATGGTGGAGGCCCGACCGGCGTTGGCCAGGGCTTCGGCCACAGACTCCTGAAGGGGCTTGGGGTAGTGGCAGAGGCCGGAGAGGAAGATACCTTCGGTGGGGGCGTCCACCGGTTTGATCTTGGCGTGGGCTTCGGCGAAAAAGCCCTCGGCGTTTAGAGGGACCTTGTAAAGTTCGGCCAGCGGTGCGTTGTGGTGGGGGATAATGGCGGTGGCCAGGGTTAGGAGATCAACGGAAAGCTCCACCGGCATTTGCAGGATGTGGTCTTTGACGGTGATCTTGATTTTGCCTTCGGTCTCCTCTACTTGGGGGGGATCCGCGAGGTGATAGCGGATGAAAATCACCCCTTGCTCCCGGGCCGCTGCATAGAAGATCTCCCGCTCGCCATAGGTGCGCATATCCCGGAACAGGACATAGACGTCAAGGTCCGGGTACATCTCTTTGAGCTTCAAGGCGTTTTCCACGGTATGGCTGCAGCACACCTTGCTGCAGTAGGGTCTCTCCGGGTTGCGGGACCCCACACACTGGATGAAAGCCACCGCCTCGGCCCGTTTGAGCCGGTCACTTTCCTCGGCAATTTCCTGGTCCAGGTCCAAAGACAGCAACACGTTGGGGTTTTCCCCATAGAGGTACTGGCCCATGGGCCGGTAGGGTTCGCCCCCGATGGCGATGACTACGATGCCGTGGTCCACCACCTGGTTGCGGGACAGGGTTGTCCTGAAATTGCCCACCACCCCGCTGACTTTTTCCACCACAGCGCGGTAGTAAATGGTGATATTGGGGTGAGTGATCACCTGGGCAATCAAGCTTTGCAACCGCGGCCCCACATAGCCCCCTCTCCAGGTGGTGTGGAGTTTGAGGGCATTGCCTCCCAGGCGTTCTTTCCTCTCGGCCAGGTGGACCTCGAATCCCTGATCCGCCAGGTTTAAGGCGGCATTCATGCCGGTGACCCCGCCGCCCACCACCAGGGCGGTCTTATTCACCGGCATCCGCAGGTAATCCAGAGGGTCCAGCAACCGGGCTTTGGCCACCGCCATACGGATGAGGTCTTGGCACTTCTCCGTGGCCGCCTTCGGTTCGTTCTGGTGCACCCAGGTGCACTGATTGCGGATGTTGGACATCTCAAAGAGATACTTGTTGAGGCCAGCATTCCGGAGCATATCCTGAAAAATGGGTTGATGGGTGGTGGGACTGCAGGCGGCCACTATCACCCGGTTGAGATCATGCTCCTGGATCATGTCGGCCATCTGTTTCTGGGCGTCCTGGGAACAGCTGAAGAGGTTTTCCTGAACATAGGCCACGTTGGGAATGGTGCGGGTGTAATCCGCAATGGCTGGCACGTCGACATAGCCCCCGATATTGCGCCCGCAGTTGCAGACAAAGACTCCCACCCGGGGTTCTTCCGAGGTGACATCCTTTTCCGGCGGGAAGGCCTTGTCGGTTACCAAGGTGCCCCGGGCCGAAGCCAGGGCGCTGGCCACTCCTGCCGCGGCGGCGCTCCCCTCCATCACCGTCTGGGGGATGTCCTTGGGGCCATTGAAAAAGCCGCAGGAATAGACCCCGGGGCGGGAGGTGGTCACCGGTTTGAAGCATTCGGTGTCCATGAATTTATTGTGGCTGAGCCTCACGCCCAATTTGCGGGCCAGATCGTGGGTGCGATTGGAGATGACCCCGCCCACAGACAGCACCAGCAGGTTGAAGGTCTCCTCCAGCATCTCCCCTGCCTCGGTGACATACCGAACCTTCAAATCCTCGCTCTCATGTATCTGATCCACGCTATGCACCCGGGAACGGATCAGCCGCGCCCCCTGGTCATTGAGGCGCACGCAGTATTTTTCAAAGTCCTTACGGGGCGTGCGAATGTCCATATAGAAGAGCGCCATGTCCAACTCCGGGCCGATGTGCTCCCGGGCGATGATGGCCTGCTTGAGGGACGCCATGCAGCAGAAGTTGGAGCAGTAGGGATGCGTCCCCTCCTGTTCGCTGCGCATACCGACACAATTAATCCAGGCGATTTTCTGGGGTATATCCCGGTCCAAGGGACGCATCACGTGCCCCTTGTAGGGTCCGGAGGGACTCAAGATGCGCTCGAATTCCAGAGAGGTCACCACGTTGGGCGATTTGCCGTACCGGTAGGCGGAGAGGTGGGATGGATCGAAGATCTGATAGCCGGGGGCCAGGATAACCGCCCCCACTTCCAGGTGCCGGAGCCGCGCCATATCGCCATAATTAACCGCCCCGGCCAGACACACCTTGTCGCACAACCCGCAGCCGAGACAGGCATCCCGGTCGATGGCATAGGCCATGGGTACCGCCTGGGGATACTTGATATAGGTGGCCGTCCGGCGGTCTAGCCCGGCGTTGTAATCATTGACGGCGCTCACCGGGCAGACCTGGCGGCAATCACCGCAGGCGGTGCACTTTTCCGGGTCAATATAGCGGGGCAGGTTTTGTAAAACGGCCTGGAAATTCCCTTCTTCCCCGGTCAGGGACTCCAGTTCTGAGCAGGTGATGATTTCAATATTTTCGTGCCGGCCGACCTCGACCAGCTTGGGCGAGATAATTCACATGGCGCAGTCGTTGGTGGGGAATGTTTTGTCAAGTTGCGCCATCACCCCGCCGATGGTGGGGGACTGGTCCACCAGGTACACCCGGAATCCTGAGTTCGCCAAATCCAGAGAGGCTTGCATACCGGCAATGCCGCCTCCCACCACCAGCGCGGACCCGGTTTTTTCTGTGACGTTCATGACAATTCTCCTTGCGGCTGCCTTGAGCTCCCTCGGGGTGATATCCCCGGGATGTCGCGAGCCACTTGCCGTACCGAAGCCCGGCCTCAGGCGGCCGTAATCCCGAACTTGGGACTGGCCCCCACCTGGCCCATGAAAGCGGCCAGGCCGGTGCGCTCCAGGTCATTCAAGCGAAGAGAGACAGTATACACAGGCAGGCCGGTTTCGGCGGCAATCTCCCGGACCGTTTTGGTCTCCTCTTTCAGGCTTTCGAAAATCAGGGACCTTTGGTACTCTTCCAGAGCCGAACGCTGGAGCAGATTGTGGTAGACGGCCCCGTCCAGCTTTTCATGGAAGACATTTTCCTTTTCCGTGAGCTGGCGGTCCATACCCAGCAACCAGCGCAGGGACAGGGAGTTCAAGGACCGGTGGACGGCGGCCAGGGGGAGGTGCAACCCTTTAGTATCCAGAGGGCCCAATTGTTGGACCACCCCGGTAAGCTCTTTCATATAGGTGGCGAAGAGCTGGCCTTCGCTGGAGCTAACATAGCGCAGGTGCAGCCGGTCCTGACCGATACCCGAAAATTCCAGCAGTTCGCGTACCAGCGTTACTCTTTGGGCGGCGTAGGCATTACCATCCTGGTAATGACATTCCCCCGGGTGTCAGCCAAAGACAAAAACCCCGTCGAAGCCGCTGCGCAAACTTTCAATGATATGGACCGGATCCACCCGGCCGCTGCACATGGTCAACATGGTGCGGATGCTGGCGGGATACTGAAACCGGGAGACCCCGGCCAGGTCTGCGGCGGCATAAGAACACCAGTTGCACAAAAAGGCCAGGATTTTAGCAGGGATAACTTCGTTCATGCCCACCTCTCCTGCGAAGCAAAGTCAATCATCCTGCCACCCGCATGGATGACAGCCAACACTTGCCGATCGCGGAAGTGCATCATGTCAATGGCCCGCTGGGGGCATCCGGCAGCGCAAATGCCGCAGCCCTTACAATAAGCCGAGAGATTTTCAGCCCGAAGCCCCTTTCCCGTTATCTGGATCAGATGCACGGCATGATAGGGGCAGGAGAGCTCACATAACCCGCAGCCGATGCAGAGATTTTGATCAACCGTCGCCACCGTGGGCTCCACTTCCACCTGTTCCCGACTCAGCACCGTAGCCGCCCGGGCCGCGGCTGCTTTGGCCTGGGCCACGGACTCCTCCAGAGGCTTGGGGTAGTGAGCCAGGCCGGCCAGATACATTCCATCCGTGGCGCAATCCACCGGCCGAAGTTTGACGTGCGCCTCATTTAAGAAGCCTTCGGCGGTGCGAGCCACCTTGAAGATCTCCCCCAAGTCCTCGGTGGGATTGGGCAGAACGGCGCTGGCCAGGGTGAGGAGGTCGGGCTCCAACACCACCGGCAATCCCAGGATGGGATCTTGCACCGTGACCTTGAGGCCCCCTTCGGAGGTTTGTTCCACCACCGGCTTGTTTTCCAGGTCGAAGCGGATGAATATTACGCCCTTCTCCCGGGCCTCCTTATAGAGAAGCTCTTTATCGCCATAGGTGCGGATGTCTCGATAAAGGATGAAAACCTCCATCTCCGGCACGAGCTCCTTCAAGGCCAGGGCGCTCTCTACGGAATGGGTACAACACAGTCGGCTGCAATAGGGACGCTCAGGCTCCCGGGAGCCCACGCACTGGATGAAGACCGCCTGCTCAGCTTCCAGCACCTGAGGATCTTGCCCGGTAATGGCCTTGTCCAGTTCAAGGGAGAGGAACACTTGGGGGTGCTCCCCATAGAGGTATTCTCTGGGAGCCAGGGCATGGCCGCCGGTGGCCAGCACAACCACCCCGTGGTCAAGTTGGCGCGATCCGCCAGGGTGGGCCACGGTGGACTGGAAATTGCCTATAAAGCCAGTGGTCTCCTGCACCAGGGCATTGTACAAGACCTCAATGTTGTCGTGATTGGTTACCGACTCAATGAGGTTCTGTAGATAACCGGGATAGGAATAGCCCCGGGCATTGATGGACAGATTCCGGGCATTGCCGCCCAGGCAGTCGGTCTTTTCCACCAGGAAGACGGGGAAGCCCATGTTGGCCAGAGAGAGGGCTGCTTCCATGCCGGCCACGCCGCCCCCGACAATCAGGGCGGTGGGGGTTACCGGGAAGACCTGAGGGTGGAGGGGCTCCAGGTTGGCAGCCCGGGCCACCGCCATGCGCACCATGTCCCGAGCCTTTTCCAGGGCCGCCTCGGGCTCGTGCTGATGCACCCAACTGTCCTGGTTCCGGATATTGGCCATTTCCATGTAATACGGGTTGAGGCCGGCCTGGGCCAGGGTCTCCATGAACAGGCGGGCGTGGGTGCGGGGGCTGCAAGAAGCCACCACCACCCGGTTCAACTGATGTTCTTTGATGGCTTGGGGAATCAACATCTGGGTATCGGCTGAGCAGGTGAAGAGATTTTCTGAGGCCATGGCCACCTGGGGGAGGGTCTGGGAATACTCCACCAGAGCCGGAACATCAATCACGCCGGCGATATTGCTACCGCAGCGGCACACGAAAACCCCGACCCGGGGCTCCTCGCCTGCGACATCCACCTCTGGTGGCCGGGTCATCACCGTGATCTCGCTGCCCCGGGCCTCTGTGAGGAGTTCGGCCGCGGCCGCGGCCGCGGCGGAGGCCTCCATGACCGATTGGGGAATGTCCTTGGGCCCCGAAAAGGCGCCGCAGACAAAAATTCCCGGTTTGCTGGTGGCCACCGGAGTGAAGGGGGAAGTTTTGACAAAGCGGGTTTCCGGCTCTGTCTCAATCCCCAGGGTCATGCCCAGCCACCAGGCATCGGTAGGAACTTCCAGTCCCACGGAGAGAACCACCAGATCAAAGGTTTCGGTCACCACAGCCCCGTCTTCCCGAAGATAACGCACCATTATGTCCTGGGTGTCCGGGACGGCATGAAGGCTGTGCACTCGAGAGCGCACGAAGCGGACGCCGTAGTCTTCTTTCGCCTGTTGGGAGTATTTCTCAAATTCCTTGCCCGGGGTGCGCAGGTCCATGAAAAAGATGGCAGTGTCCAGGGGCTCCTGGCTGTGTTCCTGGGCAATCACCGCTTGCTTGATGGCGTACATGCAGCACACTGACGAGCAGTAGGGATTATCGCAGTGGTGCAGATCCCGAGAACCTACACACTGCAACCAAGCTATCTTCAGGGGCTCTTTGAAGTCGGAAGGTCGCATCAGGTGTCCGGCGTAAGGCCCGGACGCTGATAACACGCGTTCAAACTCAAGGCCGGTCAAAACATTGGGGAAGGAAATATAAGAATAGGCTTTATGCTGGCTGGGTTCAAAAGCCCGAAACCCCATAGCCAGGATGAGGGCACCCACCGAAATTTCGCTTTCCACATCATTCTGGGAAAGGTTCACCGCCCCGGAGGGGCAGAACTCCTCACAGGCTCTACAGGTACCCCTTATGAAATGGAGGCAGTTATCTTTATCAATGGCGTACTTCAAGGGAACGGCCTGGGGGTACAGAACATAGGAGGCTTTCCGGGATCCGAGTCCCAGGTCGAAGGCATTGGGTACTTTGACTTCACATTTTTCTGCACAAACGCCGCAGGCAATGCATTTTTCCGTGTCAATGTAGCGGGCCCGCTGCCTCACCTTCACTTGAAAATGGCCCGGCTCCCCGGTTATCCCGGTGACGTCAGTCAGGGTGTGGAGCTGGATATTGTTGTGCCGGCCGACCTCGACCAGCTTGGGAGCCAAAATTCACATGGCGCAATCATTGGTGGGGAAGGTCTTATCCAGTTGCGCCATGACCCCGCCGATGGCAGGCTGCTTTTCCACCAGGTGTACGAAAAAGCCGGATTCGGCCAGATCCAGGGCGGCCTGCATCCCGGCGATGCCGCCTCCCAACACCATTACCGATCCGAGCACGGTTCCGTCCATGAGGCACCTCTATGAACTTTCAAGGTTTCAAGCAATAAAGGCCCCGCTGGGCGCGGCTGATCCCGCCGCTCACAGCCGGGGCCCCAATAGCTACCCCTTCCCTGGGCGGGCGATTTAGCTTTACGAGTTCACAAATTCCGGGTGGTATAGACAGGGTAGCTGCCTTTCCGGGCCTGGAGGGTGATCCGGCCCATTGGGAACATTATTGTCAACCTGCAGGTCATATGCTTCACGGGCTCCCCCAGGACCTGGCTCATTCCCGGCGGTTTGAGGGGCCTTTCCCAGATGGCCTACAGACCTGAGCGGCCAGGAATTTTTGCCCTAGCATTCTCAGACCATGGAGCGTTGTAATTCCTCGCGGTGCTCTGCGGCTTTTTTCTTTTTTCTCATGGACCAATCCAACACTTTCGACATGGCCTGGTCAGCAAATTCAGGATTGATCTTGCTATCAAATTCCTCAAGTTCCACTCCCATGGCATCAGTAAAAATTGCTCTGCCCATGGGAGTACGCACGGTAACGGCAGTCCACCCCTCCTCCGCGCCTATACCTCCAAAAGAGAGGTCGGCAAATTCAGCCGAGTAGTCATCACAATAATAGCAAGCATGCCTTTTCATGAAGCCCAGCTGATCCAAGGGGATGTGGCGGACTTCATGGTTTTTTAAATGGATCATCAGTTCTTCTTTGACATTTATCTTATGGACGTCCTCCCACTTGAAATCGCCAAGTTTTTCAAGACGCTGGCGATTCTCCTCACCGAAGGAAAAGTTGCCCGTACAGTAGAGACCCAAGTAGTAGCGTATCGAATCCGAAGGCACGATCCCGAGGACCTCCATACGCCGCAGCGTATTGATCTGACAGGGAGTGCCCACAAAAGCTACCCGTTTGAGGCGCCGCTTGGCAACCTGTTCAAGTTGGGCTAGGGAGGGGGAATAGGTTGAGTAAACATCGGAGAACAGTTCCATGCCATGAGAAGTGTCGAAGTGGAACCCGGCGGCTTCTGTGATTTCCTGAGGGGTTTGCGCCAGCCAGGGCTGACGTTTAAAAAGACCGACTTGTTTGCTGACAATGGCGCCATCGATACGCCCTTTGTTCATTAAGTGGAGTAACAAGCCGGTCACTACCCCGCCATCTGTGGCCCTAGCGAGAATCTCTTGAACTTTGGAACGGGCCACGGTCATGCTAAGAACGCGCCCTATGGGAGCACTCCAAGACACATGTTTTTGGGTTTCGTCGTCAAGTTCGTTGATTTCCGGGCATATTAAGTAGCACAGCCCACATTCAATGCATTTATCTTTGTCTTTGTAGCTGGGCTTACCATCAGCATCCAGCTCCAGGGCCCCATAATTAATGGCTGTACAAAAAGTGACACAGCCACCACAATGATGACAAAGGCCTGGTTCCTGGACTTCTTTTATGAGATTGAAGAATGTTTTCATAACTCCTCCGGACGATCAAACTTATTGCAACCTAGTTATCACCTCCGATACATGTCATATTGGTTAAAGAGTGGTAATGATCGCTGGGAAGCAAGCTTGGCTTGCCACCCAGCGCTCATTTGCTTTTTCTCTAAAGGCTAAAGATAGCTATAATAAGGAACTCTGTCCTTGAAGATCCTGGAAACGACGCCTTCGCCCGACAGGTCTTTGAGACATTCCACGGCGCGTTTCTTATCCACTTCCAGGGCCTCCACCACCTCTTCCAGTCGCATAACCCGGGCTTCCTGCTTGAGCAGGTTGGTGATGCGGGTGCGGCAGAATTCCTCGGTGAGCACGTCCGTCAAGGTCATATCATAGTCCATGGCGTGGCGTTGATCGGCCGGATAGGAAGACTCCCAGGGGCGACGCAGGCTCGCTCCCAGCACCCACCTCACCCGGGCATTATGCAGGGTGTCATAGAGAGCCTGGATCTTCGATTCGGTCTTGGAATCCCTGCTGATGGGTCCCAGCCGGTCCAGCGCGGTCACAAAACTGTCCACGGTCCGGACGAATTGTCCAGGATCGTTCAGATCGCCATGGGCCAGGGCAATGCGCTCCCGCCCCAAACCGGAAAGCTCCAGGAGCTTCTTGATCATCAAGGAGCGGCTCCAGGTGTGGTCCAGGCCGTAACTGTGGTGACAGGTCTCAGGTTTGCAACCGAGGAGCAGAAGACCATTGGCCCCATCCAGGAAGGCCCGTCCCATGATAACGGGATCGAGCTCGCCGATGCAGCGCATCCTGAGAAGGTAAAAGCGGGGATTATAGGTCATTCCCTGGAGCCCGGCATGGTCTGCGGCCGCGGCCGCGCCCCAGGAGCAGGCATACCCCATGACCTCGTTTTCTGCCAATCTGCGGGCCAGAGCTCCTGCCCGAGCCTCTCGCCGAGTCAGGGGTCTGGTTTGTATATTGAGAGCCAGATGGGGGCAGGCGGCGGCGCAGGTGCCACCGCCGGTGCAGACCATGGGGTCCACGGTGCGAGGAATCCCGCCGCCCGGGCCTTCCACCGGGAGAATGGCGCCGCAGTCGCAGATATCTCTGCACAGCCCACAACCGGTGCAGAGACTGGGGTCCACTTTACAGACCTCGCGGGCGGCATAGAGCTCACCAGCATCGGCCTTTTTCACCAGATCGATGAGTATGCGGGCCGCTCGGCGTCCCTGGCGCAAGGTTTCTTGCAGGTCACAGGGCGTACGCGCCGAACCGGCTATGAGCTTTTCGGCCAGGCCCACTTCATCGGGCCGCACCATCTGAGGATGCCTCTCCAGAAACTGACCTTCATAGGAGAAGATGCCCAGTACTTTGGCGATTCTGATGGACTCATGTCCGGGGTCCCGCACTGGCGAGAGGACCAGTTGATCCCAGGGTAGTTCTTGTTCGATTTGATCATGTACGTCGTTGTAGGTAATGTACCCCGATTGGATGGTGGGCCGTAGGGAACCGTCATAGGGCACCAATTGGATGCCCAGTTCCCGGGCCTGGACCCGGTCCGCAGTGCCCAGAGGAACATTGATCTGGCTATTGTAGAGAATGCATGCCTGGGATTTGACCGAGTGTATGCGAATATTCCGAGCCAGGTTCCAGGCCCCGCGGAAGGAGAGCTGATCCCAGGGGCGGTTGGTTTCTATATCGTTTACCCAGAAGACCAAACGGTGATTTGGGACACCCTTAACCCAGATTTGCTCTTCCAACTCGGTGTGACACAAGACCCGCACCCCGTCGTGGCCGAAGTCGGGCCCCTGATGCAACATCTCGGCGTCCAGGGCGGCGATGATGGCTCCCACCTTATACGTCATGGGAAGTTGATCGCCCACCGCACTGAAGGTGACGCTGTAGTCACCCCACTGGCCCATGACTTTTTCCACTTCACCCCTGGTGATCATCTTGATATGAGTGCTGGCGTGCACCTCCTCCATAATTTTGCGCAGGCGGGCATGAAAATGGCGCTCGCCCGGATAACGTTCATGGAGCATGCGGATTTCGTCTTCCGGCTCGTCGGTGGCCACCGAAATGAGAGTATCAATCCCGGCGCGCTGGAGTTCCAGAGCGGCAGAATAGGTGGCCAGACCGCTCCCCAAAATCATCACCGGTCCGTGGACTTCCACTTTTTCGGAGGGAATTGGTTGGGTAGCCTGGAGCCCGGCCACCGCCGCGGCGATGAGCTTGCTGCCTTTAAGGGCCAGTTCAGCCGGTTCCCCTTCACAGGCCAGGGCCACATGGTCCCGGAGATTTATCACATCGATCTGGTCCTCCTCCAGGCCCATATCCCGGAGTTCTTGGCGAAATTTCTTCAGCATGACCCGGGGCTCACAGCCGGCCACCAGGACCCGATTAAGCTTCTTGCCCTGAATGACCTTTTTAACTTCCTCCAATCCGGGAGCCAGACAGGGAAAGGGTATGGTCTCCACCATGGTGGGAGAGATGTCTTGGCGAATTATCTTTTCCAGAGCCGGGAGGTCCACCTTCGGGGCAATTTTGGGCCCACACTGGCACAGGAAGACCCCGCACCGACTTCCATTCGATGATAAAGCAGTCATGGGAAACACCTCCCTTAATAATGGGCGTAGCCATGCCCGGTGCGCAGCGCGATGTCGCCCCGGAACTTATCCAGCCTGGTTTTCGCCGCCAGGGTGGGGCACACCGCCACACAGGAGCCACAGCTCACGCAAGCGTCATTGGGGACCATATAGGGCGTGGCCACATGCTTGGTCACTCCCCGGGAGCCGAAGGAAATGGCCATGGACCCCACGATTTCCTCACAAACCCGGATACAAAGGCCGCAACGCAGACATTCCTCCTCCGGATCCTCAATGCTGAAGCGGGTTGCACTCACGCCATACTCCCGGGCCAGGTCCTTGATCTCCGGGGAAGCCGGGCAGGCGGCCAGGAGCATTTCCATGATCCACCGCCGTCCATTCAGGACCCTTTCGGAGTCGGTTAGGATTTCCATGCCTTCCTGAGGATAGCTGAAGCAAGAAGCCATCAGTCTTTGGCTGCCATTTTGCCGGGCTTCTACCACACACAGGCGGCAGGCGCCCACGGGCTGCAGGGCTTCATGAAAACACAAGGTGGGAATGTGGAACCCATGATGCCTGGCGGTGTCCAGAACCGTCCACCCTTCCCTGGCCTGCACCGGTTGACCGTTAATGGTGAAGTTAATGGCCCCTGCCTTTGCCTTGGCCGGTGCACTCACTTTTTTCTTAGCTGGCTTAGTCGCTTTTTTCTTGGTCTGTTTGCTCATGGGCTCACCTCTTATTCCACGATCACAGCGTCGACCGGGCACTCGTCATAGCACATGCC
The DNA here is from genome assembly GCA_965602785.1 of uncultured Syntrophobacterales bacterium. Lineage (GTDB taxonomy): Bacteria > Desulfobacterota > Desulfobaccia > Desulfobaccales > 0-14-0-80-60-11 > JBGSLA01. Next base: position 14,311 of record CBFDAH010000038.1, read on the forward strand.
GCAGCGGATACAGAGACTGCTGTCGATAACATGGAGCTTCTTTTTCTCCCCACTGATGCACTGCTGAGGACAGATGCGGGCACAAACCCGGCAGCCGTTGCAGATCTCCGGGTCAATGAAATAAGTAATCAGTTCTTTACACACCCCGGCGGGGCATTTCTGGTCCGCCAGGTGGGCTGTATATTCATCCCGGAAAAACTCCATGGTGGTCAAAACCGGGTTGGGGGCGGTGCCCCCCAGGGCACACAGGGAGAAGTCCTTGATGGCCTGGGATAAACTCTGCAATTCATCGAGGTCAGAAGGAGTACCCTGCCCCTTGGAGAACCGATTCAGAAATTCCAGCATGGCCTTGAGACCAAGGCGACAGGGGAGACATTTGCCACAAGACTCTTCCTCCAGGAAATGCAGGAAGTAGCGGGCCACGTCCACTACGCAGTCCCGCTGGTCCATGACGATCATGCCTCCCGAGCCCATCATGGACCCCACCTTGGTGAGGGAATCGAAGTCCACCGGGGTATCTTTGAGTTTGTAGGGGATGATACCCCCAGATGGTCCGCCGGTTTGAACCGCTTTGAACTGGTCCTGGCCAGGTACGCCGCCGCCGATCTCCTCGACAATTTGGCCCAGGGGCATGCCCATGGGCACCTCCACCAGACCTATGTTATTCACCTTGCCCACCAGGGAGAAGATTTTGGTGCCCGTGCTGTGAGGGACGCCGATATTGGCAAACCATTCGGCTCCGTGGTCGATGATCAGGGGCACATTGGCCCAAGTTTCCACGTTGTTGATAATGGTGGGGCGGCCCCACAAGCCTTTTTCGGCCGGATAGGGAGGTCTCGGTATCGGCTCCCCGATGCGGCCATCCAGGGAAGCTATGAGGGCGGTTTCTTCGCCACAGACAAAGGCCCCGGCTCCCCGGTTGATCTGGACGTCAAAATCAAAGCCGCTGCCCAGGATGTTTTGGCCCAGAAGACCCAGAGCTCGGGCTTGCTCGATGGCGATATCGAGGTGTCGGACAGCCACGGGATATTCCAGGCGAACATAGATATAGCCATGAGTGGCGCCCATGGCATAAGCTCCAAGGATCATGCCTTCCAGCACCGCGTGGGGGTCGCCTTCCATGATCGTCCGGTCCATGAAGGCGCCTGGATCACCTTCGTCGCCATTGCCGACGATGTACATGGGGCCCGGATTTTTTCGCAGGTTTTCCGCCGCGATACGCCACTTGCGTCCGGCCATAAAGCCGCCGCCGCCGCGGCCTCGCAGACCGGATGCCTCCACTGCGTCAATGATCTGATCCGGAGTCATCGTGGTAAGAGCCTTGGCCAGGGCCTCGTAGCCTCCCACGGCAATAGTGTCGCGTATATCGGTGGGATCGATCTTGCCGATGTTCTTGAGGACGATGCGCTGTTGGTGCTTGTAAAACGGAATCTCATAATCGTGGACAATGTGCTCCCCGGTCCTGGGCTCTACATAAAGCAGGCGGTCCACTGGATTGCCGTCAATTAGCGTAGTTTTGACAATTTCTTCGACGTCGGTGGGCTTGACCAACTGATAGAAAAGGCCTGAGGGCTGCATGATCACTAAGGGTCCCCGAGAACAAAACCCGTGGCAGCCGGTAATTTTAATATCTGGAACTACTTGAACGTCAAGCCCGGCCTCGGCAATCGCTTTGCGCAGCGCACTGGCCACTTTGGGACTGCCAGTGGCCAGACAACCCGTTCCGTGGCACACAATGATCACCGGTCGATTGGGATCACGCTCAGACAAGATTTGTTCCTGGTAAGCTGCCAAGTCCGCCGCGGAACCTAACCTGAAGTCCTCTAACTTTGGCGCGGTACTAACTTGTGCCATGGCTTCATCCTTTCACGCCGAGCCTTATTTCTCGGCGAGACCTTTGATCACCTTGTTCAGTTTGCGATAGGAGGTTTTGGGTTGGTATTCTTCATCGACCACCACTACCGGGGCCAGAGCACAGGCACCCACACAGTTAACCGTATCCAGAGTGAATCTCAGGTCCGTGGTAGTGCACCCCCGAATCACTTTCAAGTCCCGCTCCAGGCTTTCCACCAGGCGGGGGCTACCCTTGAGGTGACAGGCGGTGCCCAGACAGACTCTGATTTCGTGTTCACCACGGGGTTCAAGGCTGAAAGTTTTATAAAAGGTGGCCACTGACCAGGCCCGGGTGCGAGGTACGCCCACATGATCACAGATCAGGTGCAAGTGTTCCGGTGAGACATAGTTGTATTCGGACTGTACATCCTGCATCAGGCTGATCAGGTAATGAGGCTCGCCGGGATATTTTTCCATGATGGTGTCGATATCGGTGGTGGTAACTTTGGGCATCATCCGCTCCTCTCTGGCAATTTTTATTGTAAAATACAGCAAATTCAGTGCCATCAGGCAAAATATTGATTTTATTAATAAATTAAGATTTGCCTTTTTGTCTCAAAGCAAAAAAATGTTTCAAGGCTGAGACAAAATGAGACATACAACAAGATAACTCGCTGAAATTTTTTATAATTGTGAATTTTTTTAGAACAAGGACATTTCATGTCTCAAAAAAATGAAACATGAAACACCAGGGAGAGGGCTTTAGGAAAGGTTGTGGGCTCTCATCTTGCGCCACAGAGAACTGCGGCTGATGCCCAACAGGCGAGCCGCTACTTGTCGCCGTCCCCTGGCTTTCTGGAGAGCCTTTTGGATAGCGTCCCGTTCATCCTCCCATATGGGTGGAATTGGGAGGGCGGGAGCCTTGGCAGATTGAGGCTTGCGGGGAGCTTCTTCCATCTCGGGTAGGTGTGATTTGGTGATGATGTGGCTTTTGACAAAGACAAAAGCGTATTCCAAAACCCGCTCCAGCTCCCGTACATTGCCCGGCCAGTGATACTGCTGGAAGAGGGTCATGATTTTGGGGTCCAGGCCACGCACGTCCTTTTTATATTTGCGGTTTAATCGACTGATGAAGGTATTAATGAGCAGGGGAATGTCTCCCAGGCGTTCCCGCAGGGGCGGCAGATGCAGAGGTACGGTGCGCAGACGGTAATAGAGGTCCTCTCGGAAGCGACCCTTACGTACCTCCTCTTTGAGGTTGCGGCTGGTGGCCACGATGATCCGGGCATCCATGGGGATAGGCTGCGTGCCTCCCACCCGTTCAAAAACCCGCTCTTCCAATACTCGCAGGAGCTTGACCTGGAGTTCCGGTTTGAATTCGCCAATTTCATCCAGAAAGAGGGTGCCCCCTTTGGCCAGTTCAAACCGGCCCACCTTGCTGGTAATGGCGCCGGTAAAGGCGGCCTTGACGTGGCCAAACAACTCGGATTCCAGCAGTGATTCAGCCAGGGCCGAGCAGTTGACCGCCACAAAAGGGCCTTGGGCCCGGGGACCCTTGTAATGAATGGCCTTGGCGAACAATTCTTTGCCGGTCCCCGATTCCCCTTCTATGACCACACTGGCTTTGGAGGCGGCAATATCAGGGAGGAGGCGGAGTATTTTAACCATGACGGAGCTCTGGCCGATTATTTCTACCGCTGGTGGTGACGTATCCCTTAATTTGACCCCGGTGGGTCGGCCGACAAGGGTAAGGGGCCGGAAAAACTCTACCGCCCCCACCACCTTATCCTTTTTATCCTTGATAATCGAAGTATTCACCAGAACGTTTATGGCGCGGCCGCCTCTATTGACCATGCGCACGTCCTGATCGGAGCGGGTAATCCCATCTGACATGGTCGCTTTGAGGGGACAATCGGTTTGACAACGGTCGCTCTTAAAAATATCCCAGCAATACAGGCCCAAAATCTCCTGCCGCTTAAAACCAGTAACCTCTTCGGCACGCCGATTGAAGCCGGTGATGCGCCAGCGGTTATTAATGGTGAAGACGGCTTCGGCCAGGTTCTCGAACAGCGCATCGAACTCGATCCCCAGGCCATCAGCGGACCAAGCGGTCCAGGCCTGGGCCGTGGTATTATCCCGCAGGGTCAAAATTGCCCCGATAATTTTATCCTCATGGTTCTGCAAGGGATCCACGGAGTAATTTAGAAAAATGGTGGAGTCCGGGCTCAGGGCAAATTGGGCTAAGAGATTAGAGCTGGAGGTGCCGTCCTGAAGGGTCTCCTGTAAGGCCAGCTCTGCTTGGGGGAGATATTTTTCAGTAACCAACAACTCTAAAGGCAGAATTTTGCCCCGGTTGAGCTTTACCTGGAGGAGTCTTTCCGCTTGCAGGTTAGCTGAAAGGATACGCTTTTTAGGGGAGAGGATGAGGACCCCATCTCCCTCTGGCAGGTCTTCGAAATTGTCTAGGTTCTTGGCTTGAACGTCAAGGTCTTCCACGGCCATTTAAGGTTATTCCCAGGCTTCGCATGTCGTTATTGTATAAAACCGAGGAAATATTCCAGGCCACCGTTCTGACCTGGCTTTTTCTGAGACCCGGTCGGAGAACTCTTTGGCCATTGGGAAATCCCCGACTTCGGGCTAATTGCACCAAGGCTTTCAGATTGGCTAGGGACTTGGATTCATTTTCTTCAAAAGCCTCTTCATAGAGAGCGCAGAGGGCGTTTACTCGAGCTATAGAGCAGCGCTTGCAGGTCTGTTCTCTATCCATGCATCCACCTATAAAGGGTAATTTCTAAGCTTTCATTTTAATCACTAAAAAATGTATCCGCAAGAGTTCATTTCAGAGATATATTTTACCCTCCCTGCCACAGCGAGGGGGTTAATCGTCGGCCGCCTTAGCTGGACCGATTTCTCAAATGGCTCCAAGGTTTTCTATTCGCTAGAGGAATCCGGCACCTTGCCTGGCCAGGAGGGAGGCAGCGGCCAGTAAGGGGTTGAGTCCGACAAAGCGGCGATTCCATGTATCTGTTGCGGCTCGACTTA
>CBFDAH010000039.1:0-19109 GCA_965602785.1 uncultured Syntrophobacterales bacterium
GGCCCCGCCCCGCCCCCCACACCCCCCTCCCACCCCGCAGAGGGGCCGGGTAAGGCGGGACTTTCAGTCCCGACTTCCCCGGCCAATTTAATCCCCTTAAGGGATTGGGGGTGGGGGTGTGGGGGAGGGGGGAAGGGTCTGCGACCCTTAGCCACCTCCCTCACCATCCTTGAAAAGGAGGCGGGCCAGGTCGGGCCAGCCTTTTACTTCTAAAAAGGGATGCGGCTGGCGGTTCCAGGGTTGGGCGAAGAGGATGGGGGTGATGCCTGACTGGGCCAGATCGAAGCAGGTTTCCAGGCGGTCTTCCACAAAATATTGCATGGCGTGGGCCTTGAGGTAGTGGAGCTTGGCGTCGGGGTCCCCCGCGGCTATGACCCAGATGGCCCGGGAGGGCACCGGGGCCAGGACCTGGTTGAGCCAGAGCTGGATGGGCTCGGCCCGATCCCGGGCGGTGACGAAAACCAGGGGGGCTTCCTCCGCCAGGCGGGAAAGGACCGGCACGGCTTGAGGGAAGGGCTCCACCGGCAGTTCATGGGGCCGGTCGATGAGTTCCCGGATGAGGATGGCGATAATTTCGGGGTCGAGGTCCAGGCACTCCTCCAGGTGGAAGGTGGTGATATCGTCGTAGCCGAAGGGGTGCGGGCCGAAACGCTCTCGAGCCATATCGAGGAAGGTGGTCATGATATCCGCCACCACTCCGTCGATGTCGAAGGCCAGCCGGTTCAAGGGGATGCCGCCTGGTTTTATTACCAGGGGCGCGGAGAAGCCGGGGCCAGGGCGGCGGTTCATTTTTGTTTCTCCGCGGGGCCTTTTGCCGCGCCGGCCTCCTTGGTCCGGCTCAGGGACTCTTTCAGGGCTTCCTTGCCTGCCATCAGGATGTTCAGTTGACGCCCGACCTGGCCGTCCACTACCACCTGGAGCATGCCCCCCTTCAGGGCCAGGTATCCCAGTCGCTTGCTGTCAGGGCTGAACTTGAGGGTGTCGGTGAAGACAAAGTCGAAGGGCTGGTGGGGGCGGCCCTCCACCATGACCTGCCATTTGTTCCCCACGCGACCTACCAGGGCCAGGCGGCGGGTGTCGGGGCTCAACTTGAGGCTGCCGTGCACCACCTTGGTGTCCAGGGGCCATTCCTGTTCGTTCAGCACCACGAGGCGGGACCTCCCTCTTTTGGCCTCATAAGCCAAGGAGCGGCCGTCGGCGCTGAAAGTAAAGTGGCTCACCTCATCATATTCCGGCCCGGCCCGGCCGTCCCGGACTACCACCTTTTTGGCGCCCCGCTGCACCACCTGGGCGGTATGCTTCCCTTTCCGGTCTTTAATGACTTTGAGGACTTTTTCCGGCACCGGCGCGGGTTTGGCTTGGGGGGGACGCTCAGGAGGCTCCTGGCCACAGCCGCTTAGGAGCAAGACCAGTCCTAATCCCCAGCATGCCAGGAAATATTTAAGAAAAGGAACGGAACGACGGGTGCAGGTCATACGAGTTTAGGCACTTTCCTGGTGTGAATGTACCTTAGGGGGCTGATTAGTCCTTGCTTGGGGGTCTGAAGTTTTTTAGCGGCAGGCTTGAGGCTGCCCAAAAACCCCACTGACCAGAGGAAAGGCAGTTTACCTCAGGCTGAAGCCTGCGGCGCTAGTGGAGCCCTTTCGGATCATGCGGTTGGTGTGGCCAAGCCTGCCATCAGCTCTGCCACTTCTTGTTCATCGACATCATACCAGTTTTCGTAAGCCTCTGCTACGGCAAAGGAAAAGCCGCCCCGGATATTGGGACAGAGGAGGAGATCCACCTGGGGGAGAAGGGTCCGGGCGGTGCGGTCCAGGGCCGTGGGCACGGCCACCAGGAGTTGGCCGGCGCCTTTGCCCTTCAGGAAGCGCACCGCGACTCGCATGGTGTAGCCCGAAGCCAGGCCGTCGTCCACGATGATGGTGGTTTCCCCCGCGAGGTCCGGGTAGGGCCGGCCGCCGCGGAAGCGTGTTTCCCTTTCCTTCAGGGTCGCCAAAGTCTTGGCCACCTGGGTGTCAATTTGTTGAGGGGTGAGGGGCATGCGCCTGAGCAGCTCTTCGTTGAACAGGGCGCCACCCTCTGGGTCCAGGGCTCCGAAGCCCGCTTCCGTGGTCCAGGGGAGCTGGATTTTGCGGACGATGACCAGGTCCAGGGGTACGGCCAGGGCTCGGGCGATTTCCACGGCCACGGGGACGCCACCGGCGGGGATGGCGAAAAGGCGGACGGGACCTGTGGCGTAGTCCCCCAGCATGGCGGCCAAGCGCTTCCCGGCTGCCGTCCGGTGGGCAAAGACATAGGTCCGGTTTCTCAGGGTCGGGTCGTCGACGAGCTTTCCCATTGGCGTTGAAAATCCTCCAGAAGGGTCTTAACCCGACGGCGGTACTCCGCCTGGCCGAGCCGGGAGCCCTTCAATCCGGCGTGGAAGTTGATCTCCGACAGGTACACCTCGCCCGGGGGGCTCTGGAGCACGTCGAGGACGGCATAGGGAAATTTCCCCCGGTCCATGACCCGCCGGCAGAAGTCAAGGAGTGCCGGGGTCAGGTCGGCGGGGCGGAAGGCGCCCCCCTGATAGAGATTTTTCCGGAAGCTCTGGGGGTTGAGGCGCTCGTAGGCCTCGGCGTAGTCCCCCACCATTATTACCCTGAGGTCCCGGGCTTCGGCCAGGAACGGCTGGACCACCAGGGGGAAGGGGAGGGGCGAGAGGCTCCCCAGGCTCTGGAGGGCCTCGAGATCCGGCCAGAGGCTCACGCCGAGCCCCAGGTGGGCCCGGTCCCGTTTGGTCACCACCTGACCGGTGAGGCGGGGATCTCCCAGGCGGGCGGCCAGGTCCGGGAGGCCGTGGGCCACGAAGGTGCCGGGAAGCATAAACTCCCCCAGGACCTGAGCCTGGGCGGTTTTGGTGCGGGTCACCAGTTGGGCCAGGAGTGCTGGAAAAAACGTTACACCCCGGTCACACAGGTCCAGGAGTTTGATCTCTTCGCCGGGCTTGACGGCCACGGGGCCCAGGATCAGGTCTCCCGCGGCCAGGTCTGGATAGCGGCGGCGCAGCTCAGTGAGAGAGCGGATGATGGTGAGAACTCGAGTCATGGGCTTCCAGGCTTTGGGCTTTTATTGGCGGCCGGGGACCGGGGCTTGGGGGAACGGACCAGGCTTTTGGTCTTGACCGGAGAAGGTGGGGAGCGGCGCTGGTAGATGTCGTAGACGCCTATCTGAGCTACTTTGCGCCAATGCCGGGCCACCTGGGCGGGAGGGTAAACCTGGGCAAAGATGATCTTCCCGAAGGACCCCAAGATGAGAAAGTCGGCCTTAATCTGGTTGAAATCATACGGTGAATTGCGGGGATTGAGAAGCACCACCCCTTTTTCGCTGGACTCGACAATAAAAAAGGCGGGCATCAGGTGAAAGCGATGCTTGTCGTCCAGGAAGACCAGCTCGTATTCCGGAGTTTCAATGAGGCTGCTGAGAGGCACGTGGTTCCGAAGATAATCCACCAGTTTGCTTGGGGTGTTAACCTGACAGGTGTAGATTTCCCGCATGGTATCGAGGCCCATCACCGGGTAAACCCATATGAAGAAGCCAGCCAGAAGCCCCACCGTGGCCACCTTGAAAGGCCGGGGGGCCAACCCCGCGGTTAAACCGGCCAGCACCCGGCGGAGGAGGTAAGCAGCCAAAGGCGTGGCCAGAACGAGAGCAGGCAGGGCAAAGCGGGCCCAGAAGATGGCGGTGAGATAGACCAGGCTCCACAGGAGGAAGTTCGCCAGCCACAAGACGCGCCCCAAAGTAAGCTGGCCCGCGCGCCAGAGCCAAAAGCCGCCCAGGAGACCCAGGAGAAAGAGGGGATGGGTCAGCAGAACACGAAAACTTTCGCCGTACACCCGGCCGATGGTGATGGGGGTGAAGAATTCGTGGCGCAGGAGAGCCTTCTGCTCCAGGAAATGCATCACGGCCGGATGCAGGCCGCCCAGAATGGCCGCTTTCAGGACCAGGTAGGACAGGATGGGAACCGACACTCCCAGACAGTAGATGAACAAGCGCCAGGCCAGGCGGCGCCAGGCGCCCCAACCCTGCCAGGCCAGGGCTGCCAGGGGCGGGAGAAAAGCCACGCCGTAAAATTCTTTGGCGTCAAAGGCCAGCCCCAGGAAAACGCCCCCCAGGAACAGGGAGAGAAGGGAGTTCTCCTCCAACCCCCGGATGAGGAACCAGGTGGCAAAGAGAAAGAGTCCCAGGGCCGGAACATCACCCATGACCGAGCGGCCCCAATAGATGACCTCGGTGCCCATAAAGGCCAGGACCACGGCCAGGAGGGCGGTGGCGGTGCCGAAGAGCCGGCGGCTCCCTAGAAAAAGGGCCAGAAACATCAAAATCAGGTAAAGGCCGGCCACCAGACGTCCCTGGATCACTCCCACCCCCAGGAGGCGGTAGGCCAGGGCCACGGGCAAAATGATGGAGGGGCCGGCGCTGATGCGGTAGTCCAGGTCAGAGAGCTGGTCCGGGCTCTGGACGGTGAAAGCGTAGCGCCCGTGTTGGGCAAGGTTGGCGGCCGTTTCGGAAAAAATGGCCTCATCCCACCAGAAGGCGGGATAATTGGCCAGATTATAAAAGCTGGCCCAGGCAATGACGGCCCACAGCAGTAAAGCACCCCAGAAATAGGGGGAAGGGGGCCGGAGGCGAAGGTGAGGGCGGTCCATGGGCGGTATGGCTCAGGACAGGGGGAACCACGGGTGTTTCAGGTTCGTCTGCCCATGAGCGGGGCAGAGATCAGTCAAGATTGTGTTCAAAAAAAACCCACCTTATTATAAGGTAGGCTTTTTGTTAAAGAAAAGGAAAAATTTTTAAAAATTACAATCCCACAATCTGCTGGTGCAGCTCGGCGGTCTTCTCCATCCGGGCCCGGTCCCGCTCCGCCACGATTTCGGCCAGGGTGTCCTGGACTCGCTGGAGCATGGGGGAGTTGATATCCTCACCCCGCTGGTGGGCGTCGATGAGCTTGCGGTAGCAGTTGATCATGCGCCCGATCATGGCCACGGCGTATTCCCGGCCCTGGACCTTGACCGTGGCCAGACCCAGGTCGAGATAGGCTTTGAGCTCATCACCCAAAATAGCGAAGGCCACGTTGGGGGTCACCCGGACGCGCTGGTTCATGGCTTCGATAATTTCCGGGCCGTGGCCCCGGCGGCTCAGAACCTTGCGGCGCTGCTCGTCGGTTAGGAGGCACAGCCGGAAGCAACTGCCGCTCCGGTCCGGCCAGCCCTCGTACTCCACGATTTCGTTGCCGTCTTCGTCGTGATAAACCTTGCGCACGTAGGAGTCGGCGATGAGTTCGTGGAAGAGGCAATTGCCCACGCCGCCGATGCAGCGGTTGCCGTGGATAAGGACCTCGGTCTCCAGCCCCAGGGTGTCGGCCTCCCCTTTGAAGCGGGCCAGCTTTTCCAGGGTGTTGATCTCCGTGGAGGCGACGATTTTGCTTGCCCCGAATGTCTGATACCGGGCCATCTCTTCTTTGGTTTGAATATTACAGCCAACGCTGGCGTGGATGATCAGCTCCGGGACCCGCCGGTGGATCTCCTGAATGACGCCCGGGGTTTTGACGATCACCCCTTCGATGCCGAAGTGGGCGTATTTTTCCACTTTGCTTACGGCCAGGGAAATCTTCTCCGGGGGAACTTCGGCGTTCAGGGCCACCCGCACCTTCCCCTGGAAGTTATGGGCCAGGCGGACAGCTTCGGCAATCTGGCTGTCCTCCATCTCCCACGCGCACTTACGACGGCTGAAACCCTTGGCCCCGACATAGACGGCGTTGGCGCCGTTGGCAAGGACGGCCTCCACCATCTCCAGGCTGCCGCCGGGGGCTAATAGTTCGTTAATCATGAGCTCCCACACCTCCCTGAGCCTGTCTTCGGTCCCGCGGCTCTGCGTAACATGCTGCGCCAGTGCCTCTGGTAACCCCCAGGTCTGGTGGGTTCCTGCGCTTTGCGCCCACTTCTTGACGCCGGCCCGTTCTGTAAGGTTTCCTTAAGGAATCGGTAAGATTCCCTTCATAGATAAACATAAGTTCAAAATTAAGCTCAGTCAATATACATTTTAACCCGAACCACAAGACTGGTCAACGATAAGTTCTGCCAGGCGATCCCTCTTGTTTCCGTACCTAAGAGCTCACCCACAAGCGGGATCGATGGCTCCATCACCTGCTCCCCGGGCCTCATCCCCGGAGGTAGACGATGGCCAGGGTGAAGGTCAGGGCAATTTCCACGGCCCAGGTGAGGAGGTAGATCACCAACTCCATGGGCTTGTAATCCTCGTCTATGAGGATGTGGTTGGGATCATGAAGAATTTCCCAGGAGGTTTTCTCCAACATTATCGGGTTCTCCTTGCCACAGAAATCCAGAAGTATCTCAAGGCCCTCACGAGGGGATACCCTCGGAGAGCGTTAAAAAAAACCTTTTAAGAGCTCGGTCACCGGGCGGTCCACCTGCCAGCTTCCCAGGGGGCCGGCGGCCAGGGCCGGAAAGGCCTCTTCCAGGATAGGGCGGTCCTTGCGGTAGAGCACCCCGAGGGGGATGCGGTCACCCCACTCCTTGGCTTTTTGGTAAGCCCAGAGCTCATTTTCCGGGTCATAGCCCGGCTCGTCCTCCACCCGGTAAACCCGGCTCTGATACCACTGGTAGGTGTTCACCTTGTTGAAGGAGACGCAAGGCTGCAGCACTTCTAAGAGGGCAAAGCCCCGGTGACTGATGGCCTGTCTATACAAATCCTTCAGGTGGTCTGTCATGCCGGCGAAACCCCGCCCCACCCAGGAACAGTCCTGGGCTACGGCCAGAGCCAGGGCGTGCAGGGGCGGATAGGGCACTCCCGCGGGCTGGATGAGGGTCTTAAAGCCCTGGTCGGACGTGGGAGAGGCCTGCCCCTTGGTGAGGCCGTATACCTGGTTGTTGTGCACCACCAGAGTCATATCGGGGTTGCGGCGGAAGGTGGCCAGCAGGTGATTGCCCCCTTCCCCGTAGCAGTCCCCATCCCCGGTGGTGACCACCACTTTGAGAGTGGGATTAGCCAGGCGCGCCCCGGTGGCCACCGGCAGGGCCCGGCCATGAATGCTGTTGAAGGTGTGGCTCTTGAGGTAATGGGGAAACTTACTGGACTGGCCGATCCCGGAGACGAATAGCATGTCTTCGGGGCGCAATTCCAGCTCCGCCAGGGCCTCCTTGCAGGCCTGGAGCATGGGAAAGTTCCCGCAGCCCGGACACCAGGCGGATTCGATGCTGTCGTAGAGGTCCAGCGGCAGCATAGACATGCCTCACACCAGCCCGGCCAGGCCCCGGAGGACATACTCCGGGGTGAAGGGCAGGCCGTCGTATCTCAGGATCAGATGGTCCGGGACCAGCCCCGTCTCCCGTCTGAGGAGACGGCCCAACTGGCCCGCGGCATTGGCTTCCACCATAATGACTTTTTGCGCCCCGTCCAGGGCCCGGGTCACGGCTTGACGGGGGAAGGGCCACACTTCCGCCAGGTGTACCAGCCGGGCCGGGGTGCCGTCCCGGTTCAGGCGGTCCACCGCCTCGGCCACCGGCCCCAGACTAGAACCCCAGGTAATCAGGGCCAGAGGGGCCTTTGGGTCGCCCGCGGTGGTGACGATGTCCATTTCTTGGGCCAGGCCCTTAAGTTTCCGAAGGCGCTTGTCGTGCATCCGGATCCGCACCTCCAGGTCTTCGGTGAGGTGACCGTCCGGGGTGTGTTCATCACAGTCGGCCACCACCAGTTCCGGCCCGAAACCCGGCAAGCGCCGGGGGGAGATGCCGTCGTCGGTGATGGCGTAGCGCTCGTAGTCCCCGCCGGTGGACTCCGGGGCCGGTTCACGGGGGACCTGCACGTCCGGGAAGTCACCGGCGATATGGGTGACTTGCGTATCGCCGAAATATTGGTCGGTGAGGATAAACACCGGCGTCTGGTAGCGCTCCGCCAAGCGGAGGGCCTTGGCGGCCAGTTCGTAGCCCTGGGCCGGGGTGCCGGGGGCCAATACCGCCCGGGGGAAGTCGTCCTGACCGGCATGGAGCACGAACTCCAGATCTCCCTGGGAAGTGCGGGTGGGAAGTCCGGTGCTGGGTCCGGGACGCTGGGATATCACCACCACCACCGGCGTTTCCGTCATGGCGGCCAGACCGACTCCTTCGGTCATGAGGCAGAAGCCGCCGCCGGAGGTGCCGGTCATGGCCCGGGCTCCGGCAAAGGAGGCGCCGATGGCCATATTGATGGCGGCGATTTCGTCTTCAGTCTGCTCCACCACCACCTGCCACTTAGCCGCCCGCTGACTCAGGGCGTTGAACAGGCTGGTCCACGGGGTCATGGGGTAGCCGCAGAGGAAGGTGAGCCCCCCGGCCAGCGCCCCCAGGGCCATGGCCTCGTGGCCGCTGATGAGCAGGCGGGGTTCCGACGGTTTGGCGATGTCTGCCAGAGAGAATGGGTGCCCCTGGGCTTTCCCCAGGTCGAAGCCGTTTTGGGCGGCTCGACGGTTCCAGCCCACTATTTCCTCGCCTTTGGCGCCGAAGGTCTGCTCCAGAAGGTCCGCCAGGCCTGCCACCGGCACCCCCAGGAGCCCCAGGATGGCCCCGCAGGCCCCGGCATTGACGGCAATGTCGCCGGCCTGGGTTTCAGGCAGGACAGTGTCAGGAGACAAGGCCAGGGATTTCACCCCAGCCGGCGCTTTATTGACCTGGGATTCGTCAAAAATGGTGATGCCTGCCGGGGAGACCTTCTGCTGGTGCAGGTCCACCGTTTCCTGGTTGAGGGCCACCAGGATATCCACGCCTTCCCGAGGAGCTATGATGCCATGGTCGCTGACCCGAATGACGTTGAAGAGGTGCCCACCCCGGATGCGGGATTGGTAGGACTGGGAGACGAGCACCTGGCAGCCGTGGCGCACCAGGGCCTTGGCCAGAGGGCCGGTGATGGCGTGGACCCCCTGGCCCGCCGCGCCGCCGATCAAGATATTGAGATCTATGGTCATTACCAGACCTGCAGGCCAAGTGAAAATCTGCACATATCCAACGTTAAAAATAATATGAGCCGTTGCACTTGTCAACAAGAAATACCTTAACGCTGGGGCGTTCAGGGATCGAGTCGGGGCACAGGGAGTCAAGGTCTCCGAAAGACCGGCCTTTTTCTACCCCAAGAACCTGGCAGAACCTTGCTTGCCTGCTAACAGTGCTTATTTTAGGACAATACAGGCGAGGGCCGGGGAGCGCAGATTCCTTTGTCCTCTCCGCAAGAATGGGTTACCTAATCCCGAGGGGGTAAAGCTTATGCCGCCACCGTCCGCCGACAACCAGCCCTCAGCCTCCAACCGCGTCGTTTACCTGGCCGCCGGCATAGCCGCGGTGGGAGGTATTCTCTGAGGCTACGACCTTGCGGTCATCGGCGGCGCCATCCTGTTCATCAAACGGGAGTTTGCCCTCTCCACAACCATGCAGGAAGTGGTGGTCAGCGCCGCCCTCCTGGGAGCCATGCTAGGCGCGGCCACGGGCGCCACCTGTGCCAACCGATTGGGGCGGCGGCAGTTCCTCCTACTTATGGCCGTGGTAAACGTAGCCGGGGTCCTCGGCACGGTCGTGGCCCCCACGGTGGGCTGGCTGGTTGCCAGCCGGGCCCTCACCGGCGCTGCGTTTGGGATCGTGGCTTTTACCGCCCCTCTCTACATTTCTGAATTATCTCCGGCCAACGTCCGGGGCAAGCTGGTGTCCCTCTACAGTCTGGCCATCGTGATAGGGGTTCTGATCTCCGGCCTGGTGGACTATGCCCTGTCAGGGACCGGCCAGTGGCGGTGGATGTTTGGCCTGGGAGCATTCCCGGCCATCCTCTTTGGGGTGGGGGTGGGGTTCTTGCCGGAGAGCCCGCGCTGGCTGGTGGCGAGAAACCTTCTTCCCCAAGCCCGGGCCTCATTGACGCGGCTGCGGGGCACCACGGGCGTGGATGCGGAACTTGAGGCCATTCAGAAAAGCCTCCTGGACCAGAGCGCCGGCTGCGCCAACCTGTCATCGCCAGCCATCAGACCGCGGCTGGTCATGGGCATCTGCCTGGCCATCATCCGGCAGGTCACCGGGGTCATTATCCTCGCCCTGTATGCCCCCACCGTCTTTGCCATGGCCGGCATAAAATCACCTTCCTTGGATATCCTGGCATCAGTTGTGGTGGCCGTCATCCTCATCCTGATGACCCTAGTCGCCATGCAGCTCTTAGACCGGATGGGGCGGCGGCCCCTGCTGCTCATCGGCCTGGCTGGCGCCTTCTTTAGCCTCATCTTTCTGGGACTTGACTTCAAATTGCCCCAACTGCGCCAGTTTTTGGGGCCGGTGGCCTTGGTGAGCCTCATTTTCTTGACGGTCTTCTGGACCCTCGGACCGGGTACCGTGGTTATTACGCTGATCTCGGAGATCTTCCCCCTCAAGATCCGCGGCCAGGCCATGGCTGTGGCCACTGTCGCCCTCTGGGGGGCTTACTTTGCGGCGAGCATCACCTTCCTCAGCCTGGTGGATTTTCTGGGGCACGCCGGAGCCTTCTGGTTCACCAGTCTGTTGGTTCTAGTCTCCTTTGTTTATACGTATTTCTTCGTACCGGAGACCAAGGGACTTAGCCTGGAAGAGATCGAGGCGGAGATTTGCGGCCGGCCGGGGGCGAGTTGAGGTATGCGGTAACTTGTTGTGGCAGGTAGGGTTTTGACGGCGGGGGCCAAAGATTGCGGACCCCTGCCCCCGCACCACCTGGCCCCCTGCTGTTCAGGGGATTTGCCTAAACTGAGAGAACCGCAGCACCCCCCAGAGAGGCCAGCGGTCTCATCTTAGAGCTTGCTATTCCAGTTCTTGACGCTGTTCCAGAGCTTGTGCAACAAACCCTCCTCATGTTTCGGAGTTTCGAGCACCGAGGTCTGGCCGGTGGGGTCTTCCTGGGCCAGCTCCTTGAGGAGGTCGGTCTGCCGGGGAGTGAGATCCCGGGGGATGACCACCTTCACCTCCACCAAAAGGTCGCCCTGACGGCCCCCCTTGGGGTAGGGAACCCCTTCCCCTCTCAGGCGGATTACTTCCCCGGCCTGGGTGCCGGGGGGAATGACGATCTCCTTGGTGCCCTTCAGGGTGGGTAGGGTGAGGCGGGTGCCCAGGGCGGCCTGGGAGAAGGAGACGGGGGCGGTGAGGCGCAGGTCGTAGCCCTCCCGCTGGAAGAGTTCGTGGGGCCGCACCTGGAGGATGATGTAGAGGTCGCCCCGGGGTCCGCCGTGACGTCCGGCGTTTCCTTCCCCCGCCATGACCAGGTGGGTGCCGCTGTCCACACCCGGGGGAATTTTCACCTTGAGCTTCTTCTTTTCCCGGGTTTGGCCCTCACCGTGGCACTCGTGGCAGGGCTCGGCGATGAACTCCCGTTGGCCCCCGCAGCGGGAGCAGGTGGTGGTGATCTGAAAGATGCCCTGGGTGCGGGTGATCACCCCCCGGCCGCCGCAGGCAGGACAGGGGACCTTGCTGGTGCCGGGTTTGGCGCCGCTCCCGGTGCAGGTGTGGCAGGTCACCACCCGGGGCACCTCGATGGTCACCTCCGTGCCCAGGCTGGCGTCCATGAAGTCCAGGGTCAGGTCATACCGCAGATCGCTTCCCGCCTGGGGCCGCCCCTCCCGAGGGCCGAAGTCCCCGAAGCCGAAAATGTCCTCAAAGACGTCACTGAAACTGCGGAAGATGTCGGAGAAATCGTGGAACCCGGTGAAGCCGGTGGAGGAGACCCCCTCGTGGCCATAAACGTCGTAGAGGCGCCGCTTCTCCGGGTCATGCAAGACCTCGTAAGCTTCGGCCGCCTCTTTGAACTTGTCCTCCGCCTCTTTGTTACCGGGATTGCGGTCAGGGTGGTACTTGAGGGCGATCTGGCGGTATTGTTTTTTGATTTCTTCAGGGGTGGCGTCGCGTGCCACCCCCAGGATACGATAATAGTCTTTCCGGTTGGTTGCCATAGTATTCAGGTTAAGCGGGCCTCGATGGAGGTGGTTTTTTCGTCCAGAACCACCCGTTTGTCCCGCCGGTCGTCAAGAGTGATGTGGGTGACGACCCGTTCTACCCCTTTCTCAAAAGGAAGTTCATGGAGGACGCGGGCCAATTCCAGGAGCTTGGCCGGAGGCCCTTCAATGATGGTGCCCATGTCCGTAAGCCGGTGAGGGATCTTTTCACGGCGCAGGTGCTTGACTAGAGAAGCGATGTAGTCACCCACGCTGGGAGTGCCGAGTCCCACGGGAAGGACGCTGATTTCCATAAGCGCCATGACTCGCCCTTTCAAGCCGCCTGGTTTCCCATAAGAAGGCGGCGCACCGTTTCCTTCAGCGCGTCCAAGTCCGGAGACTTGAGAACAAAGGCATCTGCACCCCAGTCTTTAAGATCATGGGGCGGTTTGAAATGGGAAAACAAGATGACCCGGGTCTTTTTGCTGGTGCCCTTGACAATTCTGCCGGTTTCCAGCCCGGACATGTCGGGCAACAGGACCTCCAGGATCACCACGTCTGGATGAAAGGCTTCCATCAGGCGGACACCATCCCCCCCGGATCCGGCCACCTGGACTTCGTACCCTTCTTCCAGAAACTCTTCCTGGCAGAGCCGCTGGATATGCGGCTCACCGTCAACGAATAGAACCTTTCCCATCAGGAGCACCCCCTTCTTGAAGCGCTCCCCCTATGCTGCGGTAATTATAATACTTCAAAGCGGTTTTGTCCAGATGGGGAAAGTATGTTTCTAGGGGTTTTCCTGAGATAAAATTAGGAATTTTCCTGAGGCCGACGGCGGGCCCGCCAGTGGGCGGCCAGTTCCGCTTCCTCGCCTTCCTCCCCGGGCGCATAAAATTTTTCCTCGGACAAGGCCTCCGGTAAATAGACCTGGTCCACCCAGTGGCCGGGGAAATCATGGGGATACAGGTAGCCCTCCCCGTGGCCCAGGGCCGGTCCGTCCCGGGAGGGGTCTTGTAGCGGGGTGGGCACCTGGGTGAGGCCCTTTTCCTTCAGGCAGGCCTTGGCCTTGAAATAGGCCTGGGTGGAGTTGCTCTTGGGGGCCAGCGCCAGATACATGGTGGCCTGGGCCAGATGGTATTCGGCTTCGGGGAGGCCCACCCAGGTGAGGGCCTGGGCCGCGGCGGCCACCACCACCAGGGCCTGGGGGTCGGCCAGCCCGATGTCTTCCGAGGCCAGAATTAAGAGGCGGCGCATGATCAGGCGAGGGTCCTCCCCGCCGGTGACCAGGCGGGCCAGCCAGTAGAGGGCGGCGTCCACGTCCGAGCCCCTGACGCTCTTGATAAAGGCGCTCAGGGTGTCGTAGTGAGCATCCCCTTGTTTGTCATACAGGAGGTCCCGGCGGGGCAGACATTCTTGTATTACTTCCAGGGTAAGAGGGATCAGGCCGTCAGGCGCGGGCGGGGTGCTGAGCGCGGCCAGCTCCAGGGTGTTCAGGGCCCGGCGGGCGTCGCCACCGGACATGTGGACCAGGTAGGCCAGGGCTTCCTGGTCCAGCGCCACCTGAAGATTCCCCAGGCCTCGATCCCGGTCCGCCAGGGCCAGGTTTATTATGGTGACCAACTCGGCAGGGGCCAAGGGCTCAAACACGAAGACCCGGGCCCGGGACAGCAGTGGCCCGATGATTTCGAAGTAGGGGTTCTCCGTGGTGGCGCCGATAAGAGTCAGGAGCCCTTCTTCCACGTGGGGCAGGAGCGTGTCCTGCTGGGCTTTGTTAAAGCGGTGGATTTCGTCCAACAGCACCACGGTGCGGCGGCCGGCATCCCGGAGGCGGCGGGCCTCCTCTACAAGTTTCCTGACCTCCGCCACCCCCACCGTCACAGCGCTCAAGGCGAAAAATTCGCAGTCCAGTTCCCGGGCGACGAGGCGGGCCAGAGTAGTCTTGCCGCAGCCCGGCGGCCCCCAGAAAATCAGGGAGGCGAAAAGCCGCCGGGCCTTCATGGCCCGCCATAATATGCGGCCTTCCCCCACCAAATGCCCCTGGCCCACAAACTCCGAGAGCTCCCGAGGCCGTATCCTGGCAGCCAAAGGCTCAGGCGGTGCGAAAAGAGAGGGGGTAGTGGCTTTCATGGTTGAGATTGTGGGGGAGGGGGCCAGGGGTCGCAGACCCCTGCCCCCTCCCCCACACCACCTCCCCCAACCCCTTAAAGGGGGTTGGGATGGGAGTTTGAGGGGAGGGCGGGGGAGTCGCGCTCCCCCGGCCCTCCCCGCAAGTCAATTTCACAACAATCTCAAATTAATCTCCGGGGCCGGCGGGTGAAAAGGAGGGCGAGGGCGGTCACGATCACGCAGGCCCAGGCGAAGAGGTCGCCGAACCGAGTGTACAAGCTGCCTCCGGGGAGCCAGGGAAGGTCCATGACCTGAGCGGCTTCCACGTTCAGGCCGGAGGTCCACAGGATGCGGCCGTCCCCGTTGATGAAGGCGGAGATGCCGGTGTTGGCGGCCCGGGCCAGGGCCACCCGGTTTTCCACGGCCCGGAGCACCGCGATGGACATGTGCTGATAGGGGGCGCTGGTATCCCCGAACCAGGCGTCATTGGTGATGTTAATCAGGAGGTGGGCTCCGTTTTGCACCTGGGCCCGGCTGAGGTACCCGAAGATGGACTCATAGCAGATGAGCACGCCCACGCGCCCCTGGGGCAGGGACATGGTGCCCCCCACCGGCCCTTCGCCGAAATCCCCGATCATGGACACCATTTTCGGGATGAAAAAGAGAATCCGCTTCAGGGGAACATATTCCCCAAACGGCACCAGGTGAGCCTTGTCATAATGGCCCGCCACTTTACCCTGAGGGTTGAGGAGGTAGGCGCGGTTGTAGAGCCTGTCACCCTCGGGCCGCTTTTCGGCGGCCGGCGCCCCGAAGAGGAGAAAAATATCGTTTTTCCTGGCGATTTCCTTCACGAGGGTGTCCAGGGGAGTGTCCTGGTCCGGTTTGTACTGGAAGAAGAAGGGCGCAGCAGTCTCCGGCCAGATGACCAGGGGCGGTTTGGCCTTCTCCCCACCCCGTTTGACCTCCGCCAAAGCCTTTTCGGTGAGCCTGCCATAGGTTTCCAGGGTGGCCTGCACGATTTTGGGGTCCCACTTCTCCCCCTGCTTGATATTCCCCTGGACCACGGCGACCTTGATTGTCGGGCTGTCGGCGATGAGCCGGTCCATCACCCCCAGGCGATAGTAGCCGTACCCCAGCCAGGCGGCCAGGATAATAATAAGAACAGCCAGCCCCCGGAACCGGTTGGGGGGGCGGGTCCGGGAGGCAGGGGAGAAAAACCGATACAGGCTCACATTTATCAGGACCAGGAGAAAGGACAGGCCGTAGACGCCGGTGAGGTCGGACGCCTGCAGAAGGAGAGGTTGCCGGTAGAGGCTATGGCCCATGAGCTCCCAGGGAAAGCCGCTAATAATGTAGGTCTGGCCGAACTCCAGGGCCACCCACAGAGTGGGGGCAAACCACAAGAGGCTCACTCCCCGACTCTCGGCCCAGGACACCCCCCAGGCCCACAGGGCCCGGTAGAAGCTCAGATAGCCGGCCAGGACAAACAGCACCCCGATGGCCAGGGGCAACGGCAGCTTCCCGAAGACGTGGGTGACATAAACGATCCAGCTCAAAAGGAAAAAATAGAACACCAGGCCGGAAATGTACCCCAGCCAGAAGGAGCTCTTGCGGGACTGCCCTTGCACGGCCCAAATAAGGGGAATGAGGGCCACGGGCAACAGGTAGGTATGTTCCCATCGTGGGAAGGCAACGGCCGAGAGGAATCCAGAGAGAATGGCGGCCACGAGGGACGCGAACATTGAACCTCCACAGTGACAAGCTGGAGATGGTTGCCGGTATTAAGAAGAAGCGAAGGCCGCCGGAGCTATAAGCCGGCCTCGGCCGTAACTACTGTGGGGTCAAGGCCCTTACGACCACCTGTTTGGCCCGACGCTCGTCAGCGGCCACCACAGTGAGCTCGAGCCCATCGATGACCACCAGGTCGTCCACCTGGGGCACCCGGCCCAGAAGGTGGATGAGCAACCCCCCCACGGACTCGAACTTGCCCTCCGGACGGGGCCGGTCGAAGTGCTCCATGAGCTCTTCCACGTCCAGGCGGGCGTCCACCAGGACCGAGCCGTCTTCCTGGGTGAGGAGGCGGGGTTCCAGGCGGTCGTACTCGTCGTAAATTTCCCCGACAATCTCCTCTAAGATATCTTCCAGGGTGATGAGGCCGGCGGTGCCACCATATTCGTCGATGACGATGGCGATCTGGGTCTTCCGCTCCACCAGGTCTCGCAGGAGGTCGCTGATCTTTTTCCCCTCCGGGATAAAGTAAGCGGGGCGGAGTGCCTGATCCAGCTCAAGCTGGGCCTCCGGCGTCTGCCAGAAGGCCAGAAGGTCCTTGGCGAAGAGCAGGCCCACGACGTTGTCAATGGTCCCCTCAAAAACCGGAAAGCGGGAGTGTCCGGATTCTAAAACCAGGGCGATGATCTCTTGCAGGGGTGTGTGGCGCTCCAACCCGAAGATTTCGGTGCGGGGCACCATGATTTCCCGGACGAGAGTATCCCTGAACTCGAAGATACTCTCAATGAGCTCCCCTTCCTGACGGCTGATGAGACCGCGGTCCTCGCAGGTGGTTATGATATTCTGAATTTCCCGCTCCAAATCCTCCGGGTGGGTGATCTGTCGGCGGGAGAACCAGCGCTGCCAGAGGCGCTTTATAAAGTTGGGTCGGGGACTCTCGCCCTCGTCCATCTTCAGCCTCTCAGCCGTTGCCGTTCCTGTCTGAGGAGACGCTCAACCTTTTTAACTTGCCGGGGGTACTCCAGACCCCGGTTCAAAAGGTTGAGTTCGTGGCGGCCGATGCCGAACACCTCGGTGACGTAGGCCACAGCCTGATGGTGGTCAAAATCCTTGCAGGAAAAAATGTCCAGGCTAAGGTAAGCCTTTTCCGGGTAGGTATGGATGCTGATATGACTCTCGGCGATGAGCACAAAACCAGAGACGCCCCATTCTTCCTGAACCGGCGCGTGGTACTTGAACACGTACGGGGGCATAATCTTGGTCATTTTGATCAAGTCCGGACAGCGATCCAGGAACTCGTAAATAATATCCAGGTTCGCCAACTTCGCTGGACTGCAATCATAGCCGTCCAGGGTCAGGTGCATCCCGTAGCCGAGAGCTGGGTTTTTCAATTCTCCATCCTCCTCCAACCTGGTTTAAGGCGCAGCCAGGGCGGCCCTGGCCCGCTAAACCGCCTGCACCAAGCAGGCACAGGCCCGGGAGAGCATCACGGATCCCCGGGGTGTTAACAGGTTGGGCGGATCCAGCACCCGGGGGCTCCTGCCAGGGGGTGGAGTCTCGTGGTCCTATCCCAAAACAGAAGATACCCCTTACCCTTGGGGAAAGGGGTGCGCGTCGCAGGCCCAACCGTAAAAAACTACAGAACGTCAAACTTATATACCTTGTGGTGCCCCCCTGGTCAATATTTTTTTTCAGGCTCGGTAAGGGCTTGGAGCCAAAAAATATCGGAATTACTGCCCTTCCTATTGACGCCTCTGGTATTGTTGATACATTATCCCGAATATGAGAACTCGGAAAAAATCTGGGCAAAGGCTGCGTGTGGCTGATTAGTGTCGGCCGCAGCGAAGTTTTGCGATGTGGTTTTTTAGGGTTTTCAGACCTGATCTGAGCCTGTGAGGAGGACGGCAAAGGTGGCTCAAGTCGCCCCGTTTCGGGGGCTCTATTTTAATCCCGACAAAGTAAGTGACCTTTCCCAGGTGGTGACGCCTCCCTATGACGTAATCCGGCCGGAGGAGCGGGAGGTCTTCGCGGCCATGAACCCGTATAACATGGTCCACCTCATTCTTCCTCCCACCCGCCCGGGGGACGGCCCCCTGGAGAATCGGTATATCCGGGCCGCGGCTCTCTTCCGCCAGTGGCAGCGGGACGGGGTCTTCCAGCGGGACCCCGAGCCGGCCTATTACTTGTGGGAGACCCGCTTCGATCATGACGGTAAAACCTACACCCGCCGTGGACTGGGCGCATTGGTGCATCTGGAGCCTTTTTCCAGGGGCATTATCCTCCCCCACGAGCAGACCTTCTCCAAAATCAAGGCTGACCGCCTGGAGCTGTTCAAAAGCTGCCAGGCTCATTTTTCACCGATTTACGCCCTCTTTCCCGACGAGGAGAACCGGATTTTAGCTGAGCTGGCGCAAGGCGCACCGTCCGAGCCTCTTCTGGCCTTCACCGACGTGGAAGGCCGCGAGCAACGGGTTTTCAAGGTAACGGATCCGGAGTGCCTGGCCGCGGTATACCAGGCCCTGGAGCCGCGGCAGCTCTTCATCGCCGACGGCCACCACCGCTATGAGACCGCCCTGGCCTTCCAGAAGTGGATGAAGGAACGCTACCCTCTCACCACCCCCCGGGCCCCCTTCAACTATATGCTCATGTATTTGGCCAACCTCTACGATCCGGAGCTGGTTATTCTCATGGCTCACCGCCTCCTGGGAGGGCCGCGGCTCAAGCGGGTGACGGAACCCAATCTCCTGGCCCGCCTGGGGGAATATTTCGAGGTGACGCCCCTGGCCCACTCCACCGGCGGCGCCGCGGTGTCCCCCCAGCAGGTGGAGGCCGAGCTGGCCACGGCCCACTCCGGAGACACCGTTTTCATCATGGTGGGTTTCGGCCTCAAGGGTTGGCGTCTCAAGCTGAAAGACGGAGTGCGGCAGAGAGTCCTGGCCCGGCAGATGCGTCCGGCTTTGGCCGCCCTGGACGTGGCGGTCCTGAACTACCTGGTTTTCGATAAGGCCCTGGGACTTGACGCCAAGGCCCAGGACGACCAGGAGATCTGCAAGTATTCCAGCAAGGTGGAGGAGGCTTTAAAGAGCCTGGCGGCACAGGAGGCCACCCTGGCTTTTTTCCTCAATCCCACCCAGATCGAGCAGGTCCGGCAGGTGGCCCAGAGCAGCCTCATCATGCCCCGCAAATCCACCTATTTCTATCCCAAGGTGATGACGGGCCTGCTCCTTAACCCCATCATCCCGGGGGAGGAGATCGTGGTACCGGGAGCCGGGGCTTAGATTCCGCGAGATTATTATGGGGGAGGGGGCCAGGGGTC
>CBFDAH010000040.1:0-18843 GCA_965602785.1 uncultured Syntrophobacterales bacterium
CAGACGGTGCAGATTCCCGACCCCAAGGCCGGTTGCCTCATGGCCGACATGGTGGCCTTGGAGGCGGTGGAGATGGCCTGGGAGGAGCTGGCCGAGGTGATTGATACCGCCAGTCTCATCCCCCTCGTGTACATGAATTCCGAGGCCGCGCTCAAGGCCTTCTGCGGCAGTCGGGGTGGTCTCGTCTGCACCTCTTCCAATGCGCTCACCGCCCTCAGATGGGGCCTCTCCCGGGGAGAGAAGGTCTTTTTCTTCCCGGACCAGCACCTGGGGCGCAACACTGGCTACCAACTCGGCCTGGCGCCAAAAGACATGGTGGTTTGGGACCCGGAAGCGCCTCTCGGGGGCAACCGCCCCGAGGACCTGCGCCGGGCCCGGCTCATCCTGTGGGACGGTCACTGCCATGTGCACACCCGCTTTCAGGTGGAGCACGTCTTAGTCATGCGCCAGGCTTTTCCCAAAGCCAAGGTGGTGGTGCACCCGGAGTGCACCGCCGAGGTGGTTAACCTGGCCGACGCCAGCGGGTCCACAGGCTTCATCGTCAAATACGTGCGCGAGGCTCCCCCCGGCGCCACCATCATTATCGGCACGGAAATCAACCTGGTACACCGGCTGGCCATGGAATATCCGGATCGCCGGGTGCTGGACTTAGCCTACTCCCTGTGCCCCAACATGTTCAAGATCACCCTGGATAAGCTGCTGGCCACCCTGGACCACCCAGGAGACCGGCACGTGGTAACAGTGCCTGAGGAGGTGCGGGAAAACGCCCGGATTGCTTTGAACCGCATGCTGGACCTGAAACCCTGAATATCCGGAGGATTGCCCGGTGAGGAAGAAAATTCTGGAAGGAGAAATCCATGGCCAAGACGATTCAGGATATCAACGACAAGATCAAAATGGGCCGGGCCGTGGTGGTCACCGCGGAGGAGATTTTGGAGGTGGTTAAAGAAAAAGGCCCCAAACAGGCGGCGGCCCAAGTGGATGTGGTCACCACCGGCACCTTCGCTCCTATGTGTTCCTCCGGAGCTTATTTCAACCTGGGGCACGCCCAGCCTCGCATGAAGATAGGGGGAGGCCGGGTTACCCTGAACGACGTCCCGGCCTACGCTGGTTTCGCCGCGGTGGACATTTTTTTAGGGGCCACCGCCATTCCTGACGACGACCCCCGCAACAAAATCTTTCCTGGCGAATTTCCTTATGGGGGCGCCCATGTCATCGAGGACCTGGTGGCGGGGAAAGACGTGCGCCTGACGGCCACTGCCTACGGCACCGACTGCTACCCCCGCAAGGCCCTGGACACCCTGACTCGCCTGGCGGACATGAACGAAGCGGTGCTCTTCAACATGCGGAACGCCTATCAGAACTACAATGTGGCCGTAAACCTTTCGGATCGTGTGCTCTACACCTACATGGGAGTGCTCCAGCCCCGGCTGCGCAACGCCAATTACTGCACTGCGGGCCAATTGAGTCCGCTACTCAACGACCCCCTCTACCGCACCATGGGGGTGGGGACCCGCATCTTCCTGGGGGGCGGGGTGGGCTACGTGGTGAGCCAGGGCACCCAGCACAATCCCGGCGTGCGCCGCACAGAACGGGGACTTCCCCGGGTGGGCGCGGGCACCCTGGCTGTCACCGGCGACCTCAAGCAGATGAGCCCCGCTTGGCTCAGGGGGGCGTCGTTCACGGGTTACGGCGTCACCCTATCGGTGGGCCTGGGCCTCCCCATCCCCATCCTTGATGAAGAGATGCTCTATTACGCCTCCGTCAGCGACGCCGATATCGTGGGCCCCGTGGTGGATTACAGCGAGGCTTACCCGAACGGCAAAGCGGAAATTTTGGCAGAAGTGACGGTGGCTGAACTCAAGTCCGGGGAGATCACTGTCAATGGCAAGAAGGTGGCCACCTCCGGCCTCTCTTCCTATGCCCGGGCCCGGGAAGTGGCCCAGATCCTCAAGGAGTGGATTTTGACCGGCAAGTTCCTCCTGGCCGAACCCTTAGCCCCCCTCCCCGGTCCGGATTCGGGCTACGCTTTTAAGCCCCTGACGGAGCGGCCGGTGGCTCCGTCAAGAAACCGCAGATAACAACAGGTTTGACAAAGAGGGCCGCACCATGCCGAAAAAAATGGTTTTGAATTTTCCACCCCATCTCATCGACCAGCCCATCACTTACCGCCTGATCAAGGACTTCGGCCTCGTGGTCAATATCTTACGGGCCCGCATCACCCCCCGGGAGTGGGGCCGCATGGTGGTGGAACTGGCCGAGGACGGCGGCCGCTGGCAGGATGCCATGGCCTTTCTGGCGGAGGCGGGGGTGGGGGTGGAGACCCTGGCCCAGGAGGTGCTGTGGCATGAAGAGCGCTGCATCCACTGCACCGCCTGCGTGGCCCCTTGCCCCACCAAGGCCTTGGACGTGCCGGATCGTCAAATCATGACGGTGGCCTTCGACCGGGAGCGCTGTATCGCCTGCGAGATCTGCCTCAAGGTCTGCCCCTACCGGGCTATGGAGATCCTGTTTGATTGACACAAGATCAGCCTTTCCTAGAAAATCCCTCATCAAAAATATTTTTCAAGGGTTTCTTGACAATCTTTTTTACTAGCTTATTTTATACCTAATTAATATATAATAATTAAGTGGAGAGGTCACAATGAGGTTTCTGACGGACTGTAAAGCCGATGCCACGGCGGATCTGGTGTACCGGGTATGTCCCATGCACCTGTTGGAGCCGGCTGAGTTCCTGAAGGATTTACACGCGGGGCAAGTGCTGGAAATTTTGACAGACTATGACGGGGCGCTGGAGGACATCCCGGCTTGGTGCGCCAAGTACGGCCAGGAGTTTGTGGGCCTCTGTGAGGAAGATGATGACGAGGTGTTCAAGCTCTATATCAGGAAAGTGCACTGAGGGAGATCATGAAACCGATTTATTTTGACCACGCCGCGGCTACGCCGGTCAGGCCGGAAGTCTTGAAGGCTATGCTTCCATACTTTACGGAGCGCTTCGGCAACCCTTCCGCGGTTTATGATATGGGCTCCGACATCAAAGACACCATCGAAGCCCACCGGGCCAAAGTAGCCGGGCTCATCGGCGTCCCGGCTGACAATATTATCTTCACCTCCTCCGGCGCAGAGGCTAACAATCTGGCCATCAAAGGCGCCGCCTTGGCCAACCTGAAGAAAGGCCGCCACCTCATCGTTTCCGCCGTCGAACATCACTCCGTGCTGAACTCGGCCCGCTATCTGGAAAAATTCCACGACTTTGAGGTCACCTTTCTGCCGGTCAACCGCTGTGGCCAGGTGGAGCCGGAGAGGCTGCACAAGGCCCTGACGCCGGCCACGGTTTTAGTCGCCATCCAGCACGCCAGCAACGAAATCGGCACCATTCAGCGACTCAGGGAGCTGGTCGACCTCTGCCGGGCGCAGGGCGTACTCTTCCACACCGACGCGGTGGCCACCGTGGGCCATATTGCCGTTGAGGTCAATGAACTGAGCGTGGATCTCCTGAGCCTTTCCGGTCCGGCCCTGGGCGGGCCCAAGGGCATCGGCGCCCTCTATTTCCGCCGGGGTCTGCGCCTGGTGCCCCAGATTCATAGCGGCATCCAGGAGAACGGCCGGCGGGGCGGTACTGAAAACGTCCCGGGAATCGTGGGACTTGGTACCGCGGCGGCACTGGCCCAGCACGAATTGCCAGAGAAAGCCGCCTACCTCAGCGCCTTGCGGGACCGCCTGACGGCAGGCATCCTTGAGCGGGTTCCCGCCGCCATTTTCACCGGCCACCAAAAAGAGCGCCTGCCGGGCCACGTCAGTTTCTGCTTCGAGGGCATCGAAGGGGAAGCCCTGGTCTTTATGCTGAACCGCCAGGGCATTTACGCCAACACGGGGTCGGCCTGCGCCTCCAAAGCCCTGAAAGTCTCTCCCACTCTCTGCGCCATCGGGCTTTCTCCGGATGTAGCCCAGGGCTCCATTGT
Organism: uncultured Syntrophobacterales bacterium; assembly: GCA_965602785.1. Lineage (GTDB taxonomy): Bacteria > Desulfobacterota > Desulfobaccia > Desulfobaccales > 0-14-0-80-60-11 > JBGSLA01. The sequence continues at coordinate 3,963 of CBFDAH010000040.1, forward strand.
GTTTACGATGAGCCCTGACAACCGCCGAGAAGACATTGACTATGTATTGACGGAACTACCCCTGGCCGTGGATAAGCTCAGGTCCTTCTCCCCGGTGTGGCGCAAAAAAATGGCGGCAGTCTCAGGAGGATGAGATGAAGCTTTCCACCCGCAGCCGTTACGGCACCCGCCTTATGTTGGATATGGCCCAACACTATGACGAAGGACCTATCCAATTGGGAGACATCGCCAAACGCCAGGCCGTATCCGTAAAGTACTTGGAGCAGATCATCATTCCCCTGAAAAAGGCTCACTATATCGAGAGCGTGCGAGGGCCCAAGGGCGGGCACACTCTGACCAAACCTCCTGAAGAGATCACCGTGGGGGAGATCGTGGCGCTCCTGGAGGAGGGTACCAGCCTGGTGGAATGCACGGAGCACGCCGAGGTCTGTGAGCGCGCCGATTTCTGTCCCACCCGGTTGGTGTGGAAGGAGGCCGCGGAGGCCATGTTTGACAAATTACAGTCTATTACCTTGGCCGACCTGGCCGCGAAGGCCGAGGGCTGCTAATGGCAGGGAGATGACTAATGTACTCTGATATCGTGATGGAGCATTTCTCCAATCCCAGGAACGCTGGGGTCATCGAGGACGCCGACGGCGTAGGCGAAGTGGGCAACCCCCTCTGCGGTGACATGATGACCTTTTACATCAAGGTTAACAACAACACTCTGGAGGACGTGAAGTTTCAGACTTTTGGCTGCGTGGCGGCCATCGCGGTCTCCAGCATCGTGAGCGAGATGGCCAAAGGCAAGAAGGTGGACGAGGCCCAACAGATCACCCGGAAAGCTGTGGCCCAGGCCTTGGGAGGGCTGCCCCCGAACAAGATGCACTGCTCCAATCTGGGGGCGGAGGCGTTGTCGCTGGCCATCAAAAATTATCAGGACAAGCAGCACTGACGAGGAGTTCACCATCATGGTTCCATCTCAACTTGCGGTTGCCCCGGCCATCAAGCCGGACATCGATATCGTCCGTCTAGACCGCTCCCTGGCCGACGAAGTGATGGCCCGGAGCGGCACGAATCTAAAGGCCTGTTACCAGTGCCGCGCCTGCGGCAACGGCTGCCCCTTCATAAAAGCCATGGACTACACCCCCAACCAGGTGCTGCGGTTGCTGCAATTCGGTATGCGCCAGGAAGCTCTCACCTGCAAGACCATCTGGGTCTGCGTGGGTTGCCACACCTGCTCCAGCCAGTGTCCCATGGGGATTGACATCGCCGCCATGATGGACACCCTGCGCCTCATGGCGGTGGGAGAGGGCGTGCCCATCGGCAAACCCAACATCATCGATTTTCACGAAGAGGTGCTCAGATCCCTGGAGAAATACGGCCGGGCCCACAAGCTGGGCATCATGCTGGGCTATAAGCGGCAAACCGGCGGCTGGTTCAAGGACCTGGACGTGGGCTTGAAAATGCTGGCGAAGCGGAAGCTGGAATTGTTCCCTTACCGGGTCAAAGCCACAGAGGAAATTGCCGACCTCTTTAAATGTTATTGGAGAGAAACAGCATGAACGACTTACAGCAACTGGACTTTTCGTATTTCCCGGGCTGTTCTTTGGCCACCACTGCGGCGGAGAGCAATCAATCGCTGATGCAGGCGTCCCGGTCTTTGGGCTTCAATCTTATCGAACTTCCGGATTGGAACTGCTGCGGTTCTTCTTCAGCCCAGACCATGTGCCAGAACCTGAGCCTGGGGATGGCGGCCAGGAATCTTTCTTTGGCCCCGGCGGGCCGGCCTTTGGTGGTTATGTGCCCCCGCTGCCTCCACTACCTCCGCTCCGCCCAAAATTGCCTGAAGCAGGACCCGTTGACCTGGCGGGAGTTGGAAGAGCGCTGGGGCCGCCCCATTAATGTGGAGGGGGAAATCATCCACTTCATGGAGGTGCTCGTCCGGTACGGCCTGGACCGCCTGCAAGCTAAGGCCCGGCGGAGCCTGAAGGGTCTGAAATTCGTGCCGTATTACGGCTGCACCCTGTTCCGGCCGCCGCGCCTGAAGGAGGAAACATACTTCGAAGGAGAGTTGGAGAACATCCTGGCATCTCTGGGGGCAGAACCCATCTCTCATGCCCTGATGTATCGCTGCTGCGGCTCGTTCCTGTCGGCCACCGACCCGGAGATCGTCTCCCCTCTGGTTAATGAGATTATTGAGAGCGCCACAGTCGCAGGGGCGGACTGCCTGGTCACCGCCTGCGCCATGTGTCAGCTTAACCTGGAGATTCGCGGCACCGGCAAGACCAAGATTCCTATTCTCCACTTCTCGGAAATCCTGGCCCTAGCACTCGGTGCCGACGACTACGAGAAATGGTTCGTGCGCCACATCGTGGACCCCCGGCCCTTGGTTCGTAAACTGGCCCAGGCGGCCTGAAAAGTGCAGAAATGCTTTAATATTAGGCATAGGAAAGCCTGGGGAGAGGAAAAATGTCCAGACAGAATGATGGTCTGGGATGCAGATGGCTTCCCTTGATCACCGTGGCCATTTTCTTGGCGGTATTCGCCAATGGCTGCGGGGGTGAGGGGGATAAGGCAGTGGTTGACTTCTCCCGGACCGTGCCGGCTGCCCGACCAGGTGAAACAGCAACCCAGAAGCCATCCCTTAAGGTGGCGGTGGCAGCGATGATTTCTCCCAAGCAAACCTTCGACCTGTATCGCCAACTCCTGGAGTATTTAAGCCGCCAGGTAGGAAAAGACCTGGAATTCGTGCAGCGGAAAACCTATGCGGAAATCAATGAGCTCCTCCGGCGGGGCGACATCGATTTGGCTTTTATCTGCTCCGGACCTTATGCCACCGGCAAGGTAAACTTCAAGTTCGAGCCTCTTGCCGTCCCCATGGTGCAGGGCAGCCATTCCTACCAATCCTATCTCATTGTCCATAAACACAGCTCATTTAAGAGCCTGGAAGACCTAAGAGGCCATACTTTTGCCTTCACAGATCCCCACTCCAACACCGGCAAACTGGTGCCTGAGTATTGGCTGAGCGAACTCAAGGAGCAACCGGAAACCTTTTTCCGCCAGATTATCTTCACTTATAGTCATGACAACTCCATTTTGGCGGTTGCCCGGGGTCTAGTGGACGGCGCCGCGGTGGACGGACTGGTCTGGGAATACTATCAGTTAAAAAAACCCGCTTTTACGGCCCGCACCAAAGTGATCAAGAAGTCTCAATCTTATGGCATCCCACCCCTGGTAGCCTCGGCACATCTCCCGCAGCGCGACCGGGAACGCCTGAAACAGGTGCTCTTCAGCATGCACCAGGATCCCAAGGGTAAAAAAATTTTGAGCGAATTGTTGATTGATCGCTTCATCCCACTCCAAGAAGACTGGTACGAACCTATCCGGCGGATGCACAGCAATCTATGTAACTAAAGGACCAGGCCCATGCAGCCCAAAAGCCTTAAAAGCAGTTTATTGGGGGGCATCGCCCTGTTTGTGGTTTTGAGTGGGTTAACCATCGCCTTCCTGGTCACCCAAAGGTATAGTGCCGCCTTGCATGCCACCATCGCGGGTCAGTCGGAAAACCTGGCCCATGCTGTGGCTTTGGAGGCCGCAGACAGGATTCTCATTAACGACCTGGTGGGTCTCCAGAAGCTACTGGACCAGCAACTGCGCAGCAACCCGGGCCTGGGCTATCTTTTTGTCATCAAGGAGGGACGCATCCTGGCCCACACTTTTCAAAAAGGGGTGCCAGCCGGACTGGTGGATGTTAATCAACCTGCTTCGGTGGAAAAGCCAGGTTTTCGCGAGATCACGTCCAAGGCCGGAGAACCCTTCCTGGATACGGCTTGGCCAATATTTAAGGGGAAAGCCGGGGTCTTGCGTGTCGGTTTCTCAGAAACCTATTACAGGAAGCAGGTAGTTTCGCTTTGGCTGCAGATTGGCCTGCTCACCCTGGGCATTCTCCTGGCCGCTCTGGTGGGAGGCCTTTTGTTTGTGCGTCGCATCACCCGGCCCTTGGCCACCCTCGTGGAGGCCACCCAGCGAATAGACCAGGGAGTAACCAACGTGCGGGTGCCCGTGAAAGGACAGTCTGAGATTGCTCGGCTGGCTGCTTCTTTCAATCAGATGGTGGCCCGCCAGGAGGATTACACCCGTCGTTTAGAAGAGCAGACCCAGGAGTTGGAGCGGGCCTATGGACAGACCAGAGCCGCCTGCCAAATCGTGCGAGAAATTAGTGCTCTGGGCTCTCTGAAAGAGATGGGCGCCTTTCTTCTCACAAAACTCAAGGACCAGGTGCCATGCTCTCAGGTGTCCCTACTGGCCTTTAATGCCGCCCGGGACACCCTCTATGTCACTTCAGGCCAAGACCTGGTTTCTCTGAGAGATACTCAAACGGTGCTTTTTGCTTCGGAAACTCTTGATAAACTGCCAAAGGCAAGCTTTACCCAGAAAAATCTTCTGAAACCGCCTCTTATCCCGGTTAATTTTCCGATAGGTGACCGTCAGGCCCAGATTCCCTTTACAGATGGCCAAATCACCGGCGCAGCTATCGTCTCCTGCCCGGGGGACTGTGAATGCCACCCTGAGAACATTCAGTGGCTGGCGCTCATCCTGAATCAGAATGCCGGGGCTTTGGGGCGGGCTTTGCTCCATGAGGAAGAGATGGGCGGTCTCAGGGGCCAGGTGGAAGCTGCGGCCGGGTTTGGCGAGATCATCGGCAAAGACCGAAAAATGCAAGAGATCTACAAACTCATCGAGGATGTGGCCCCCACCGACGCCACCGTCCTGATTCAGGGGGAGAGTGGCACCGGCAAAGAGTTGGTGGCCAGGGCCATCCACCGTCTGAGCACTCGCCGGGACAAGCCCTTTATGGTCATCAACTGCTCGGCCTACCCGGCCTCGCTTCTGGAAAGCGAACTCTTCGGACACGAGAAGGGGGCCTTCACAGGGGCCATCCGTCAGAAGCCCGGGCGCTTCGAACTTGCCCAAGGCGGCACGGTATTTCTGGATGAAGTGGGGGAAATGCCGCCACCGGCCCAGATTAGGCTCTTGCGTGTCTTGCAGAGCCGCAAATTTGAGCGGGTGGGGGGCGAAAAGACTTTGACCGTTGACGTGCGCCTCCTGGCCGCCACCCACAAAGACCTTTTGAAAGAAGTGGAGCAGGGGAGCTTTCGGGAGGACCTCCTTTATCGCCTCAATGTCATCCCCATTCATCTGCCGCTGCTGCGGGATCGCAAGAACGACGTTCCGTTGCTGGCCCTCCACTTTTTGCGCGGTTTTGCCGCGGAACAGCGGAAAGACATCAAGGAGATAAGCTCCGAGGCCATGCGCCTCCTCCTGGAATATCCCTGGCCTGGGAATGTCCGGGAGCTAGAGAATTCCCTGGAACACTCCGTGGTCCTGGCCAAAGGCAGTCGGCTGGAGGCTTGGGATTTCCCAGCAGCGTTGCGACATTTTAGGCCAAGCTCCCCGCCGACCATGGAAGAGCGGGAATTGGAGACTCTTCTGGAAATCCTCAAAGAAACCGGCGGGAATAAAAAGCTGACCGCCAAGCGCTTAGGTATCAGCCGGAGTACCGTTTATGCCATCCTGAAGCGACACAAAGTCTACACCTCCGACCCCACCACCCATTAAATCCTCGCTCGATCCACCTGTAGTGTACACCTGCATTGTTGGTGTGTCTGTTTTTCGAACACGGCTATGTCCTGAGAATTTTTGAATATAGTGTTGATATGTCTGAGGCGTGTCGGCGGCAATGGGAAAAGCAGCAGAGAAAATAACATAAAATATTGAATTAAATCAATGGGTTAATCTTTCATCCTTACAAAACCTGCCTGCCTTACAAAACCAATCTTCCCTAATCTTACCCAGTAATAAGCTATTTTAACAGAAATTATAATAGGTTATCCAAGTAGGCATAAAAATTGCCTTTCTTACCACCAAATCGTCGAGAGGCATCGAAAACCGGGGATTAACAGGGGTTAATATGAGCAAGCCGGAGGTGGTAGTGGTGACTGGTGATCGGCAAGATGGCAAGAAGTTTTGCGGACTCTTGGGCACCCTGAACCATTCCGCCAGGCTACTCTTCTCCCTGGAAGACTTGCAAACATGCCTTCAGGAGAGCTCGAACGTCGCGGTCATTCTCGATATGGATACGGTGTCGGCCGACAAACAGCTTTTCAGGGCCCTGAAGAAAATCCATCCCCGACTTCACGTCTTGGGAATATCCAGTCTGGCCTACCACCCGGGCTTGGAAGAAGTGATCGGCTTGCATCTCTATGCCTGTTTGGTGAAACCGTTAGATACTGAGGAGCTTGCTTACTGGTTAAAAACAATCGGAGAAAATCTGGCTGAGGGTGAAGTTTCACCAAGAAGTGAAATTGTCTCATGAAAAAGTTCAGTTATTTTAGATCACGGCACGGATGGCACCATCATGGCCACCTAGATGCGGCAGAAGCTGCCGGAACTGGAGTGGGAGATCACCGTCATCGACCGGGACTGGCAGCACCATTACCAGCCGGGATGGATCTTCATCTCGTCCGGGAGGGGATGGGGGTGGCCCTGGAACTCATCCGGGCCCTGGGGCGGATGAAGTCAGGAAACCACGGCCCGGCGGGCCAGGAAAACGCTTTAGTCCATTATTATTAAAGGAGCTCATCATGCCAAGAGATTTGCCGCAGGAAGACCCCCTGGTGCGCATGCAGCGTGATCTCAAGCGGGCGATGAAGAAAAAGCCAGGCGCCGTCAAATGGGGCATGGTCATTGACATCGCCAAGTGCATCGGCTGCCATGCCTGCACCATCGGCTGCGTGGCGGAAAACAAGCTGCCGCCTGGGGTGGTGTACCGTCCGGTCATTGAAGAGGAAGTCGGTCGTTATCCTTATGTTCGGCGGCGCTTCATCCCCCGGCCCTGCGTCCAGTGCCAGGAGCCCCCCTGTGTGCCGGTCTGTCCAGTGACCGCCACGTATCAAAACGAGCAGGGTGTGGTGGTGGTTAACTATGACCGCTGCATCGGCTGCCGGTATTGCCTAGTGGCCTGTCCCTATGCGGCCCGCACTTCTGACTTCGGCGAATGGTACACCGGGGACACCCCTGACCTGCCGGGCAGGCTTTTGGGGCGGAAGGCCGCGGCCAACGGCTATGAATCCCAGCCGGCCGCCGAGTATGGGAAAAAGTGGCCGGCGCGCGACGGCGGCTCGCCCGTGGGCAATGCCCGCAAATGCCACTTCTGTCTGCATCGCCTCAAGGTGGGCATGCTCCCCGCCTGCGTGACTACGTGTGTGGGCCGGGCCACCTTCTTCGGCAACCTTGCGGACTCTAACAGCCTGGTCTTTGAACTGCTGGGCTCCCCCCGCATCACCCGCTTGAAGGAGGAGCTGGGGACGAAACCGGCCGTTTATTACTTACGGTAAGCAAAGGAGAGCCGCATGAAAGGAAAATACTTCAAGCTTCTGATAGGGCTGGCGATGGGAGGCCTGATCTTGGGCACCTGGGGCATGGTCAATCTTTTCGTCTATGGCAAAGAGGCCACGGCCCTTGGTTCCTATGTCCCCTGGGGGCTCTGGGTAGCGGTGTATCTCTTTTTTCTGGGTCTCACGGCCGGGGCTTTCCTCATCACCATTCTGACCTATGTCTTCCGGGTCAAGGTCTTCGCCCCCATCGGGCCGCTATCGGCATTCACGGTTTTGGTGGCCCTCATCTGTGAAATCCTCATCATCTCCTTCGACCTGGGCCACATGTTCCGCATCTACCGCTTCTTGCTCACCCCCAGTTTCACTTCCATGATCACCTGGATGGTCATCTTCACCAATTTGATGATTATCATCTATCTCCTGGAGACCTTCTTTCTCCTGCGAGAGAATATCATTCTCTGGTCCCAGGATGAGAGTCGGTCAGGGTGCGGTTTTTACCGGCTTTTGGCGTTGGGGAAGTCCTCCTACAGTGAAGCGGATCGGGAAAATGATCACCGCCGGGTACGCCTTCTCTCCATTATCAGCTTACCCGTGGGTCTGGTTTTTTATGGGGTCAACGGCGCCATTTTCGCCGTGGTGCTGGATCGGCCCCTCTGGAACAGCGCCATCACCCCATTGCTGTTTATCCTCACTGCTCTTCTTTCCGGCGGCGCCCTCATCGCCTTACTGACTTATGTCTTTCGGATCGATGATGAATTGGTCCACCGCCTGGGCCACGTCGTCCGTTTTCTTTTAGCGGTTTTTATCTTACTGGAGCTTTTCCAGTTTTTCGTGGGTTATCTTTCCGGCACGGCTGGAACGATCACCACCTTGAACCTGATTCTCTTCGGCCCTTACTGGTGGGTCTTCTGGATCTTACACCTGTTAATCGGCAGTGCCATCCCCTTGTTTCTCTTATACGGCCGGCATGAAGACCCGCGCGCTATTGCCTGGGGCTGTTTCCTAATTCTCATTATGTTTATTGCCGTGCGCCTCAACTTCCTCATTCCCAATTTGGCCCTTTACAAGTTGGAGGGATTGGAGGCTGCGTTCCAACACCCCAGGCTGCGAACCAATTATTTCCCCAACCTCACCGAATGGCTAGTCAGTCTCTGGGTGGTTTCCCTGGGTCTGTTGACCTTTTTGCTAGGCACCCGCTGGCTGCCGGTAATCGCTGCTGGAAGAGGAGAGGAAGAACATGTCTAACAAGGTCGAAACGAAACCCGAATGCGGGGTGTTCAAATTCCTGGAGCAACCAATTGACCGCCGGCAGTTCTTCAAGTGTTCCGCGCTCCTCGGCGGTTCCCTGGCGGCGACCGCCTATCTGGCGCGGTTTGCCGAGGCTGCGGTGAGCTCACCCTGGGCCATGGACGTGGGCGATGCCTACATCCATCATTTCCCGGAGAACCAGATCTACTCCGTCTGTCAGCAGTGCAACACCAACTGCGGCATCAAGGTCAAATTCGTGGACGGCCTGGTAGCCAAAATCGACGGCAACCCTTACAGCCCCTGGACCATGACGCCGCAGATTCCCTACAAGACGCCCATCACGGAAGCGGCCACCATCGAGGGCTCCATCTGCCCCAAGGGCCAGTCAGGCATCCAGGCCCTCTACGACCCCTACCGCATCGTCAAGGTGGTCAAACGGGCCGGAAAGCGGGGGGAGAACAAGTGGCAGACTATTCCCTTCGAGCAGGCCATCACCGAAATCGTCAACGGCGGTAATCTCTTCGGCGAGGGGCAGGTGGAGGGCTTAAAGGACATCTGCATCCTCAAGGACCCCAAGATCGCCAAGGAAATGGCAATGGACACCGACCAAGTGGCCGCCAAGAAGATGACGATTGAGGAGTTTAAAAACAAGCACGCAGCAAACCTCAAATACCTCATCGACCCGGACCATCCGGACCTGGGTCCCAAGAACAACCAGTTTGTCCTGAACTGGGGCCGGTTGAAGCATGGCAGAAGCGAGCTGCTGAAACGCTTCATAAAAGGCGGGCTGGGTTCGGTCAACGCTCACGGGCATACCACGGTTTGCCAGGGGTCCCTTTATTTCACGTGCAAGGCCATGAGCTCCCAGTTTGAAGAGGGCAAATGGGGCGGGGGTAAAAAGTTTTACTGGCAAGCCGATACGGGTAATGCCGAATTCATCCTCTTTGTAGGCGCCAGCCCCTACGAAGCCAACTATGGCCCCCCTCTCCGGGGCCAGAAGTTGACTCAAGGCATCGTGGATGGCGGCATGAAAATAGCAGTGGTGGACCCGCGTTGCTCCAAGACCGCAGCCCGAGCGTGGAAATGGCTGCCTATCAAGTCCAATGGGGTGGGGGCCGTGGGCATGGGCATGATGCAATGGATTATTGAGAACCAGCGCTACGACGCCCGCTATCTGGCCAACGCCAACAAGGCCGCGGCCAAAGTCGACCATGAGCCCACCTGGACTCAGGCCGCCTGGCTGGTCAAGATTAAGGACGGCGTTCCCACCACATTCTTAAGGGGTTCGGACCTCGGCTTACCAACCCAGAAACAACCCAAAAAAAAGGGCGGCGACTGGGAGTTTGACCCCTTCATCGTGTATTCAGGCGGCACTTACCAACCCTTCGATCCCAACAGCGAAACCGAGCCTGTAGAGGGCGATCTCCTGGTGGACGCCGAGGTCAAAGGCCTCAAGGTCAAGAGCGTGCTGCAAATTTATAAGGAGACTGCAGGCGCCAAGAAGTTGTCCGAATGGGCCCAATTGGCGGGGGTAGATGAGGGCGACCTGGCAGATCTGGCCCGGGAATTCACCAATCACGGCAAAAAGGCTGCGGCTGACCTCCACCGCGGCGTCTCCCAGCATACCTCCGGCTTCTATAACGTGCTCATTTACATGACCCTCAATACCCTGATCGGCAACCACGACTGGATGGGTGGCCTCTCCAAGGCTACCACCTACGACCTCGCCGGCAAAAAGAAAGGCAAACCCTTCAATCTTTTGCAGCAGAAAGGCAAGATCAAGTCATGGGGGGTGGATATCATCCGGCACGGGAAGAAGTACGACAAATCAACAATTTTCAAGGGCTATCCGGCCAAACGCCCCTGGTATCCTTTCTGCAGCGACATCTACCAGGAAATCATTCCCAGCGCGGGGGACGGCTATCCTTATCCCATCAAGGCGTTGTTTTTCTACATGGCCACCCCGGTGTATTCCCTGCCCGCCGGGCACAAACTTATTGAGATTCTGTCTGACCCCAAGAAAATTCCTTTGATCTTTGCCTCGGACATCGTCATCGGCGAAACCACCATGTACGCCGACTACATCTTTCCGGACCTGACGTTTTTAGAGCGCTGGGAGTTTTCCGGGTCCCACCCTTCGGTCACTCCGAAGGTGTACCCCTTCCGCCAGCCCGCTTCGGCGCCTCTCACCGATATAGTGACAGTGTTCGGCGAGAAGACGCCTCTTTCCACTGAATCTCTGGTGCTCGCTATAGCCGAGAAAATGAACCTGCCGGGATTCGGCGAAAATGCCTTCGGCCCCGGGCTCCACTTGAAGCGGGAGGAAGACATGTACCTGCGCATGGTGGCCAACATCGGCTTCGGCGACAAGCCCAACGGCTCGGATCAGGTCCCTGCGGCCAGCCCGGAGGAACTCAAAATTTTTGAGCAGGCCCGCCGCCACCTGCCGTCTCCGGTCTACGACGCCAAACGCTGGAAAGCTGTGGTGGGTGAAGACTGGTGGCTCCCCGTGGTGTATGTCATGAACCGGGGTGGCCGTTTCCAGGAATATCAGAAGGCTTATAAGGACGGCCAGCTGGCCAACAAGTATGGAAAGCTCGTGGGCATATACCTTGAAAAACTGGTGACCACCAAGAATTCCATGACCGGCAAACCCTACGTGGGCCATGCCCACTTCATGGACGGGCCCGTGGATGTCCTGGGCCGCAAGCTGGATGACGAGGCCAAGGGTTACGATCTCACCCTCATCACCTACCGGCACGTCGCCCAGACCAAGTCCCGCACTCCCGGCAATTATTGGCTGCAGGCCTTGTACCCGGAGAATCATATTGACATGTCCCCGGGGGACGCTCGCCGGCTGAAGCTTGCCGACGGCGACCAGGTGAAGGTGGTCTCACTCTCCAACGAGGAAGGCATCTGGAATCTCTCGCCCGGCAACCAGAAGCCTATGATCGGCAGGGTGCGCATCACGGAGGGCATCCGACCGGGCGTGGTGGCCTTTTCCCTGGGTCACGGACACTGGGCCTATGGCGCTGGTGATGTGGTGATTGATGGAGTGCGAGTGCCGGCCGACCCCCGTCGGGCTACCGGTGTGCACGCCAACGCCGCCATGCGGGTGGACCCGGTGCTCAAAAACACTTGCTTGGTGGATCTGGTGGGAGGCAGCGCCGTCTTTTACCAGACCCAGGTAAAGTTGTTGAAGGTGTGAGAGACCAGAACATGGAATCCGCTAGGGAGTACGTAGGTCAAAGTCTGAAGTCAGACCAGGAGTTCTTTGAAGAGCTCCTGGCCGGCTCAGTGGCCGCCCATGGCCACCTCTGTCCGGGACAGGTGGTGGGGGTGCGCATGGCCATTTTGGGTCTGCGCCTTCTCAGTTTTAACGTTCCACCCACGCTACCCCAACTCAAGAAGCTCATCGTCTATGTGGAGATGGATCGCTGCACCGGGGACGCCGTGGCTCACGTAACCAATGTCAAGCTGGGCCGGCGCTCCCTGAAGTTCATGGACTATGGCATCATGGCCGCCACGTTCTTCAACCTGGAGAGTGGCCTGGCTGTGCGGATCATTTCCACCGAGGAATCCCGGGACTTGGCAGCCCTCTATGCCCCTATGGAAGCGAATAAGCGCTCTCAGCAGCTTCTCGCTTACAAGGTTATGCCGGATGCCGTTATGTTTCGAGTCCAGGAGGTGGAGGTTGATCTCACCGAATTTGACCTTCCCGGCCCCACCCGCCGCAAGGTGGCCTGTGCCAAATGCGGCCAGGTAGTGCGGGACAGCCGGGAAGTTATGCTAAACGGCCAGCCCTATTGCCGCCCCTGCGCTAAAGGGGCGTACTTCCAAAAACCCCGGGAAATTGCCTGGCCGGACATGGATTGGTCCCCGTATTCCGGGATAACGGCGGGGAGTGCCACAGCTCCGGACTTTCTCGAGGCGTCGGCTGCGAGGGGACGCTAGCGAGGCATTGACATGATGAAAGCCATCAAGCTCAAAGACGCGGTGGGGCTCAAGCTGGCCCACGACATCACGGAAATTCGCCCGGGAGAGTTCAAGGGCCCCGCCTTTAGCCAAGGCCACACCGTCTGCGAAGATGATCTTTGCCGTCTTCAGCGTCTGGGGAAGAACCACCTCTATGTCCTGGAGTTGGAGGAGGATGAAATACATGAAAACGAGGCCGCAGCCATCCTGGCCGGGGCTCTGAGCGGCGACGGTGTCTTCTGGGAGAACAACCCTCGAGAAGGCAAAATCAATCTCTACGCCGCCTGGGACGGTCTTGTGGAAGTGCATGTCCAGGCCCTGGCTGCTTTCAATCTGGTAGACGAAGTCATGTGTGCCACCCTGCACCGCCACACCCTGGTGAAAAAAGGGGAACAGGTGGCCGCCACCCGGGCCATTCCCCTCATCATGAAACGGGCCGCGGTGGAGCGGGCCGCGGCCTTAGCCGGTGCTGACGGTGGGATAGTTTCGGTAAAGACCCTGAAACAGGCTCAAACCGGCCTCATTATTACGGGCAACGAAGTCTACCACGGCCTCATCGAGGACCGCTTTGCACCAATTCTTGGTGAAAAGGTGGAGGCCCTGGGGTCTACTGTGGCTGCGGTGGAATTTTTGCCGGATGACGCCGAGGCCATTGCCCGGACCATCAGCAGCCACCTGGCCGGGGGCTGTGACCTTTTACTTCTGAGCGGCGGCATGAGCGTAGACCCGGACGACGTCACCCGGCACGGCATCCGCCTGGCCGGGGCCACCGAAGTGCACTACGGCTCCGCCGTCCTCCCCGGTGCCATGTTTCTGGTGGCCTACCTGGGGGAGGTGCCACTCCTGGGGGTGCCTGCCTGTGCTCTGCATCATAGGGCAACGGGCCTGGATTTAGTGCTCCCCCGCATTCTAGCCGGCGAAAAAATCGGCAAAACGGAACTGGCCATGTTGGGACACGGCGGCCTGTGCCGGGACTGTTCGCAGTGCCTTTACCCCGACTGTCCCTTCGGCAAAGGCGGCTGATAAGACCCACGCAAAAATATCTGCACTGCGGATAACTGGAATGGCAGAAGACATGACGCCGAAAATCATGTACCTGCGGATGTCGGTCACCGACCGCTGTAATCTCCGTTGCTTCTACTGCACCTACTGGCAGGATTGGGAGAAGCTGGCGGCCTCAGAAATCCTGAGATACGAGGAACTACTGCGGATTGCCGAAATTGCCGCCCGACTGGGCATCCGCAAAATCCGTCTGACCGGGGGCGAGCCCCTCAAACGCCGGGGGGTGGCGGATTTTATTGGCCACCTCAAGAAAATTCCTGGCGTCGATGAGGTCTGCCTTACAACTAATGGCGTGTTCTTGAGCGACCTGGCTCCGGCCCTCCATGAGGCCGGCTTGCGCCGCCTGAACGTCAGCCTGGACACCCTGCGGCCCGACCGCTATTACAGAATCACCGGCCGGGATAATTTGGGAGATGTCTTGGCGGGTTTAAAACGCGCCGTGGCTTTGGGCTTTCATCCGGTGAAGGTCAATTGCGTGGTGCTCAAGGGTGTCAATGATGATGAATTGCTCAATCTGGCTCTCCTGGCCACAGAGCACCCTTTCCAGATGCGTTTCATTGAGCTGATGCCCACGGGTTCAAGACGTGAGTGGCAGCGGCATTTCCTGCCAATGGCAGAGGTGCGCCGTCGCTTGGCGGTTCTGGGCGAGTTCGTGGAAGTAGCGCAGGGCGCCACTGCTGGCCCGGCCAGAATTTTCCAGGTGCCGGGAGGTTTGGGGGAGGTAGGCTTTATCAGCCCCATGAGCGCACATCACTGCTGCTCCTGCAATCGCCTGCGCCTCACGGCCCAGGGGCGCTTGCGACCCTGCCTGCTGGGCAAGTCGGAGTTCGATATTAAGGGAGCTATACGGAGCGACTGCTCCGATGAGGTGCTGGCCTCCATCTTTCAGGAAGCCATGAGATTCAAAAGTTTTAAACTTGAGCCATGCGCAGGGACCCAACCATACCCGTTTCGATCCATGGCGGCCATCGGCGGCTGAAGGTTAAAGTCGGGATAATAGAGCCCGCCAGAAAAAGCCATCATCAATATAGTGCCACCAACCTTGCAATTAAATAATCTACATGCTGGAATATGATCTCATTGTGTCAAAGGAACCTTGCCAAACCGTAACAAACACCTGCCTCGATTGTTGCAATAGAACTAAATTTAACCCTTCTAATCGCAAATATCTTGTCATGACAGGAACTTATCGATATTCCTTGGGAAATTGTGATATG